>JBBRZQ010000032.1:0-37838 GCA_038236535.1 Actinomycetales bacterium
CTCTCGACTCTCTCGCTCCTTCTTCACCCATTTACCTAACGTCATCTCGTGCACGTCGACATTCCGTGCGACCTCGGCGATCGACCGCTGCTCATCCAGCACGAACGCTACCGCACTGGCCTTGTACTCCGCCGTTAAACTCCGACGCGTGGAACCCATTCTACTGCCTCCGATTTATCGGGCAGCTAACCTCTGTGTCCTCCAAAGCGGGTACGGTCCACCCCGGTGTCAACGTTGCCAGAGCTATTCGATGGCACGCCGCCCCGCACCGCAGGCGCGCAGCGGCGAGGAGCGGAAGCGGCGCGGCAGCCCTTCTCCGAGCTCGACTGCGAGTCGGCAGGCGTGCTCGGCAGGCGGCGTCACGACGTAGACCAGGACGCTGAGCTGCACAGGACACGGGACGCGATATCGGCACGGTCGGTGACGCCGTCGTGTGCAGATTGCGTGGCGGTCAACAGTAGGCAACTGACACACCACCCGCCCGACTCCGAGGGGGCTACTACGCCCATCGAGGAGAACAGCCGACTGCTGAGCTCTTATAACACTTGGGTCTCCGGATTCCACGGGGCGGTTCAAATCGCAGCCGCCGCAACGTCTAGGTCGAGGTCGACCCCAGGGATGGCTCCTCCGCTACGACGAGCTCAGGCACCGCCCTGTGTCGAGTGGGCTCCAAGAAGCTGCGCCGAGGCAGGATCTTGGCTGCGGGGCAGTTGACGCTGCCGGGTAGATGCAGAGGTGCTGTTGCCGGGGCACAGGGCGAGACCGGTCAATGTGGCCAAGGGGGTGTTGGCCGCGGCGGGTGCGGGGTTCATGGTGCTGGCGATGACGACGGTCCGGGCCGTGCTGGCGTTCCAGTAGGCGAGGCCTTCGTAGCCGAAGATGGCGCCGCCGTGCCCCCAGTTGACGCCGCAGGCGTCGTTGACTCGTTCCAGCCCCAGGCCGTACCGGAAAGTCATGTGGGGATCGGTGGGGTCTTCAGCGACGGTCGTCTTCATCTCGCGCAGCAGGGCGGCGCCGAGCAGACTCCCGCCCATCAGAGCCTGGTAAAAGTGCGACAGGTCCGCGGCGTTGGAGACGATGGCCCCGGCGGCCCAGGCGTGGGAGGGGTTGTATCTGGTGACGTCGAGGGGTTGACCGTCGGGGGTGGGGACGGCCTCCGTCGACATGTATCCGTGTGCGTGATAGCCGGTCAGGGGCGCGTTCCCGACGGGGAACGAGGTGTGGTCCAAGCGGAGGGGGGACAAAATTCGTCGGTCCAGCTCACGGGCCAGAGGGTGGCCCGTGACGGCTTCGACCAGCAGACCCGCGACGATGTAGTTGGTGTTGGAGTACCCCCAGGCGCTGCCGGGCGCGAACAGCTGCGGGTGCCTCTCGGCCAGGGCCACCAGCTCCCGCGGCTGCCAGACGCGGTTCTTGACTATCCCGGCGAAGAGCTCTGGATCCTGGTTGTAGTCGGGCAGGCCGCTTGTGTGGTTGAGGACCTGCCGCACGGTGATCTGGTTTCCGTTCGCCAGGAGCCGGGGCAGTCGGTGGGCGATGGGCTCGTCGAGCCTGATGCGCCCTTCGCCGACCAGTTGCAGGACGATGGTGGCGACGAAGGTCTTGGTGATGCTTCCAACCCGGTAGGTGGCGGTAGGCCGAAGAGCGGCACCGGTAGCGAGATCGCCCACCCCAGCCGCGTAGTCGCGGGCCGCGCGGTGACCTTCCTGGACTCGCGCGACGATGCCGGGGACGCCGGCCGCCACCACGTCGTTCAGTGCGGCTTCCAGTTCGGTGCTGGCGGCGCCCATGGTCGGGGTCGGTGCGGGGTTTGCCGCGGTGGCCGGGTTGGGGCCGAGCATCAGGCTCATCAGGACCGTCGCAGTCAGGGCCAGCACCGTCCGGGCCCAAGGCCGCTGGTTCGGGTGGGCTCGTCGTGATGGGAGCTTTGTCGGTCGGGCTGAGGTCGCGCTGGGGGAGGTGAGAGTGTCCATGTGGGGCTTCTTTCAGTGGGTGCGGAGTGGATCGGACCTACCAGGTGGTGAACGGTCATCGGGACATCCCGATGGCTTGGGATGTCGGCTGCGCTGTGGTTCCGCGACGGCTTTCGAGCGCACCCTCGACGTTAGGAAGGCGGCGGGCACACCACGATGGGGCAGGCAGCACAGGATGGGGGTGCAACACCACCGGATGTGCGGCTGTCCCCCCTTCCCCCCGAGCCCCGCCGCGGCAGGTCGGGCGGGGAGGGTCAGCCGTCGGCGTCGATGGTCCTGACCGACAGGAGCGTGACCCCGAGGTCGCGCACTTTGGTGATCAGGCTGTGGAGCTCGGCCTGGTCGGTGACCGGGCCGCGCAGGGTGGTGCGGCCGTCTTCGTCGTGGGTCAGGGTCAGACCGTCGAACCAGTCCGACCAGTGTTGGTCGAGGTGGCCACCGACGCGCAGTTCGTAGCTGCCGGTTGGGTGCTGTGTGGGATGGTTCATCAGGAACCGACCAGGGCGGTTCGGGTGCCACGTCCGGGCGCCCGTCGGGTGGAGCGGCGGTGGATGAGGAACTCGGCGACAGCGAGGTTGATCGCCCAGCCGGCTCCCATCAACAGGTCGTGGCGAGCGACGCCCGAGCCGAAGACGGCTTGCCCGAACCCGACGGTGAACGCCTGGGTCCCGGCGCCGAGGGCGAGGGCGTAGGCGCGGGTCATCCAGGCCTGGTGCCGAGTGATGTCCCGTCGCCGGATGGCGGCCAGCCCGAGGACGATACTGGCGGCCATCCCGGCCCCGAAGAGCAGCCGGAACGCGTACAGAAGGTCGCCGGTACCCGCCTTGCGGGGGAAGACCAACGTCATCCACAAGGCGGAGAGCGCGACCACGAGACCGAGGGCGACCAGGACCCGCCCGGCTCGACGGTGCCACCTGGGGTGACGCCGGCGCAGGCCGGCGGAGAACTGGAACGCGCCGAGGAGTGCGTAGCCGATCACGGACACGACGTGAACGACGACCGGTACCGGTGAGGCGGCGAAGCGGGCGTCCCGGGGGATGAGCTGCGGCCCGCCGATGACCTCGACGAGTCGGGTGGTCCCGGCCAGGACGGGAATCGCGGAGAGCGCGAGCAGGCCGACCGGCACCCACCGGCTGGTGCGCGGCGTCATTCGGCACCGGCCGCGGTCAGGAGTGGGGTGTCGACCGCTTCCCCGGTGGTCGGCTCTGCCGTGGGGCGGGTGGCCCGCCACAGCGAGTAGCCCAGAGCGACCATGGCGATGCCGTTGGGGAAGGCCAGCAGCCGGAAGTAGGGGTCGGGCAGCAGGGAGAGCCCTGCGGAGACGACACCGCCCACCGCGAGTACAGCAGCAGCCCAGCGCGGCAGGACCCGAGCCCGGTAGAGCGCGATGCCGAAGATCAGGCCGCCCGCCAGGTAGAGGACACTCTCGGCCAGGAGCACGGTCTTGAGCAGTCCGATGTCGCCGGTCGCGTGGCCGCCAGAGGCCACGGCGAGGACGTCCTTCACGAAGGACGGGCTCGTGGCGGCGATGGAAGGCAGGACGGTGGCGGCGATGAAGGAGGTGCTGAGGATGACGAGGTAGTTGGCGGCGAACAGCAGGTATCCGACTGTGCCGAGCACGCCCATCTTCCTCACCTGATGCAGGTACATGCCGGTGATGCCGGGCAGGGCCAGTGCGGCCATCAGCACCTTCAAGGAGCTGCGAACAGCGAACTCGGTCGTGCTGACGGAGGCGACGTCCAGTTGGGGGTGATCGAGCTGTACGCCGATGAAGATGGCTCCGGCGGCGAAGGCGGCGACGCCGGCCCCCCGGGTGAGGGTAGTGGGGGTGATGGTCATGTCCGGTTCCTGTCTCGAGGGTCCGCGGCAGATGCTGCGGGGATGACTGGAACCTAGGAGCCGAGAGGGTGACCCGGCGTCACCTGATGATGTGACAGACGGGGTGATTCTCGTCCGTCATGCTTCCCACATCTCGAATGGGCTGCCGTGGCCAGGCAGCAACTGACGTGTGGTGCGGCCCTCCACCACTGACGGCGGAATGGGAGTCTCCCCACCTCGCGCCAGCCCCAGACCGGCCACCCCCGCAACCTACAGGCGCTTCGGCTGTGACGCGGTTGGCCAAGTCCCGCGAACCGCAGGACACCATCTGGTGACCTGCGGTTCGGGGGGTCTGGGCCGGTGGAGACGAGCTTTCGAGGCTCAGACCGCAAACGCCGTGACGGCTGCGGGCTTGAAGCCCTTGAACGCCATGTAGAAGCCGACGGACAGCTCCCAGATCGCGATCGGGAGTGTTGCCAGCAGGGTCAGCGTGCCGGTCTGGGTGGTCTGGCCGAAGAAGGTCAAGAGGTTGGCGGTGAGCAGTACCGGGGCGCCGATGAGACCGATGGTGGGGATGATGCGGGGCACCAGTCGTGAGCGGGTAGAGCAGGGTGCCGAAGAGCACGGCGTTCAGGGAGGCCATGAATCCGGGGCCGAGCAGGAACGTCCAGCCGCGGGCGGTGACCAGGGCCTGTCCGGTGGTGGTCAGCGAGGCGGCGTCGGCCGTCGCCGAGCCGGCGAGGTCATGGCGGAGCAGCACGACGGTGAGCAGAGCCACGACCCCGATCAGGATGACGGCCGCCTCGACCATGCGGGACATCACGAACCCCAGCGCCATCGACTCGTTGACCCGCTTGACGACGGGGAACACCGCGACGGCGCTGCCGATGCCGGTGAGGGCAGTGACGACGTCGAGGAGGCAGCCGAACAGTACCTGGCTGTCGTGACCCGCTCCGAGGATGTAGCCGGGGTCGTTGAGCACCGGGGCGAGCAGCAGGAGCGCGGGTATGGAGGCGGTGAAGGTGAGGATGTAGAAGAGTCCTGCCGCGCGGGAGTTGCCCCGCGTGTGGTCTGAGCGGGACGCGGCCGTGGTGGACTGTGCGTCCGTGGTGGTGGATGTTGTGGTTGTGGCGCTCATGTTGGTTCTCCTGTGGTGTGGTGGTGGGGGTAGTCGACCGGGTCGTGGTCGCGGCGGGCGACCGAGATCAGGGGCAGGCCCAGGTCGCGCAGGCCGGCGAGCAGCCCGTGGAGCGCTGCCTGGTCGATGACGTGGCTCGTGAGCACGGTGGTGCCGTCTGGGTCGGGCGTGAGGTCCACGCCGTTGAGGTAGGTGGACCACCGCGGGTCGAGACGTCCCTGGACACGGATCTCGTACCAGGTGTGATCGTGTGGCTGGGTGGACGCTGCGTCGGTCATGGTGAGCGTCTCCTGCCGGTGGGGGACGGTTCGCCGGGTGGTGGCGGGTCGTCGTGATCCCGTCACGGTAGAAAGCGGTGTGATGACTCGTCGTCATCAAGGGTGATGACTGGCGGTGATGAACTTCCCGGGGCGTGGCGCGGCCATGAGCGCACCCCGATGCTTCGCGGTCAGCGAGGAGCGCTGCGCGAGAACAGGTTCAGCTGGTGTGCGCGGCGCACGGCGGCCCGCCGGTTGGTGACGGCGAGCTTGGCGTAGACGTGCTGGGTGTGGGTGCGCACCGTGCTGAGCGACACCCCTAGGGCGCGGGCGATGGCCGGGCCGTCGAGCTCGCTGTCGAGATAGCGGAGCACGTCGAGCTCGCGGCTGCTGAGCGGGTCGACGAGTGGCTGCGCCGGGGCTCCTGGCCCGGCTGCTGAGTCGGAACCACGTCGGGCACCGGTCTGGTCGGCCATGCGGTCAAGCAACCGGGACGCGGGACCTTGGGCCGGGTCGTGCCGGGCCAGCGTCTCGAGCAGGCCCTGCATCGGGGCGCCCTCGTCGGTGAAGACGCTGACTGGACCTTCGGGCTCCGCCAGGCGCAGTGCGCGCCGAAGAGACTCCAGGGCCGCGTCCTGTTCGCCGGCAGTCGCACGTGTGAGGGCCTGGAGCACCAGCACCTCGATGACCACGGCTGCACGGTCCCTTGCGTCGGCGGCTTCCAGTAGCCGGTCAATGAGCCAGGTCGCCGTCACGAGGGTGGTGTTAGTCCCCGATGCCGCGTGGTCGGCGAGCAGCGCCCGCACCAGCGTGATGTGCTCGTACTCGTGCAGGTAGGCCAGTTCGTCGGTCGGCGCGATACCCCGGCGGGTCGCCCACGCCAGTGCCTCGCCCACCTGCCCGGGCAGCGAGCACCCGCGCGCGCACGGCGTCCACCGGGCGTACCTGCGGTGCGAAGTCGGCAACGTAGACCTTCTCCGCCTCCTCGAGCAGCACGAGCGCTGTGGCCGTGTCCCCCTCCGCCGCGCGCACCTCGGCCAGCGCGACCCGCCAACGGTAGGGATGTTGGGGGAGGCCGGCCGACTCACCGAGCTCGTCGGCGCGGCGCAGCTGGTCGGCCGCCCCGGTGAGGTCGCCACGCGCCCGGGCCACCCGGCTCAGCTGCACGTGGAGGTCGGCCGTTCCTCGCAGCGGCCCCGTGGGAGAAACCAGGGCGAGGGCCTCGCGGCAGCGGCGCTCGGCATCGCCCAACCGGCCCTGGGTCAGGTCGATGTCCACGAGCGAGACGGTGCAGCCCAGCACGTCAGACAGGTGCCCGATGCGGAGCAGGTTCTCGGTGGCAACCAGGTAGGAGGAGTGGGCGATGGCGAGGTCTCCGGAGGCCCACGACGCCAGGCCCACCAGCGCAGAAGCCGAGGCCGTCGTCAGGCGGTCGTCGGGGGCGGCGAGGGTCAGCGCCAGCTCGGCATGGCGCACTGTGCCGCCAAGGTCCTGAGTGACCAGCGCCAGGGCGGCTCGATAGGTCTGCACGGCCCCCGGCAGGCGAGCCAGTGCTGGTGGGTCGGCCACGACGAGGTCGTTGGGCGGTCCGGCCAGCAACCGCTCGACGTCGGACAGCCGGTCGTCCAGCGAGTCGAAGTCGTTGCTCGCCGCCAGAGCGCCGATGAACCCGACGGCGAGCACCGGCCGGTGCTCCGTCACGTCGGGGGGAAGCAGCTCGACCCAGCGACAGATAACCGCCTCGCGCCGCTCCCGCAACAGTGCGGGAACGGCCAGCTCCGCCCGGTCGGCTGCAAGGTCGACGTCGTCCGCGGCGAGCGCGTGCCGAACGGCCGCGTCGGCATTCCCCACCCCGTCAAACCAGTTGCCGGCCCTCAGGTGCAGACCGCGCACATCGTCGGGGCGTTCGTCCCGCAGGTGGGCGTGCAGCACGTCAGCGAACAGATGGTGGTAGCGATACCACTCACGGCGCCCGTCGAGGGGGATGACGAACAGGTTTTGACGCTCCAGCGACTCCAGGGCCGACTTCCCGCTCGACCCCCCGGTCACGGCGTCGCAGAGTGGCCCGGTCAGCCGGTCGAGCACCGAGGTGTCGAGCAGGAAACGGCGCACGCCGGCAGGCAGCGCGTCGAGCACCTCGTCGGCGAGATAGTCCACCACGAACCGGTCGTCGCCAGCGAACCCGGCGATGAACGTCGATCGGTCCTCCCGCCCGGAAAGCGACAAGGCCGCCAGCTGCAGGGCCGCCGCCCACCCCTCCGTGCGCCGTTCCAGCGCGGCAACATCGTCGGGCGAGAGCGCCAGCGCGTTCAGCTCGTTCAGGTAGGTCGCCGCCTCGCCGTTGGTGAAGCGCAGGTCGCCGGCGCGCACCTCGAGCAGCTCGCCGCGCGCCCGCAGCCGCGCCAAGGGCAGCGCGGGGTCGGATCGAGAGCTGACCACGAGGTGGACCTGGGGCGGCAGGTGCTCAAGCAGGAACAGCATCCCGGCGCACGTGTCCGGGCCTTCGGCGAGGTGGTAGTCGTCGAGCACCAGGGTGAGGTCTTCGGGCAACACGCTGAGCTCGTTGAGCAGGGCAGTCAGTACGGCCTCGATGGATGCCTGGCCACCATGCTGCAGCTCGAGGGCCGCCGTGGCTGTGCCCGGGGCGGCCCGGTCGACGGCGCGCAGCACGTAGGTCCAGAACGTGGTCGCGTCGCGGTCTCGTTCGTCGAGAGACAACCAAGCGACGGGGTGTGGCTGGCGAGGCCGGGTCAGCCACGTGACGAGCAGGGTGGTCTTGCCGAAGCCCGCCGGTGCCGAGACCAGCAACAGGGTCGCGTCCGAGCCTGAGGCGAGCAGGTTGTTGAGCCGCGGCCGGTGGACCGTGCGCGCCCGGGGCCTCGGCACGACCAGCTTGGTCTCGACGAGAGCATCCGGCATTAGCGGTGCCTCCTGCCTTGACTCGACCTGCCGAGCGTAGGCCATACTGGCGGCGGGTCGGCTCCCCTTGAGGAACCGGAGACCAGGAGCTGGCATGCGTCCTCCGGTCGAGCACCGGCCGCCACCGCAGCCCACCGCGAGCGCTCGGCGCCCCGGCCCGGTCGGGTGGACCTTCATCTCGCTCTACACGCTGTCGTATGCCGGCGGAGCCCTTCTCTTCCTTGCCCCGCTGCTGGTGTCCTTGGCGCTGAAGGTCAACACCCTTGTCGGCCTGCAGGACGCCCCCAGGAACCTTGCCCTGGTCACCGGGGTCGGGTCGCTGCTGTCGATCGTCAGCAACCCGTTCTTCGGCCGGATGAGTGACCGCACGACCTCCCCGTGGGGGATGCGCCGCCCATGGATGGTCATCGGCCTGGTCGGTGGAACCATCGGCATCCTGGTCGTCGCCCTCGCCCCGAACATCGCGGTGGTGCTCGTCGGGTGGTGCCTCGCCCAGATCTTTCTCAACGCCCTCCTCGCGGCCCAGGTCGCGGTCCTGCCCGACCAGGTGCCGGTGGCCCAGCGCGGCTTGGTCTCCGGGGTGCTCGGCGTCTGTCTGCCGGCCGCGTCCGTTGCCGGCACCTTCCTCGTGCAGACCTTCGACGCGAACGACCTGACCAAGTTCCTCGCGCCCTGCCTGGTCGGCGCCACCGCCGTGGTCGTCTTCGTGACCCAGCTCGACGACCGGCGGCTCGACCCCGTGGACCGGCCGCCATGGTCACTGCGACAGCTGCTCGGCTCGTTCTACGTCGACCCCCGCGCCAACCCCGACTTCGCGTGGGCCTTCGTCAGCCGGTTCCTGCTCCTCATGGCCTACGCGTTCCTCGTCACCTACCAGGCCTACTACCTCATCGACCAGCTCGGGACCGGCGAGGATGCCGTCCCGCACGAGATCTTCCTCGGCACCCTCGTGCAGTCGGTGGCCCTGGTGGTGGCTGCCCCGGTGACCGGGCGCCTCTCCGACCGAGTGGGGCGCCGCAAGGTCTTCGTTATGGTCGCGGGGGTGGTCTACGCGGCAGCCATGCTCGTCATCGCCACGGCGAACAGCAACGACGGATACCTTATGGGAATGACCATCGGCGGGCTCGGCTTCGGCATGTACATGGCCGTCGACCTGGCCCTGGTGGTGGACGTGCTGCCCGAGAGCGGCTCGGCGGCCAAGGATCTCGGCGTGCTGAACATTGCCGGAGCGCTGCCGTTCGCCCTGGCCCCCGCACTCGCCCCGGTCGTGCTCGCGCTCAGCGGCAACAGCTACGAGGTGCTCTACACCGTGGCGGGCGCCTGAGCCCTTAACGGCGCCGCCGCGATCGTCCCCATCCGGCGCGTCAGGTAGTTGCCGAGCGCACGCCGCGCCGGTCGTAGGTGAACGGCATCCATCGGGCCGCCAGATGACAGACCAACGGACCCACGCCTTCGATCGGTGGCGCGAGGCGGGCCCAGCCAAAACGGCTGGGCCCGCTTCGAGTTCAGTCAGTCACCGATAGCGGGGTTCCGGTGCGCACCGACTTAACGACGTCCAGGATGCTGCGGCTGGTCGTCGCGGCGTGGGCCGGGTCGCCGACCAAGGCCTCGTGGCTGGCGCCGGCGACGACACGGTGCACGCTGTCGGTCGAGAGGTCGGCCAGTCGCTGCTGCTTCTGGGGCCAGTCCGCGGCGCTGCCGACGCCGGCGCTGAGCACCACGAGCGGCTTGTCGCCGAAGTCGCGCAGTGAGGCCGCGTCCTGCATCGAGTCGTTGGCCCGCAGGTACTCCTCGATGGTGCTGCCAATCGTCCCCGGCATCGCGGTTGCGACGCGCACCTCGTCCCGCTCTCGGGACGGCAGGTCGACCGGGGCAACCACGGCGTACAACCGGCCGACACCGACCCGGGCAGCCGAGGAGGCCAGCGCCGCGACCCGGCGCAGAACGTCGTAGGACCCGGGGGCGGCCGGGGTCGGCGTCACGCCGGCCCCGTCGTAGTGAGGGGCGGTGGAGTCGATGAGGACCATCCCCGCGGTCTCCGCGGGGTAGCGGGCCGCGAAGGTCTGCGCGTAGAGCCCCCCGAAGGAGTGGCCGGCGATGACGTAGGGGCCGGGCACTTCGGCGCGGTGGAGCAAGGTGTCGAGGTCGGTGGCGATCGCGACGGCGTCCTGAGGGTGGTCGGCGTCCTCGCTCCAGCCCCGGCCGGCCCGGTCGTAGACGCAGACGGCCGTGTCGTGGGCTACCGCGGTGGTGATCCAGCCGAGGTTGGCGGCCAGTTCGCCACCCCCGGCCTCGACGACGACGGTCGGGCTGCCGGACCCTGTGCAGGTGACGTGCAGGCGGTGCCCACCCACGTCCACCAACCGGCCTGACATCGCGACCGACGACGCGTCAACGGCCGTGCCGACGGTTTGGTAGGCCCCACCGACTGCAGCGACGCCCATGGCACCGATGACGGGGTAGAGCAGCCAGCGCGCAGCCCTGCTGCCCATGTCGCGGCGTACTCGCACGACCATCCACACGGCGAGTCCGAACAGCACCAGCGGCCAGACCCAGTCGATGACGGGATGGGCCGCGGACCCGAGAGCCAGCAGCGCGAACCCGCTCGCGCCAAGTACCACGGCGGGCACGGCGGCCCATCGCTGCGGCTGGGTGGTGTATCGCGCGGAGGATCCGACCAACGCGGCCCAGCCGAGCGCGAAGCCGCACAGCACCGCCCCGGTGAGAGCACTCTCGGTGGCGGGCACCATGGGTGCGGCGACGAGGGCGACAGCGGCCAGGAACCCGGTGACCAGTGTTCCGGCGACCACCACCGCTGTGGGGGCTGTACGACGATGCTGGGCAGCCGGCGTCTCGGGTGGTGACGTGTTTGACGGGGCAGCGACGACTGGGTCGATGCGGATCGGTGTGATCATGGCGGGCTCCTGCGCGGTGGTGGGGACGAGCGGGTGGAGCACCCACGCTCCTCGACGATGAGTTGCGTCGCCCCGGTCGAATGACCGGGATTCCCCCGCCGCGGTCCCGGTCAGCTGACCGGGGCGAGCCCGAGACGGCTGCGGCAAAGTCGGAGACGACCCACCGTGAAAGAGGAGATGGACATGAGACCTGCTGCGACAGGTGCTGGCCCCCGCTGACAGCCTGACCAGCGTCGCCCAGGGCCGCGCCGACCCCGTGCGGGTTCAGACCGAGGAGCCCGCTCAACCGGCCGAAGGCGTTGTCCGCGTGCACCCGAGCCAAATCGCCGACCAGGCGACGGCCCTCAGCGGGTTCGAGTCGCCCGCCGGTACTGATCGTCCAGTCGATCGTTCCCACCCGCCGGCAGCATGGCCAGCGTCACCGGAATCGTGGACGGCTTCCCCCGCGGCTTCCTGGCCGCGGCAGGCATCGCTCTCGCGTTGGCCGCCCTCGCCTACCTGCGGATGCCGGCGGTGCGAGCCGAAGGCGCCGCCATGCACATTCACCATTGACCGAGCGACGCATTCCCACAGCTGAAGCCAATCGAGTCGGCCGGGTCTCCGTCCCATCAGAGGCCCGGTCGCCCGCGGTACCACGCCGCCGATTGGCTAGACGGGCGGGACGGGTCCTTCGTCAGCCACCCACCGCGACGGCCACGGTCAGGGCGCAGAGGACGAGAGCGATGGGAGTCATCACGAGACGCTCGGAGCGGCTCTTCGACGCGAGGTTTCCGGCGACACCGAGGAGCAAGAAGCCGACGATGACCCAGGTGGCCACGCTCAGGAAGCCAGAGCCGCTGCCGGGCTGCCCTGCCCTAGTGAGGACAACCCAGCCGATCAGGACATAGGTGCCGATGGCAGCCACGCTACCGACCCGCAGCCGCCCCGGAAGGACCTCGTGCTGACCACCCCAGGCAAACCGCCCAAGCGGCATACCGCTGGCCAGCAGAGCCTGGAACACCCCGAGGGCCGCCAGGAGCACAACGGCGGCAATGGCGGCGACTCGAGACATGACGGGGACCCTACGCTCCGTTCGAGATGGCGGTTGGCGATTGGCGATTCGGGATTGGTGGTGCAGCGGTGCAGCGGTGCCGGCGGCGCAGTTTGGCTCATCCTGTGCCGCTTGGCTCATGGCGGCACCGAGGAGGTTCGACGAGGAGACGCCTGCTCGAGCGGTCCGGGTCTACCGGGACCGGGTCGAGGAGCACGGGGACTCTGAGGCCGAGGCGCGTCGCCCGGTGGGCGCGGTTCTGGACATCAACCAGCCCGTTTCGTGACGGATCCGTCGCCGCAACCTCTGTAACATCATCTTCACCCCTGGGTGGGCTCAGCAGCTCGGCCCCTGAGCTCGTCGCCAGTTCTCGCCGCCGCCCTGGTGACGGAGCCCGCCAACCGGGCAGCAGCAGATGGGTGGCATCGGGGGATGGCCGAGGGCCCCGTATTCCTCTCGGGGCCGCCTTGGTGCCTACGGGGGATGCTGCCGCGGGCGCTCACTCTGGCTCCGGCGGACCCAGCCACCGTGGTCGGAGACCCCTGTGCAGCCAGTATGTGACGAAAGAGGGATGGGTGGCGCCGAAGGCGCCCCGGTTGAGAAGATCAGGCTGGCAGCCCCTCCGGTCGTCAGCCTCCAGCGGCTAGCTGTGTTGGCGTAACGCTGACGAGGAGTGGGACGTGGAGATCTGCGGTTGGGCGGAGACGTCGTTCTCACCCATTCAGGAGGTATTCGCCAGCGTTATCGCCGCTCAGCAGGGCGCTGGTGCCTCGTTCGCGCTGTGGCACGGCGGTAGGTGGTTGGTGGATCTTTGGGGCGGCTACGCCGACGCCGCCCAGACGTGGCCTTGGCGTCACGACACGCTGGTGATGCCCTATTCGGTGACGAAGCCGTTCGCGGCCATGTGTGTACTCATGCTGGTCGACCGGGGGCTGGTCGACCTCGACGCTCCGATGCAGCGCTACTGGCCGGAGCTGCTGGCGAGGGCGTCGGTGCGCGACGTCCTGTCCCACCGCGCGGGAGTCGTCGTGCTGGAGGAGGACGCGCCAGAGGAGGCGTTCTACGACTGGGAGCTCATGTGCTCGCTGCTCGCCCGCCAGGAGCCAACCTGGGCTCCCGGGACCGCGCACGGTGAGTCGGCGCTCTTCTACGGCCACCTACTGGGCCAGGTCGTTCGTCAGGTCGACGGCCGCTCGGTCGGGCGGTTCCTACGCGAGGAGGTCTGCGGCCCGCACGACCTGGACTTCCACATCGGGCTGGGTGACGCCGAACTGACCAGAGTCGCTGACCTGACCGGGTTCGGCACCGATTCCGCGCCTCCCAGTCGGCTGCCCCGGAGCTGTATCACCGCGCGATGGCGAACCCGCCGGGCGCGCGGGAAGCCAGCGTCGTGAACGGCGAGCGATGGCGCCGTGCCGAGGTGCCGGCTGTCAACGGTCACGGCACCGCGCGCGCCGTGGCGGGGTTCTACGTGGCCCTCTCGCAGGGCCGTCTGCTCAGCCCGGGTCTGACTGCCGAGGTGACCCGGAGGCACGGAGTCGAGCCTGAGCTGGTGATGGGTGGCGGCCATGAATGGGGGCTCGGCGTTGGCCTGGACCCCGACGGGTACGGCATGGGTGGCCTCGGTGGAAGCTTCGGCTGGTGGAGCGAGGCGGGGCAGTACGCGATGGCGTTCCTCACTGCCCACATCGGTGACTACGACCGGGGTGACCGGCTGGAGAGGGTCGTGCGCGACACGCTGGGCCCTGCGCTGCTGTAGCCCCAAGGGACTGGGGGCATGACTGGGTTTAACCACGGCCGCCGCTTCGAGTGCTGCAGTGCGTTGCCCGCCGGCCGATCTTGAGATGGCCCACTACTCCCAACGAGCCACTCAAGCGGCGATCACGACATCATGCGGGTGGCCACAATGGGTCATCGCTGAACTCTTGGTTCTCGGTGTTGCGGGTCACCGGTCCTGGCACTCCCGTACATTGCGAGTGGTGATCAATCCGGTCGCCCTGATGCTGTGTCCTCTGAACGTTGCTACTGCCATTCAGGGTTGCCACGGAGCTCGTTCTCGCTACTGAAGGCAATCCGCCGAACGTGACGTCTGCTACTGCCTCGCCTGCCGGAGGACAGCTCAAGGGCCGTGCGGATCAGGGGCGGCATACTCGCGGCGAGGACTGCCAGGGCCAGGCCCAGCCCAAGCAGCAACGGGATGCGGAGGCCGGCTCTGCCATCGAGGCGCAGCCGGGCGATCGGGTAGTCGATCATCTTGGCTGCAGACACCGCTGTCGCGGTACCTGCGTGAGCGGCGAGGTACTCCAGGGCGCCGTCGAAGCCGGGAGAGCCGCCGGGTCCGTGGATGGCGTCGACGGGGATGTCGTTGCGGCTGGCCCATACCCTCAGGATGGGGTCGAGGTCGGCGGTGCCGCCCGCCCCGGGGACCGCCAGCCGGTTCGGGGTGGGCCGGTCACCCGGCGTGCTGGTGTGCAGGACCATCCCGTGCGTGGTCAGCACGGTGCCGGATGAGCTCAGCGCGATGGGCCGGGCGGCGTAGGAGACGTCGAACACTTCAAAGCTGCTGGCGAGGTCGATCTCACCGACCCCGTCCGCCAGGGCGATACCGAGGGTCGGTCGTCCCCAGGGGATGAGTGCATTGAGTCCCACGGGCAAGTCGCCAACGGTCCACGACGGGCTGGGTATGACGCTCGGTCCAGTCAGCGACCAGCCCGGGTACCCGACAAGCAGGCCGACGCGGGTGGCTTCGCCTGGCCCGGCCAGATCGGCCATGACGCTCAGCGCGCCGGGAATCCCCGAGGTGACGCCCGCGGTGGTCGTGATGAGACCGTCGCGGACGAACCGCTGCCCGCCAACCCAGTCGACCCGCGGGTGCTGTTTGCGTAGGGCCCCGAGCCGGGACCAGTGGCTGGTGGCGTGGCGCCCGTCGAGCAGCCCAGCCGCGGCCAGGACCGCGGCCCCGTTGCATACGCCCAGGACGCGGGCGCCGCCGTCGGCCTGGTCAAGGACCCAGCTGCGTAGTTCGGCCTCCTGCGGCCCGTCGGGGCTGGCGACGGCGGGCACGACGACCACATCGGGGTGCGGTGCCTGCCCGGTCCGGACGTCAGCGAACGTGTAGGTCGGCGTGATGGTGGGCCCACCCTGCGTCGCGGCGGGACCGGGGGTGGCGGCGACCGTGTAGACGGAGAACTGCGGCGAGCTGGCGAACACCTCATACGGGGCAAGGGCGTCGCTGACGACGGTCGCGGACGCTCCGAGGGCGACGGCGACCACCAGCGGCCCGCTGGACGAGGGCCGGTTGACCACCGCTGTTCGGGTGAGATGACGGGGTGGCGGGGTGGTCGCCTCGCTGCTGGTGACCTGGGCTCCGGCGGCGGCCAGTCCGCCCAGGGTCAGCAGCGCCAGCCCGCTGGACAGGGTGGCCCTGAGGACGCGGCGGGTGAGGGTGCGGCGGGTGAGCATGGAGGTTCCGTTCCATCAGATGATTCGGTCGCGGGAGTTGGCGTGAGGTGGGTGGCTCCGGTGTGGCCGCCAGTGGTGGCGGGCCGCTCCGCACGGTGGCCTACCGCGTACGCACCGGGGTGTGTGTGCGGACGGCGGTGACGACGTCGGTGATCGCGGTGATCGACAGGGCGGCGCCTGTTTGGTCCTGGAGGTACGCCATGTGGTCGAGGTCGGCGACGGTGTGCCGGCTGTTCGTCGAGAGGGCGGCGAGCTGGTCCTGGGCGGTGCCCCATCCCGGCTTATGGTCGACGTTGTCCTTCGCGGTCAGCACGACCAGCGGGGTGCCGCCGAGGGTGGTGAGTGCCTGCGCCTGACGGAAGGTGTCGGGCAGCGCGGCCTGCTCGGCGCGCATCCCCGCCATGCCTCGCGGGCTGTTCGCGAAGACGGACACCTGCTCACCGGCCGCTCCGGGCAGTTCCGGGGTAGACGACGCCGCGATGAGGGGACCGACGCCGAGCCGGAACAAGGTGGGCGCCACCGCCAGGAGGCGACGCATGAGCTGGTACTCACCATCGAACGGCTGCACCAGCTCGACCTGGTGCGGGCTGGCGCTGTCGAGAAGGACGACACCGGCCACGTCGCCGGGGTACAGGTGCGCGTAGGTGAGGGCGTGCACGCCCCCGCTGGAGTGCCCGGCCAGGACGAAGGGGCCAGATTCCTCGGCGCCGGTCAGGAGGCGGTGCAGGTCAGTGGCGGCGTGGGTGGCATCGGCTGGGTTCGGTGAGTCGTCGCTCCAGCCCTGCCCGGCGCGGTCATAAGCGCAGACGCGGGTGGTCGCGGCGATGGCCGGGCTGACACGGGACCACTGCGGGGAGGTCTCACCGAGACCGTTGAGCAGCACGACGATGGGGGCGCCGGTGCCGGTGCAGCTGAGGTGCAGGCGGTACCCGCCGACGTCGACGAGCCGGCCGGGCATGGGTCCAGCAGCGACGTCCGGCGCCGTCGTCGTGGCCTGGTACAACCCGCCGAGACCGGCCAGGAGCATGGCCAGCGTGACGGGGTAGATCAGCAGGCGGCGCCGCCCGGGGACGCTGCGGCGGGTCCGCTGCTCGATCCACACCGCCAACACCACCAGTGCCGGGGGCCACCCCCAGGCAAGGCTGGTCATGACCGGCTCACCCGGGTTGACTGCCAGCAGTGCGGCGCCGGAAGCGACCATCAGGGTCGCAGGGACGTAGGCCCACCGTTGCGGGTGCGTGGTCATCCGGGTGGTGAGCCAGGCGAGCATCGCCCAGCCGGCCGCGAAGGCGATGAGCGCGGCGCCGACGATGCGGGCCTCGGACGCGTCGGGAAGGACGGTGAGCGTCAGGGCTGCCGAGCCCACGGCGCCGGCGCCCAAGGACGCGGTGACGACGCGGCCAAGAGGGCCGGTCGGCGTGCCGGGCGCGCTGGTGGGGACCGGCGTCGGTATACGGGTTGAGGTGGTCATGACGGCTTCCCTTTCCTGGCCGTCCTGGTTGGTCGGCCGCAGGACCACAGTCACGGTGACGCGATGTGCTCGCCCCAGTCAGATGACCGGGATTGGCCTGGGACCGCCGGAGGCGGGCGGGGCAGGTTGGAGTGGTGCCCCACATGGCCCCGCCGCCGCACCTCGGCTGCACACACCCACGGGCGCCATAGGCCGCGAGGTGGGAGCACGGTGACGCGCCACGTCCGGGAGGAAGAAGCGCGGCCCCAGCCCGGCCGTCTTGCCGGGGTGAGCGGCGCCGTATGAGGAGCAGGGTCGTCCCGGGCAACACACCGACCAGCCCACACTCACCTTTCTCGAACGGAGACCACGGCCATGAGCGTCCACGGCAGTCGGCAGACCAACCCGACACGTACCCCCGCCCCTGAGCGCCCGGCCACCACCTCGAAACGCCGGCGGAGCCTGGAGGCAGCGATATTCGTCGCCGTCTGGGTGGTGGCCGGACACCTGACCTCGCTCCCCAGCAACGCCTACCTGCTCTTGGGGATCCCGTTGACCGCTGCCTTCCAGACACTGGTTCGACGCCGGCCGCTTCGTGAACTGTTCGCCCCCAACACCACCCGGTTCGCCTTGAGCTGGAAGGGCGCTGCCATGGCCGGCGTCTTGGCCGTCGTCCCCGGGTATCACGCGATCCACGCTCTCGGGGCGGGCGACGTGGCGTTGCTTGGCTGGAACCTGGCGGCCATGGCCGGTGCAGTCGCGGCGGCGTTCTCCCTGCGTGCCAGTTCCGTTCTCGTTACGCTGCGCTCATCAGCCCGGCCGATTGCCGTCGGGGCGGGCGGCATGGCGGTCGTCTACGGGATGCTCCACGTCGCGACCGGGACACCCCTGCCCGCGATGACGGCGCTTGCTGCGTTGGCCACGTACACCGCCCTGTACTTCCCGGCCACGTTCCTGCTGGAGGAGGTCACCTTTCGGGGAGCCCTCGACGCCCACCTGTACCACGAAGGCGAAGGGCGCAGCTGGCAATCCGCCGTCTTCGTCTCCGTGCTGTGGGGGCTATGGCACCTTCCCGTGTCCACGGGACTTCCGTGGCCGCTGCTGGTTGTGGAGCTGGTCGTCGTTCATGTGGTCATCGGGGTGCCGCTGTCGTTCGCGTGGCGCCGCACCCGCAACCTGGCCGGGCCCGCTCTCGCGCACGCGGTCATCGACGCTGTCCGCAACGCCACCATGCTCGGGCTCTAGGTGTTGTGCTCACAGGGCGTGACAGCGGACCAGGTTCCGGGGGAACCCGGCGGTTTGACCGGGGTGGCCGGCGTACGCCGGTGGGAACCTGAAGCCTTCCCCTTTGAGGAGTTTGTGATGCACCTGAACGAGATGGCTACTCCTTCGACCTCGGCAGCCTTGGCCGCCACTCAGGTGGCCCGCCGCTACTGCTCGTCGGCGTTGTATGCGCATTGCGTCCGCTGCTACCTGTGGGGTGTCGCCTACGCAGAGCGTCAGGGCATGGACTTCGACCGGGAGCTTTACTACGTCGCGGCGATGCTGCACGACATCGGTCTCACCCGAGCGTTCGACGCGTACGAGATGCCGTTCGAGGAAGCCGGTGGGCAGGTGGCCTGGGTGTTCGGTGCCGCGGCTGGCTGGCCCGACACACGCAGCAACCGGGTCGCGCAAGTCATCGGGAAACACATGTGGCCGTCGGTCGACCCGGACGACGACGTCGAAGGACACCTTCTGGAGGTCGCGACCGGTATCGATATCACCGGCTGCGGCTCCACCTCATCCCGGTCGACGTCCAGACCCAGGTCGTCGAGGCGTGGCCGCGGATGGACCTCGCCCACGAGTTCACCGGGTGGCTCCGCATCCAGGGTGAACGCAAACCGGCCAGCCGCGCAGCCGACCTCACCCGCGCCGGTCTCGAGGCCAGCATGCGCGCCCATCCGCTTGAGAGACACGGGTGACGGTCCGCCCCTCGCACGGCGGCTTCCAGCCGGGCGGCTCGGTCTCAGGTGACCAGGTCGAGGTGGGCGAGCTCACCTCGGGAGACGACACCGGTCTTGGTGAACACGTTCCGCAGATGGAAGGCCACTGTGCGCGGAGACACCCAGCACTGGGCGG
Organism: Actinomycetales bacterium; assembly: GCA_038236535.1. GTDB lineage: Bacteria > Actinomycetota > Actinomycetes > Actinomycetales > Dermatophilaceae > UBA4719. Next base: position 19,084 of record JBBRZQ010000032.1, read on the forward strand.
CGACGTCTTTGTTCGACAGGCCCTGGCTGACGAGCTCCGCGACCTTCAGCTCCGTCGGGGTCAGGTTCACCGCTGTGGAGGGGTCACGTCTACGGGCCGTCTCTCCGGACGCGCGCAGCTCTTGGCCGGCCCGCTCGGCGAGCGGGCGGCAGTGCTGGTCCTCGAACGTCTCGAGTGCCGCCCGGAGCTGACCTCGGGCGTCCACGCGCCGTTGGTGACGGCGCAGGAACTCGCCGTACGCCAGCTGCACCCGCGCGCGGTCGTAGGGTCGGTTGGCGGCGGCATGATGGGTGAGCGAGGTCTCGAACTGCTCGGTGGCCCGGCTTCCCAGCCCCACCTCATCGTGCTCGGACATCCTGGCCCGGCCGAAGGCAGCGGAGGCGTGCGCCCACGGGAGATGGGTGTCGCCCGCGAAGGCGTCGAGGTCCTCCACCCAGGCGAGGGCTTGGCTCCGGTCGCCGCTGCGGACAGCGGCATCGATGCGGTCCTGGGCCGACAACAACATCAGTGCGGGCAGCTGCATTGGTTGCGAGGCCGCCGCCATCTGGCGGAACTGATACAGGGCGCCGATCGCGTCACCCGCGAGCAAGGCGCTGATGCCTTTGGCCCACCGGGTCAGGTCGTCGACCGGCTGCGCGAGGATGCCCACGGGCGGGTGCGCGGCCACCACGGCCTCGAGGGAGCTGAGGCGTTCGTCGTAGTCGGGGCGACCCTCGAGCGCAGCTAGCAGGACCAGCCACGCCCGCGGGGCGGCCGTCGCTGCGACCTGCCCTACGCTCAGACCAAGAGTGACGGCCTCCTCCGCGGAGTTGCGCAGGGCAGCCCACTGGCCGCCGGCGTACTGGCTGAAGGGGACGCGCTGGAGGGCGTACAGGACGGCCATCCCGTCCCCGTTCTCACGGGCGGTCGACAGCATCAACCCGTAGAAGTGGCGGTGCGCCAAGTCGTCGCCCAGGTGCAGGGCGGCGTTCGCGAGGTTCCCGAGTAAATCGAGGTCGGCGAGGGTGTCGGGCGCCCCAAGAGCGGTCGTCTGGGCGGCGTTCAGCTCCTCGAGTGCAGGGGCGCGTTCTCCGGCGACGTCGTGCCGGGTGCTGATCAGGAGGTGCTTGAGGCACCGAGTGCGTGCCGTGTCCTGCGGGGAGATGGTGACGTCGATGGTGTCAGGAGGCAGCTGTGCCCCGCTGTCGATGCCGTGGCTGCGAGCAACGGCTGCAGCCACCGCCATCTCCAAGGCCCGGACCGGGTCGTGGGCCGCGACCTGCGCAGCGGCCTGGGTGAAGATGCGGTGCGCGTCCGCAGCCGAGCCGACGTTGACTGCGATGCGGCCGCGGAGCCGGTCGATGTCCGCGAGCAGGACCGGGTCCTCGGCGCGCTCACGGGACGACGACAACAGACGGGACGAGCGGCCGGTCTGGCCCGAGGCCCACGCGTTGCGGGCGGCCGCGAGCTGGCGACCGGCTCTAGCGTGGGGGTCGAGGGTCAGGTCGGCGGCTCGCTCGTACGCGTCGGCGGCAGCCCGGTACGCGCCGCGCCGCCCGGCCCGCGCGCCGACGTCGTCGAGGGCGGTGGCCACGTTCTCGTCGGGCCCGTCAGCGGCTGCGGCTCGGTGCCACGTCGCCCGGTCGTAGTCCTTCAGGCTGTCCAAGGCGTCCGCCAAGGCGCGGTGCGCCCGACGGCGCTCGAAGCCGGTAGCGGCCTGATACACGGCGGACCGGACCAGCGGATGCCGGACCGTGACGGTGTCCCCGCTGACGACCAACAGCCCGGACCGCTCTGCCTCCGCAACGGTTTCCGGGCCGGTACCGAGGGCGGCAGCGGCGTGCTGAACAGTCACAAGAAGCCCGGTATCGTCCGCCACCGCGACCAGCATCACCATCTGGGCAGGCTCGGTGAGGCGACGCGACCGGTCCAGGAAGACACGCTCAACTCCGGTGGGGAGCATCAGCCGTGGGGGGAGCGGCGAGGTGCCGTCAAGCTGTCCGACGCTCAGGCCCGTCGGCAGCTCGACGAGCGCGAGCGGGTTCCCACCTGTTTCGGCGAGCAGCCGGTCGGCGACCTGGGCTGACACCACGACCGGAACGTGCTCGGCCAGCAACGCCCGTACGGACGACGCATCCAAGCCCTGCAGCCGCAGGGTCGGCACGCCGTCGGGGGTGAAGGTCCGGGCGTCGGTGTCGCGAGCGGCGAACACCATGGCGACCGGGTCGGCGTCCAAGCGGCGGGTCGCGAACAACAGCGCGTCGGTCGAAGCCGCGTCGAGCCAGTGAGCGTCGTCGACGAGACACACCACCGGTTGCACCTCTGCGGCCTCGGTGAGCAGGGAAAGGGTCGCGACCGCCACCAGGAACGGCACAACCGTGCCGGTCTCCTGCCCGAACGCCACCCGCAGCGCCTGAGCCTGCGGGGCCGGGAGCCGCTCGATCAGGCTCAGGACGGGTCGGAGCAGCCGGTGCAGTGAGGCAAAGGCAAGCGGAGACTCCGACTCCAGTCCTTGGGTCTTGAGCACCAGAACGTCAGTCGCGCCCGACAGCACATCCGCGAGCAGCGCGGACTTCCCGACCCCCGGTTCGCCATGCACCACAACACTTCCGGCTGTGCCGTGACGAGCGTCGTCGATGAGGACGGCCAAGCGCGCCCGCTCGACCTCTCGCCCGTGCAACACGTCGCGACCGTACCGCGCCGCTACGGGCCGGGCGCCCTCCCTTCTTAGCGGGAACCGTCCCTTGGACCGGGACCAGTAGGCGCCGCCGTGTTGTGACAGCACCCGGACCCTGGTGACCCTCGCATGGCGAACCAGTCCACATCGGGGCGGACATCGTCCTCAGCAGGAGTTCCGGACCCTCAAAGGCACCTCTCCGCATTGTTTGCCACGGGGGTTGCAGGGCGCTCTGAGGTCGGTGGCCGAGCTCGCTGCGGCTACGGCTTGCGGGAGTAGGAGGTTCTCCTGATGACGATGGGCCGACGCCCTCGGGAACGACTACCGCGATGGGAGCAGCAGGTGCGGGTGCTGCCCGCAAGCGGATCGGTGACCGGTCATTGGTCCTTATCGGACACGCTCTTCATCGCGAGAGTCGTGTAGCGAGGGCGTCAGGACTGGTCTGCGTCGTGCACGACGATGGCGATCTGCACCCGGTTGACGACGTCGAGTTTGGTAAACAGGCGTGACACGTGCGTCTTGACTGTCGCCTCGCTCATGAACAGCGAGGCGGCGACCTCCGCGTTTGAGGCGCCGGACCCGATCGCGGCTGCCACTTCCCGTTCGCGCTCGGTGAGTGTGGCGAGTCGCTGCGCGGCTGCGCGGCGGCGGTCGGATGCCTGGCCATCGCCGAAGTGGGAAAGCAGCGTACGGGTGACGGACGGCGAGATGATCGCCTCGCCCGAGGCGACCACGCGCACGGCGTTGATGATCTCGGCGGGCGGGGTGTCCTTGACCAGGAATCCGCTCGCACCGGCGCGTAACGCGCTCATCACCTGCTCGTCCGCCTGGAACGTGGTCAGAACGATCACCTGCGGCGGCACGTCGAGACGGCGCAACGCGGCGGTCGCGGTGATGCCGTCCATCTCCGCCATGCGGATATCCATGAGCACGACATCGGGCCGATGCTCGCGGACCGCCGCAACCGCGCGGGCACCGTCGTCCGCCTCGCCCACGACCTCGAGGTCCTCGGCCGAGGACAGGATGATCCGCAGCCCGGCGCGCACGAGCGCGTCGTCGTCGACCAGCAGCACCCTCACCCTCACCATTGGAACTCGGCGTCCACCACAAAGTCGCCTGATCCATCTGGGCCGTGTACGAGTGTGCCGCCGGCGAGGGCGACTCGTTCCTGCAGCCCGAGAAGGCCGGCGCCTGACCCTGGCAGCGACGGTCCGGCGGGGGCGTGGATGGGTTGGCGGTTGCGGACGCTGACGTGCAGGCCGACCTCTGGTGCCCCGGTGACCCGCACCCGCGTCGCCGTGCCGATGGCGTGCTTGCCAATGTTGGTCAGCGCCTCCTGCACGATGCGGTAGGCATCCCGTCCGAGCGCACTTGGTATGGCGTCCGCGTCCTCGACCCCCATCTCGAAGTCGATGTTCGCGCCGGCTCGTCGGGTCTCCTCGACGAGGCGGCGAATGTCCGACAGCGTCGGCTGCCGAGTGTCTGGCACCGCCTCATGCCCCGGTTCTTCCCGGAGTACGCCGATCACGCTGCGCAGCTCTTCCAGTGCCTGGCGCGCCGTGGAGCGCAGCAGTTCGGCGGTCTCGCGTACCTTCGCCGGTGGCAGGTCCGGCCGGACCTCGAGCGCACCGGCGTGCAACGCCAGCAGCGAGATCCGGTGGGCGAGCACGTCGTGCATCTCGCGGGCGATCCGGGTGCGCTCAGCCATCCGGGCCTGGTCTTCGTGCAGACGCTGATCGGCCTCCGCTCGCAGGGCCCGCTCGCGCAGGGTGAAGAGGAGCTGCCTTCGCGCCCGGACGAACATCCCACCCGCGGCGGCTGCGAGCGCGAGCGGGGTGACCAGCAGGAGCTCTGAGAGTGGCTCGGTCGTCGGGCTGTAGATGGCGAAGACCAGGAGGGACGGGATCCACAGCCCAGCGACGAGCAGCACCGGGCGGGTCGGGCGGTACACAGCGAGGGAGAACAGCGCCAGGAGCCCGGGGGCGGTGGCAGAAATCGAGACCGTCCCCAGCAGGAGACAGGCGAGCGCAACGCCCACCGGCCAGCGCCGCCGCCACCACAACGAGAGGCAGGCCAGCACTCCGCAGGAAACATCGATGACCACCTGCGTCGTGGACAGCGGTACGACCGTGTCGCGGAGTGCGGGGCTCAGGAACAGCGCCCCGACGACGGCGCCCACCAGGCACCCAGCGGCGTCGACGCCCCTTTCCCGACCGGTCCGCGGACCGATCGAGTCCGGCTGTAACAGATCGCCAGGCGATATCAGCGACGCCGGCCTCACCAGCTCGACCCACCACCTGCGTGCCTCGGACATGACTCCAGCGTATGGGCCGGTGCGTGGGCGGGACAGCAACGAAGGTCGACCGCGACCGAGACGAAAGGCGGTACGCGCCGGCTTCACAGACCGTCCTTGCGACCAACGACCGTAACCGGCAGGCCGATGTGCGGGACCGTCCACGGCCGCCATCGTCGAGTATCCGCTCACCGACCAAGGAGCCATCATCATGAAACAGCTACGGGAACAAGCGCTGACAACATCCCCCCAGCCCGACCAATCCGGGGAAGGCGGTGCACGAGTCCCGGCGCAGGTCTCGCTCCGGCAGCTGAACCTGCTTCGGGTGGGTTACCTCGTCATGGGCGGGGGCCTGGCGGTGGTCAAGTGGCCACTGCTGTTCAACCACGGCCCCTGGGAGCTGAAGGCAGGGACCGTCCAGTGCATGCTCGTCGCGATGTCGGTCCTGGCCCTGATGGGCCTTCGGTACCCCCTGCGCATGCTTCCCATCCTGCTGTTCGAAGTCGGATGGAAGCTGACCTGGCTCGGGGTCATCGCCCTGCCGCTGTGGTCGGACAACAAGCTCGACGGCGCCACCCTTGAGCAGGCCGGTACGTTCCTCTGGCTGGTGATCATCATCGCCGTCATTCCGTGGCGCCATGTGCTCACCCAGTACGTGATGGCACCGGGCGAGCCATGGCGTCGGAGCCGGTAGTCACATCCGGCGACACCTACCAGGTCCGGAGATTGAAACTCGGCGGGCCCACCAAAGGCTCCGCCGCCAGCCCGCGGGCCAACAGCCCCCGGCCCTAAGGAGCTCTGCCCATGATCACCATCGAGTCCGTCACCAGAACCTACGGTTCCTTCACCGCAGTCGACGACGTCAGCTTCACCGCCCGCCCGGGGCGGGTGACCGGGTTCCTGGGCCCCAACGGCGCCGGCAAGTCAACCACCATGCGGATCATCGTCGGACTCACCCGGCCCACCTCGGGAACCGCGACCATCTCCGGGCGCCGCTACGTGGACCTGCCCAACCCCGGCCTCGAGGTCGGGGTACTCCTCGACGCGTCGGCCCAGCACGCCGGTCGCACGGGCCGGGAGATCCTGACCATCGCCCAACGGTTCATGGGGCTCCACCGCAACCGCGTCGAGGAGATGCTGGACCAGGTCAGCCTCACGCCGCAGGAGGCGTCCCGGCGGGTCCGCGACTACTCACTGGGCATGCGGCAGCGGCTCGGCATCGCGACCGCCCTGATCGGCGAACCGGAGGTCCTGATCCTCGACGAGCCGGCCAACGGCCTCGACCCGGCCGGCATCGCCTGGATGCGCGGCCTGCTGCGCGACTACGCCGACCGCGGGGGCACCGTCCTGCTCTCCTCCCACCTGCTTCACGAGATCGAGGTCATCGCCGACGACCTCGTGGTGATCGGCCACGGCCGCATCGTGGCCCAGGGCGCCAAGCGCGACCTGCTGGCGTCCGCGGGGTCCATCGTGCGGACGACCCACCGTGAGGTCGTCGCCCGCGCCCTCCTCGAGTCAGGCGTCACCGCCTCACCCGTGGGCGATGACGGGCTGCTCGCCCACGCCGACGCCGAGCAGGTCGGCAAGATCGCCTTCGCCGCCGGCATACCACTCATCGAGCTGCGGCCCGCCGACGGCGCCGGCCTGGAGGAGATGTTCCTGCAGCTGACCGCCCAGACCCAACGCGAGACCACCAGCGAAATGAAGCCACAAGGAGCAGCGGCATGACCACCATCGACACTCCCTCCACGTCCGCGTCGCTAGCCGAAACCCGGACCACCCAGCCCACCCACCGCGAGATCCCCTTGGGCCGCATCGTCACCACCGAGCTGCGCAAGATGCTGGACACCCGCTCCGGCTTCTGGCTGATGGCCAGCATCGGGATCCTGGCTCTGCTCGCCACGGCGGCAGTCATCCTGTTCGCTCCCCACAAGGAGCTGACGTACAGGTCGCTCGTGACGGCGATCGGCATCCCGATGACCCTGGTCCTGCCGATGATCGCGATCTTGTCGGTCACCGGCGAGTGGAGCCAGCGCAGCGGATTGACCACCTTCACCCTGGTCCCGCACCGCGGCCGGGTGATCGCGGCCAAGGCGATCTCATGCGTCGGCGTCGCCACCGTCGCCACTCCGCTCGCCTTCGGCATCGGCGCCCTCGGCAACGTGGCGGGCACAGCGATCACGGGAGTCTCACCGGCCTGGAACCTGACCGTCACGAACCTGCTCACCATCGCCCTGGCCAATGTGCTGAGCCTGCTGGTCGGCTTCACACTCGGCGTGATGATCCGCAGCTCGGCCGTAGCCCTCGGGGCCTACTTCATCTACCAGTTCCTGCTGCCAACGCTGGCCTTGCCCCTCGCCGCCTCCCAGAACTGGTTCCGCGACCTGCAACCCTGGGTCGACTTCGACCATGCGCAAAGCGCCCTGTTCGACGGGGCCCTGACCGCCCAGCAGTGGGCCCATCTCGGGGTCACCGCCATGATCTGGTTGGCCCTCCCCTTGACGGTCGGGCTCCGATTCGTGACCAGAGCGGAAGTCAAATAGGCCGTTCCCCAGACCCGCCCTTCCGCGAGCACGTCAGCCGCCGACGGAGGACCGTACCGCGGACATACGGGTCGGCGGCCCCAACCGCCCACCTGACGACCGAGCTTCGGGAGTCATCAGAGAACGGAGCTCACGATGAAGACAACCGGTGCACAACAGAATAGGACGGTAGCCAGGAGTACCCAACGGACACCTGCGGTTTGGTGGCCCCTCGTCAGCCTCTCGCTGTCCATGTTGCTATCCGCCCTCGGCACCAGCATCACCAATGTGGCATTGCCAACGCTGGCGCAGGTATTCGATGCCTCCTTCCAAGAGGTCCAGTGGGTCGTCCTGGCCTACCTTCTCGCCATCACCACCCTGATCGTCAGCGTCGGACGCCTCGGTGACCTCACCGGGCGTCGCCGGTTGCTCCTGGCCGGAGTCTTCCTGTTCACGGTGGCCTCGGTCCTGTCCGGCCTCGCCCCCACGCTCTGGCTGCTGATTGGCGCCCGGGCGGTGCAGGGGCTGGGCGCGGCCATCATGATGGCCCTCACCATCGCCTTCGTCGGTGAGATGGTTCCCAAGGACAAGACCGGTACCGCAATGGGGCTGCTCGGGAGCATGTCCGCGATTGGTACCGCACTCGGCCCCTCGCTCGGCGGCGTGCTGATCGCCGGTCTTGGGTGGCGGGCCATCTTCTTCCTCAACGTGCCGCTAGGAATCCTGGCGCTCCTTCTCGCGTACCGCTACCTGCCCATCGACCGCCATCGGCCGACAACGGATCGGACCCGCTTCGACAGTGTCGGCACACTGATGCTCGCTCTGACGCTTGGGGTGTACGCGCTGGCCATGACGATGGGTCACGGAAGCTTCGGCCGGCTCAACTGGCTCTGCTGGTAGCGGCTGCCCTCGGGATCGCCCTGTTCGTGGCCGCCGAGAGGAGAGCAGTATCACCGTTGATCCAACTGACAATGTTCCGGAATCCGGTACTGAGCGCCGGCCTCTCCATGAGCGCCCTGGTCACCACCGTGGTCATGGCGACGCTCGTGGTCGGCCCGTTCTATCTCTCCCGCGCGCTCGGGCTCAACGCCGCCCGGGTCGGTCTCGTCATGTCGTCCGGTCCGATTGTCGCCGCCCTGACAGGCGTGCCCGCCGGCCGCTTCGTGGACCGGTTGGGCGCGCACCGCATGAGCATCGTCGGGCTTATCGCGATGGCCGTCGGATCCTGCGCCCTAAGCCTGCTGCCGACGAGGTTCGCCGTACCGGGTTACACCGCGCCGCTCGTCCTCATCACAGCCGGCTATGCGCTGTTTCAATCGGCCAACAACACCGCCATTATGACGAATATTCAACCCGATCAGCGGGGCGTCACATCCGGCATGCTCAACCTGTCCCGCAACCTCGGCCTCATCACCGGCGCATCCGTGATGGGCACTGTGTTCGCCCTCGGGTCGGGGACCACCAACATCATGGCGGCGCGTCCGCAGGCGGTTGCGGCCGGCATGCGGATCACGTTGGCCGTCGCCGCGGCTCTCATCCTCGTCGCGCTCGCTATTGCGGTGGGAAGCCGTGCTCTTGGGATTGGCCTGTTGAGCCTTAATCCACCGATTGATCGGGTGTTGTCGCGGGTCGCGACACGCGAATGCCATTGTGGGGCCAAAGAAATGGGTTCGCCCAGACACCAATTCACCGGCTCCGAGCGGGCATCCGACCGATGCAGGCATTCCACCGATCTCTGACGAGTTCGATGACCCGAACCTGATCGGCCCGGTCGGCCTGGTCTCGCACCTTCTGACCGGGACCACCACCGCCGACGGGCTGGCGTTCATCGATATCGACGACAGGATCCGTAAGCCCACGGGTACCAAGCACGGCGTCGCCTCTTCTACTCCGGCGCGACACGTCCGTGCCTTACTGGTTCGGCCGCGGTCGGTGGTGGCGGTCAGGTGGTGATGACGGCTTTGCCCCGCGTGTGGCCAGCGGCGAGGTGACGAATCGCCTCCGGTGTCTGCTCGAGAGGGTAGGTGCGGCCGACGCTTGGCACTACCTTGCCGCTCTCGATGAGGTCGGTGAGGCGCTCGAGGTCGCTCGCGCGCTGTTTGGTCAGGACCATCGTCAGCCGCTGTCGGATGAACAGGGACAAGGTCATGGCTCGAAGCTGTCGGTCCATGCTGCCGGTCCAGCTGCCGCCCTCCTCGCCTCCGACCATCACGACTGTCCCGGCAGGAGCCAGGGCTCGGCGAAGCCGCCGAATGGCGGGGTTCCCGCCGATATCGATGATGAGGTCGTACCGGCGGCTCCCGTCGGCGAAGTCTTCACTGGCGTAGTCGATGACGTGGTCGGCACCGAGGGACCGCACCAGATCCATCTTGGCGTTGCTGCACACCCCGATGACCTGCGCCCCCAGGGCCTTGGCCAGTTGGACGGCATACGTGCCCACGCCGCCGGAGGCGCCGATGATGAGCACCATCTGACCGGGTTGGACGTGGCCGGCGTCCAACGCCTGCAGGGCGGTCACGGCAGACACCGGCACCGCGGCCGCCTGCTCGAAGGAGATGTTCGAGGGCTTGCGGGCGAGCTTGGCTTCGCGCGCCACGGCGTACTCAGCGAAGGTGCCTTGGCCGAAGCCGTAGGCCTCGTCGCCTACGGCGAACCGTGTCACGCCCGGGCCGAGCACGACGACGGTGCCGGCGACGTCGAGGCCGAGCACGGGGTTCTTGGGTCGGCGAAGACCGAACGCGAGGCGGCCGGCGTACGGGGTCCCGGTCATCGTGTGCCAGACCCCTCGATCGAGCCCGGCCGCGTGCACCCTTAACAGCACCTCTCCGGGCCCGGGCGCGGGTCGCGCCGACTGACCGACGCGGACGACCGCGGCCGAGCCGTACTCGTGGTGGGTGACCGACCGCATCGTGGTGCTGGTGGGGATCGAGGTGGTCATGACCGTGCCGATACCGCGGTGTCATCAGCGGGTGCGAGGGCCGTCCCGATGGTGGTGCCGGGGAAGGGTTGGCCGTCATGGGCGACACCGCTGAATCCCTTGGCGATCAACCAGACGGGGAAGATGGCGAACTCGAAGAGGAAGCCCGGGACGAGCAGCAGCATTCCCAGCCCGGCATTCATGTCGGTGATGCCGAGGAGATCGAGGGGTACCCCTACGGTCAACAACAGATAGCCCACGAGGCCAAGAATCGCTATTGCACGGGGAACCAACCTCGAGACGAACAGCAGGTAGTTCAGGATCAGACCCCCGACGCCTGTAGGGATGTACACCCAGAGCAAGTGGTTGGGGACGACCTCCATCTGGGCCAAAAGATAGACGCCGCACACACTGGACACGCTGAACTCGACGACTCGGAACAGCGGGTAGCCAAAAGCAACTCGGCGGCTCACCGTCTTGAGGACCTGGTACATCAGGAGGCCGATGCCGACGACCGCGATACCGGAACACATCATGAGCAGGACGCCAACGGTGACCGGCACTCGATCGGTATCACCGTCAACGAATGCTTGGATCCGCGAAGCGCCGATCATGCCGGTGACCATCTGGACGAAAAAAAGAATGCCGACTTCGACTGCGATCTTCCTGTGTGACATGGCTCTCCTACTCTGAAGCACGGGTGGCATCCCCTGGTTGAGGGTGCCGGTTCCGCGACGGTTGTCGCGCACCTTCGACACTAGGAAGGCTCCGGGGCACGCCACGATGGGGCAGGCAGCACACCAGGGGAGGGCCACCCCCCACCGGACGTGCGGCCCTCCCCCTCCCCACCTCTAGCCCCGCCGGTGCAGGCTGGCCCTGGAGGTGACACGTCGTGGATCTGGTGCGGATACTGCTGGTCGACGACCAGGCGGCATACCTGCGCGCCATGTCCTCCGTGGTCGAGGAGACCCCCGGGTTCGTCGTTGTCGGCGAGGCACTGTCGGGGGAGGAGGCGATTGCCGTGGCAACCCTCGTGGCCCCCGACCTCGTGCTGATGGATGTGAACCTGCCCGGCATCGACGGGCTCGAGGCGACCCGCCTGTTGCGTGGGGGGGACTGCCCGCCCGTTGTGGTGCTGCTGTCGACCTATGACGAAGACGCCGGTAACCAGTTCGTCGCCGAGTCGGGGGCAGCGGCGTACGTGACCAAATCGGCGCTCGGACCTGATCGCCTACGCGTCGTCTGGGGCGCTGCCGTGCCGTGATGTGTCCGTTTTCGGTATCCGTCGAGTGCCTCAGAAGGTAGCCGAGGGACCGTTTGCAGGGAGAAGGGTCCCCAGGACGGTGTGGCCGTCCTTCGACTCCACCGAGATGGAGCCGCCCGCCGCCTCGACCCGGTCGCGCATGTGCGCCACCGGCAGGCCATCGCTGTCCCTTCCGCTGACGACCACCTGCAGCTGATCGTCGCGGGTGGCCAGGACGACCAGGACGGGGTCGCGCAGGTCGCGGGTTGCCTCGACGACACAGAAGTACGCAGCGGCTTCCACGCTCGTGCCGAAGCGTCGGCCACGAGCAGAATCCTCGACCACCAGTCGCGGAGTGCTCGGAGCCCGAATGAGGAGGGAACCAAGGGCTGTCGAGAGGCCGGAACGGGCGAGCTGAGCCGGGAACACCCCTCGAGTGATCTCCCGGAGCGCTTCTATCGCGGTGGTCAGGGAATCTATACACGCGCCGAGCACCTCCGCATCCGGGACGGGGGGCGTCTCGCGGCCGGGGTCAGACAGCCGGTGCAAGCGATCTGGGAGCGGTTCCAGGTGCAGCATCACCTGACGGGCGATTGCCCGTTCGAGACGGCTCCGTTCGGCATCGCCGGCGCTGATCAGCCGGCGGCGGGACTCGCTCAGCTCCCTGGTGCGAATGCTGAGCTGCCCCACCTGACCCGCCAGCTCGGCCGTCAGCCGGTGGGTGCGGAAGGCCAGTCCGGCCTGGTCGGCCAGGTCAGCGAGTAGCCGTTGGTCCGGGGGGCGCAGTGAGTGTCCGGGGGGCATGGACACTGCGATGCTTCCGAGCCTCTCTCCGTGGTCGAGGACCGGGGTCTCCCAAGCAGCGGTCGTCGGGCCGGCCGCCCCGACGGTGTCCCAGACCGCCGTCAGGTCGGGCCCTGTCTCCAGTCGGAGGACCACGATGGCACGGTTCGCGTTGACTGCGTGCGCGGCCGCCTCGGCCACGGCCGGGAGCAACGCCGAGGGGTCTGGACTTTCACCGAGCCGGCGGCTGAGATCGGCGAGCGCCTCGTAGGGTGCGGCCGCGACACCGAAGGCCAGTCGGTCAGCAATCCGCACGAGGCGGCGTCGCATCGGCTGGAACGCCAACGCCACCACAGCCGTCGCGAGCAGCGAGGGCCAGAAACCGCCGGTGCCGCTGCCCACGGCGAGACCGACGGTCACAACGACGAGAATGTAGCCGACGGCGACCAGCATGGTTGCCAGTGCGAGCACGAGGGCCCGGTTGACGATCAGGTCGATGTCGAGCAGCCGGTGGCGTAGCACCGCGACTGCCACGCAGAACGGGACCGCGACCTGGGCCAGGCGCAGGGGCAACCCGGCAAGCCAGGTTCCCTCCACCCCAGTCATCCGTGGGACCACCAGGATGACGACCACACCGAACGCCAAGAAGGCGGCGGAGGAAGCTATCCACAGCAGTTGGCGCCGCACGTCGTCCCTGGACCGTCGAAGGCGCACCACAAGTGACAGGGCTGAGGCGATCAGACCCGCCGCGATCAGCAGGTATCCGACGGTGAGCAGCGGCGCTGTGATGGCGCGGCTGCTGTCCCGTTGGCCGTAGACGAAGTTGCCGGGCGGCGTCGTCAACGTCCCCAGCGTGTGAAGGATGAGCCCGGCGACAGTGATGCGGACGATCCAGCGCCATCGAGGCGTTGCCAAGTGACCATCCGGTGCGATGAGGAAGACCATCACCAGGGCGGTGAACGCGGGCCAACCGAGCAGCGGTCCCGCCCATGCGGCCAGGTGCCCCCATGAGGGCCGGCCGGGGCCGTTTCCCTCGAGCACCCAGAGGCTGTAGGCCTCGGCGGCTAACGTGACCGAGAGCAGGCTCGCAACGCAGAGCAGCCAGCCGATGGGGTGTCTCGGGTGCCGCGAGACGATGAGGGCCCCCATGATCGCGCAGCCCAGACAGGCGAGCGAGGACAGCGGCCATCCGTGCTCGGCCCAGGTCGCCTCACTGAGCAGCGACCGGTATGCGGCGGTGAAGCCGGTGTCCAGCACGCTGGAGATGACGGTAAGGCCGACGATCGCCCAAGCGATCCGAGCGCGCACCTCAGCTCGCCCCACGGGGTGCCGGCGCAGGCACGCGGGCAGCGATGGCGGGCCCGGGAGGGGGCGTTCTGGCGACCAACGCAGTGACCGTGGTGCCTCCACCAGCAGTCGAGCTGATGGTGGCCGTTCCGCCGACCGCATCCATCCGATCGCGCATGTTGGCCAGGCCCACACCGTTGAGGTGGTCCCGTGCATGATCGAAGCCGGCCCCGTCGTCGGTGACCGTGAGCCGCCACGTTCCGCGGGCCTGGCTGAGCCGCACCGCCACGCTGCTCGCGGCGGAGTGCTTGGCGGCGTTCTGCACCGCTTCTACACAGCAGAAGTACAACGCGGCCTCGACCGGTGCCGGCAAGCGTGCCACCTGATCGGTGGTCACCGTGACCGGGATAGCGCTGGTCGCCACCGCGGACCGCAGGGCCGGCACCAGGCCTTCCTCGGACAGCGTCCTCGGGTAGATGCCACGCGACAGCGAGGACAGGGTCGCGATCGCGATGCGGGCTGCTTCGGCCTGGGTGCCCAGCATGCGGGCTGCTCGTTCGGGTGAACTGACTGCGACCGTCTGCGCCAGCCGGAGGTTCACCGCCAGGGCCACCAGATGCTGCTGAGCGCCGTCGTGGATATCGCGCTCCAACCGGCGCCGTTCGGAGTCCTGGGCATCGATGAGCCGTTCACGAGACGCCTGCAGCTCTGTGGCGCGGCCGACCAGCTCACGGTGACGGCCTTCGAGCTCCACCCGCAGGCCCACCAGACGAAGCATCAGTCCGGCTTGGGCCGCCAGCGCCGTAAAAAGCCGCTCCTCCACGGTCGTGAGCGCCAGACCGGGTCGCTCCTGCAGACGCAGCACGCCTAGTAACTGCCCGCCGTGCAGCACGGGCAGGGCGCGGCGACCCTCACCCGTGGCATCTCCTGCGTCGGGTTGCGGGGTCGGCGGTGTGCGGTCTTGATCGGTGTCCGCGGGCCAGGTAGCTGCCAAGGTCAGGCGGTCGGAAACGGTGAGCCATACCTGAGCCCACCGAGCCCCGGTTCCCTCGGCAAGGAGCCTCGACATCACCTCCGGGAGGTCCTCGACCGCGTGGCCACCGGACACGGGCTCGGAGAACCGTCGCAGCACCTCATACGGCGTCGTGGCGCCACCGGGCAGAATCTTGGAGGCTACCCGCTCTAGGGCGGCCTGCACGGGTGCGAACAGCAGCGCCACTACTGCGGTCGCCAACACCGACAGGGCCAGGCTGGGCGAGTCGGTGCGACCGATCAGCGCTCCTGCGCCCCGTACCAGGGCCGCGTAAACGCCCACCACGAAGGTGGCGAGCCCAGCGATCACCATCAGCCGGTGCTGCCCGTCGCGGTGAAGCCAGCCGATGACACGGCGGGTCGCCATGGCTGCAGTGTGGCCCTCCGGGCCGGGCAGGGGAAGGTTTCCAACAAACCTCCGGGGACGGGCTGGCCCCACCCGTCGCCTCGCCGGGCTCGGCCCATTTCAGCGGTGGGAGCCGCTGGCCTCCACGTAGGCAAGGACGGCCATGACGCGCCGGTTCGTCTCGTGCTCTTCGACCAGCCCCAACTTCTGGAATACCGAACCGATGTGCTTCTCGACCGCCCGATCGCTCATGAACAGCGTCTTTGCGATGCTCGCATTGTTACGACCCGTCGCCATCACCTGAAGAACCTCACGCTCTCGCTCAGTGAGCCCCCGCAGTGGACCGTCGCTGGCCCTACGGGCGAGGAGCGCCTCGACGACCAGCGGGTCGAGCACCGAACCTCCGCGGGCCACCTCGTGCAGACCGCGGATCAGCTCGGCAAGATCACTGACCCGTTCCTTCAGCAGGTACCCCATCCCAGCCACACCGTCGGCCAGCAGATCGAAGGCGTAGTCCTCCTCGACGTACTGCGATAAGACGACCACGCCGACGCTGGGATGCTGCGCGCGAATCTGCTTCGCGACGACAATGCCCTCGTTGGTGTGCGTCGGAGGCATGCGGATATCCGTCAGAACCGCGTCCGGGGAGTTCCCGGCCACCGACCTGAGCAGCAGTTCCGGGTTCGCCACGACATCCACCAGGTCAACACCCTCAGCCTCGGCAAGCAGCGCTGAGACCCCCTCGCGGACGAGGTAGTTGTCGTCGGCGAAGACCACGCGCAGGGCCATGATCCAACACTAGTGGTGGTGCTGACCCCCGGTGCCGTGGTGCTAACCCCCGTCCGTGTGCTGCTGTCCCCATCCCGGAACGCGCGCTTCCCTCCCTAGCGTCGGGATGTCTCGATGTTTCGACTACGCAAGAGGAACGGGAACGACCATGACCACTGAACTGCATCACGACGCGGACGCCACCAGCCCAGGGAAGGTCGACGACCCCAGGCTCCACCGGCCCATGGACCACGAACCCGATGCGGGCGAGTACGGCCGAGCACCGGCTTCGCCCGTCCGGCTGGGCAGGATGGCGGGGCTGCTCTACCTTGCGGTCGCGATCTTCGGCGGGTTCGCGATGATCGTGCGGGTAAAGGTCTACGTGCCCGGTGACGCCACGGCGACCGCGGCGAACCTCGTCGCGAACGCCACCCTGGTCCGGCTCAGCTTCGTCGCTGACCTGGTCCAAGCGCTGGCCTGGCTCGTCCTAGCCGTGACGCTCTACCGCCTGCTGGCCCACGCGGGGCGGAGCATCGCTCGCGCCATGGTCGTCTTCGTCGCGGTCTCGGCGGCGATCACGTCCCTGAACATGGTCCACCAGCTCGGCGCCCTGCTGGTCGCGACGAACCACTCCTACACCGCCGCGCTCGGCGTCGACGGCTCCAACGCCCTGGCTCTGCTCCTGATGGATCTGCAACACAACGGCTACCTGATTGCCCAGCTCGGCTGGCTTTGGCTCTTCGCCGTCGGACTACTCGGCCTCCGGTCCGGCATGTTCCCCAAGTGGCTGTCGTTCCTGCTCATGCTCGCCACGGTCTGCTACGTCGCCGACGCGCTGACGCGCTTTCTCGCCCCGTCGTTCGCGGACACCTCCGCCGCGATCTTCGTCGTGCCCGAGATTGTCTGCGAGGTCTCGCTGTTGGCCTATCTGCTCATCCGGGGCGTCAGGACACCGCACCCCACCGCTCCCCGGTTCGCCTCAGCCTGAGCCGGCCACCTCAAAAGCGTCACGCGTGCCCCAAGGAGTAGATATAAAGCGCATCAAGAGCCAGGTCGACCTGCCGGCAGAGTGGGAAGGTTGTCTGGGACCATCCGGGAGACGTTCGGGCAGTGGGAAGTTGGAATCCCTCATCACCGCCCTGTCGGGTGTCCTGAATGTCGACGAAGAACCCCGCGTTCGGATCGCGCCTGCAGGCAGGCCGATGACTTCAAGCCGTAGGTCACGGTCGTCGAGCCTGGTCATCGTCTGGAGTGGTCCGGCAACCCGGCGTCCGTGGACTCTTCGATACGACGCCGTCAGGGGCCCTGGAGGCCAGCAGCTTTGGCGGCATCGGCCAGCCCCTGGAGCAACCCGTAGCCGGCAGGCGGCGGCCGCACCCGACGAAGAGGATGTCGGTGGACTGGTCATGGCCGGGTGTGTGACAGCGCCCGTTGTGGCCCGCGTTGAGCGGTCCACTGGTCCAGCGCTGGAGGTGCGTCAACACTGCCGAGGTGCGGCGCGACCACGGCGGATTGGTCGCCCTGCACGACGTCGCCCGCGTAGCCAAGTGGGCCATCAACACGGCCTGCGCCGCCGTCCCTGGGTGTCCGGAGGCTCCCCACCTTGGGTGGGTTGGCGCCGACTCGGGTCGCACGTCGAAGGGGCTCGTGCCTGAGTTGTAGTCAGCCAGCCGGGGGGCGGACCACCCGTTGGTGAGTCGGAAGGTGAGGCTGCTCGCCCTAGCCGCCCCGAGGCCCACTTCGCAGCTGACGCTGGTGGCGCGTCGCTCATCACGGATGTGACGTGTTCGGCAGGGATGCTTGAGATCTCCAATTCCCCTGCGGAACAGCGCTACCCACAACTCGGTGGCACTGGACCGGACGGCGGCGGACCGGCCTACCCCAACCAGCCTCGGGTCTCTCCCCGGTGCTCAGACAGGTAGTAAATGTGGCCGGAGAAGGCTTGGTGCTACTTGCGTGGGCGACCTGCTGTTAGCAACCGTTAGCACCTGCGATGAGGTTCCGGGAGGTCTATAGGCCTGTGACCTGCGCTTTTGCGGTGGCCAGGGGCGGGGTCGAACCGCCGACCTTCCGATTTTCAGGCTGGACAGCCTTCGTGCCCGGCTGAACTTCCGGTCGGGAGCCTCAGCGGCTGAGCGCCGGCCTGGGTGGACACGAGGACGTCAAGTTCGTGCAGCGGACCTGTGGACGACCCTTCTTGGCCGGACGCCGACCGCACCGCGGGCGCGCAACGGGAGGAGGGGAAGCGGAGCGGCAGCCCGTTCTCCGGCTCGACTGCCAGTCGGCGGCCGTGCTCGGTCTGGCGGCGTCACGACGTAGGCCAGGACGCTGCGCTGCACAGGACATGGGACGCGATATCGGCACGGTCGGTCACGCCGTCGTGTGCAGTTTCCGTGGCGGTCAACATCAGCCACGTCTGCGGCGGCCGGCGACAGTCGCAGTTCTAGTCTCATTCGTCGACGTTCGCGCCCGGTCGGCGTGGTCCCATGGTGTAGCGGATGAGCACTGCCTGACCCTCACCCACCGGCCTGAACGCAGGATCCCAGACCTCGAAAGCGTGTGTGGGGGAGACTCCACCGTGGGTTCAAATCCCACCGCCACCGCGTTGACCAGCGGAAACGCCGGTCGGAGCCTCAGGGCCCGACCGGCGTTTTCCCTTGTGGTCTCATTTGTGGTCCAGTCGGCGTCATCCCGGTCCTCCCAGAGGAGGCCGCCGACCTGTCGAGCGACGTCCAGGCGGATGGGGGCAACGACGTAGGCGTACCGCTGGGCCATCGCGGGATTGGACCAGCCCATAACGCTCCTGATCGTCGGCTGGCTCACGCCGAGGAGGAGCAGGACGGTCGCGGCGGTATGCCGAGCATCGTGCCTGTGCCGACGTCGGCACAATCATGATCTGCGGCACATC
>JBBRZQ010000033.1:0-37458 GCA_038236535.1 Actinomycetales bacterium
CTCCGCGTCCTACGCCAAGGCCGTACGCGAGGCGCTACCGAACGCGGTGCTCGTGGTCGACCATTTCCACGGTGTGCAACTCGGCAACGACATGCTCACCCAGGTCCGCCAACGAGTCATCCGCGAGACCCAGGGCAGGCGCGGGCGCAAGACCGACCCGGCCTGGGCCAACCGGCGCCGGCTGCTCACCGCCCACGAGCGCCTGCGCCCGGAATCCTTTGCCAGGATGTGGAACTCGCTGATCGACACCGGCGACCCCGGGGTGCAGATTCTCGAGGCGTATGCCGTGAAGGAGGAGCTTCGCGCCCTGCTGAGTTTGTCGGGGACCAACCCCGAGCGGCACGTCATCAGGGCCCGGCTGGACAGCTTCTACCAGCAGGCCGCCGCCACCGATGCGCCCGAGGCGCACCGCCTGGCCGCCACCATCGAGGCGTGGTGGCCGGCCGTGGAGGCAGCTATCCAAACCGGGTATTCGAACTCAAGGTCGGAAGGCTACAACCGCCTGGCGAAACACCAGGGACGCAACGCTTTCGGGTTCCGCAACCCGGTCAACCAACGACGACGGATACGGTGGGCGTGTACCCGCCAGTACCGGCGGGCCTCAGCCGTGGGAAGCAGGTTGCCCGCTTAACTCTGAAGAGCCGGTAAAACCGATCTGATTACCGTTCTGTCGCAGGAAGGCGATGCCGTGATGCTGATGGATCCCTTGCTCAACGCTGGTCCCAACGGACTGGACCTCGCCACCGCGCTGCTGCCAGATATCGCCGAGGTTCATGCCGAGGCTGGCTTGGGTGGCGGCCATCAGTTCACCGAAACGGTGCCGTGATGCCAGAACTGGATCCTGGCCAACGATCGTCACTTGCCCGCCGTAGTTGCGCTCCCTGCGACCCGTCGCGGCTTGGATCTGATCGAGTGCCTGCTGGACGGACGGGCTGTCGACCTTCGCCATTTTTGTCCCTTCGGTTGCACTGAGTCTCGACTGTGGACCGGGCCAGACTAGCCTCGATCTTTCGTGATTTTGGGGATGTCGCCTGAGGTGGTGCGGACTGGCTGAGAGTGTGTTGGACGTGCGGATTCTCCAGCGAGGTGTCGCCGGTTCTCCGTTGTCCTTTTGGTCGTGGGGGCGGGGGTGTTTGTTTAGATGAACTCGGTCAGGTGAGTACGGCTCCTAATGCTGGTTTATGGCCCCAATGCCAGGGCGCTTTGGTTGAATCACACTGGGCCGTACGGCGACGACAGAAGTGGCAGATGGCGCAGCTCGGCGCTCCCAGTACGACGGCGAAGATGGCCTGCCCGAACCTCAAACACATGGGCTCGCTCGTGAAGTCCGCCGGTACGCGGACGACCAAGGCCGGTCAGCGGCGTGACTACCGTTGCCGCGCGGTGGGGTTCGAGCCGCACAAGTTCTCGGTCGTCATCGACGTGCCCGATGAGCCGGTCGCGGTGCGTGGCGTCCCGCCACGTTGTCCGGTGCACGCCTCCGCGGCAACCATCAGCCGCTGGGGCAGCTACGGCGCGCTGGCAGATGGCGTGCGCCGGCAGCGCTACCGCTGCGAGCCCACCGAACCGGCAGAACGTGCCCACTACCCGACGGGTGTCCACTTCTTCACGCCACCGCTGCCACGCGAGCATGTCCACTTTGGCGGATCCCACTGCGAGGACTGTGGGGAGCGTCTGGGCGTGCACCGCGGCGACCTGGTGGTAGCCAGGACGCAGACGTGGAACCTACGGATCGTCGCCCAAGGCTTGTTCCGGGTCGCGTTCGGAGAGCCCTACGGAGCGGTAGGCCGTTGGGCGTGGGAGGTCACTGGCCGTCAGCGAACCCGACCAGCGAAACTCTCCGCAGCGTAGAAGGCCCGCCGCGAGGCGGTGAAGGAGTGGCGCCACTGCCTGCCGCCCTGGGGGAACAGCGAGCCAGAACCACCTCCACCAGCCGGCATCTCCGTCGTGCCCCTCCCGGCCGATGAGAACTATCAGCGGCGGCGGCGTTCGGACGCAACAGGCAACGTTCTGCCGCCCCGCCGCAAGCCCAGCCCATCCGCAGCGACATCGCGATCACGATGGCACACGGCTGCGGACTGGACCTCGATGTACTCCGCGGTGCTCTGGCAGCCGCTGCACGAGCGGCTGCTTACCGAGGAACGCGCCCGCGCGCCTGACGGGCCGGACCCGCAACTACCGCGTCGGCCGCTCCGCCCCGGCAGATAGGCCCGACCGTCTCCGGTTCAGCCTCACACTCCCCACCCAGGAGGCTTTCCGTGCACCGGTGCCGAAGGCCATGGCCCGCAAACGCCGGGCCCCCGTGAGGGCCGCTGAACAACATCCGGCCGCGCCACTTCTGGTTGCGCTGTGCCTACAGCACTGGCCGGGGTTTGCCTCTCTGCGCAGAAGCGGACGTTCGATGCCCTGGCGGCAAGTGTGTCTTACGGGGCCAGCGGGAAAGAGTTCGACCCTGGTGACCGTTGTGTACCGCTCGTGGCGCAGTTTGTGACCGAGCTCAAGAATCGGCGGAGGCTTGACGTCACTGAGCCTTCCCGACTCAACTCAACTGACTAGCCCGAGAAACACGATCATCGCGCGATTGAGCCGTATCAGGTCCGCTCCAGGGAGGCGGCCAAGGTGTTGCTGGAGGTTGGCTCGCGGCATTGTCGTCACCTTGTCCACCATCAGGCTGCTTCCGTGATCTAGCCCGTTCATCGACGACGGTTCCATAAAGATGCGTGTCAAGGGTGCCTCGAGCGGATCGGTGGTCAGCGGGCACACCGTCACCGATCCAGTCGCATCGAAGCGGTCGTCTTGCACGATCACCACTGGGCGCGGTTTCCCGGGGTATGTGCCTCGCGCGGCAGCGGTGTAGACATCACCGCGCCTCACTCAGATTGCCCGGCGTCGGTCTGTTCGGAGGAGATCGCATCCACGAACGCCTGATCCTCAGCCTCGAACTCGCTCCCGGCGATGGCGACCGATTGTTCGTGTGCCGCGGCCACGAACTCAGGAGCCCGAACGTCAGGCACCCAAATTTGCACAGGCCGCAGTCCCTGCCGCCGTAGCCGCGCTCGGTGTTGACTTACACGGTCACGAGTAGATGCCATAGTCCAATGTTACATGTAACGCTGGGTGGGATCAACGACTACGAGGTTGCCCGCACGCCGATCCCTGATCGAACGCGCGGAATGCGCCATGAGAGGGCGGATCTGGCGGGAGAGAGTCCGGGGCTGATGTGCGGCGTGCAAGTGGATCGGGGTGGACACGGCAAACCGGCCCAGCTACGTTGACCAGCCACGCAACTGCGGTACTGGTTGAGTTCCGGGGTCTCAAAGCCCGGTCGACCATTCAGCCCTGCGAGGGCCGTCGGCCTGGGCGCGGGGTTCGTCGTAGCACGGTCAGGCCCAGTACGACGAGGGACGTGAGGGTGAGCAGGGTTCCTACGATGGTCGACATGGCCAGGTCCGGTACCGTCGACCACATGGCGTGGACCGGGACGCCGTCCCCTCTCCCCGGCGCGTAGACGTACCCCAGCCACAGAGCCCCAACTCCCAGGAGAATGGCCGGGGCGGACCACCGGAACACGTGTCGGCGACGGCGCACGGCGCGCACCTGCACGGCGAGGGCCAGCAACAGCACCAGGGGCACCCCGAGGAAGATCACAGTCGCGTACCGAATGACCGGGTCTGGGGCGAACGTCCCCGCCGGGGTGCCCAAGACCGCGTGAACCAGGCCGTCGTGGAAGCCCGACCACAGGTTGGTGTCGGGGCCCTGGCCGGCGTTCGCCAGGGCCACGACCCCCAGGCCCAGGGCAGGACAGGCCAGCAGGTAGCTCATCGACCGGTCCGTCTGACCGTCGTGCTCGATGCAGGACGGGAGGCTCGCGTCCGTGGGCTTCTCGTCGCGGGCATGCAGTTCCCACAGGGGACGAACAAACCACCCGCTGGCGTACTGGGCGTACCCGCCCACCCGAAGCAGCGGGGTGCGCGCGGCGGCCAGGGCCGGGCCCAGCGAGAGCGGGCCGCCCTTGCCGAGATGGGCCTGGAGGACCCGGGCCAGGTCGCTGGCGGTCGAGACGATCATCGCGGAGGGCACCGCACTGGGGACCTGTGGGGCTGGGGTGACAGCGGGCAGGCCACCGAACCAGACGTAGTACCCGGCCGCGAGCCCCGGCGGTGGGTGCCCCAGATCGGCGGTCGTCGAGCTCAGGCTCAGTGGTGCGACCACCAGCTCGTCGAACGCGCGCGCGTAGGGCTCCTTCGTGACGGCCTCGATAATCGCGCCAAGGGTGTCGTAGTTGCTGTTGGAGTACTCGAATCGCTTGCCCGGTGCAGCGGTGAGGTCTGCCTCGGTGATCGCGCGCACGCCAGCCGTAATGGAGTCCGCCCGGCCCAAGCGCCACCCCCACTGCGCGCGGCCAGCGCGCGTCGACAGCCCTGAGGAATGGGTCAGCAGCTCGCGGACCGTCACACGCGACAGCTCGTCGCTTCCCGTGCCGAACCACGGCAGGACCTCGTGAACGGTCGTGTCCATGCTAAGGCGGCCCTGCAGGATGAGCCGTTGCACCATCAGGCCCGTGAACTGCTTGCTGGTCGAACCCAGAAGGAACGGAGTCCCTGCGGTAACCGGCGGGCCACCGGGGGCCGCCAGTCCGAAACCCTTCGACACCAGCGGTCGCCCGTCACGAAAAACGACGACGGCCACACCGGGAAGATGTAGCACCTCACGTTGTCGGTTCACGTAGCGCGCCACGTCGTCGGCGGACCCCGCGCCCGGTGTCGAAGTGGCAATCATCGCGGGCGTACCTGCACCGAGCCCACCAGACGCGAACGCCGTCCCGCCTGCTGGCGACGCGGTGAGCAGCACGCACAGGGCCGCGATCACCGAACCCCTCGTGCCGGACCGCATCGCATCAGTATGAGGTGCAGCCGACGTTGCGACAAGAAGGAGGTGCAGCACCAGACAAACAGCCAGACCAGCAAGCCGGACTGGCCGCGTCGAGCGCCCGGGGCGTTGCCGGTCTCGCCCGACCCGGGAGCGGTCAGCCCCCCTGGCCCGCGAGCAGTGCGTGCCGACCAACCCCGCGGCCGACAGCATGCCGAGTCACAGAACCCAGGTACCAATGGCGGGCCCGGCCTCAGGATCCATGGCTATCGCGGGTCCAGTCACGCGGACACACTCTGACGGGGCTATGCCAACGCACGTTTCTGCTTCGGCTGGCCAAGTGGGAGTCTCGGTCCACTTGGGTGAAGGCAATAGGGAAGGGTTCGAAGGCCCCACCACCGCTGAACCCGCAGGGAACGCGACACGTCCCGAGCGAAGTTGCCGGGTCCCTCAAGATCTTCGCCCGGGTACACCCAGATGGCGTTGTCCTGGGTCAGAGGCTTACCGGCAGGCCACGTAGCAGCACCGACCGCGGCCGGTGCAGCGCTGTCACATCGGTCGCAAGATCACCGTCTACCACGAGGAGATCGGCGTCGTAGCCTGGGGTGAGTCGGCCCTTGCGTGCAGCGACCCCGCATGCCTGCGCTGCACCCGAGGTCGCAGTGGCCAGGGCGTCGGGGATGCCTAGTCCGGCGGTGACGAGCTCGCACACCGCTTGCGGGAGCAGGCCGTGCCGTTTGGCCGCGCCGATGCCGGAGTCGACCCCGGACACCAGACGCACCCCAGCGCGGTGCAGCCGGCCCACGAAGTCCCACCGGGCGTGCAACACGTCCTCAGGCGTCACCCCCCTCCGATCCAGCATCGCTTTGATCGCCGGCGGCGGAGCTGTCATCAACGCCACGTCCACCCCGATGGTGGGACAGACCGCGATGCCGCTGTGTGCCAGGGCTGAGAGCATCTGTTCGCTGATCTGCCCGATGCCCCTGTCTGTGACACAGGAGCAGTGCTCGATGCCATCGACTCCCACCGCGACCGCCTGCTCCACGGCAGGGGTTCCGTGGGCATGGGCAGTGACCGGAACACCGGCTGCGTGAGCCCGGTCCACGATGAGCTGGAGATCAGCGGTGGTGAACTGGGTGGCCATCACATCGGTGCCAGGAGTGTAGACACCGCCCGAGGCCATCACCTTGACGATGTCCACGCCCCGCTCCACCCGCTCCAAGACAGCACCGATAATCTCGCCGGTCCCGCAAACCTCACCGCCCATGTAGTGACAGTGACCGCCCTTACTCGTCAGGGGCGGCCCCGACGCGATGATCGTCGGCTCGCTCGCCAAGGTGGACCGCTGCCGATCCCGGCGGTCAAGGACACAAAATCGCCGATCCCCGAGGTCGCGTACTGTCGTCACACCCGCCGCGAGCTGATCGCTCAACGCGCGGGAGACGACCTCGTCGATCTCCTGGTCGGAGAAGCCGGCGACCCGGTCCAAAGCCGAATCTCCACTGTCGGTGACCAGATGGGTATGTGTGTCGATCAAGCCGGGCAGCAGCGTTCCTTCGTGGCCGGTCACCAGGCAACGCTCGGGAACCTGAAACCCGTAGGACTCAACACCGATGATGGCGCCGGCCTCGATCAGGACGGTCGCACCTGCAGCCAGAAATGACTCGCCGTCATAAACGTGGCGGGCGCGGATCGCATACACCTACCCGTTCTACTCGACGAACCTCAGCCCGGCAAGACATGTGAACTGGCACCGCGAGATCGCGCCGCTTTGGCTTTTGACGATCCCCTATCGAACGCGCGGAATGCGCCATATCCGGTAAACGCCTGACGCTGATGAACGAACTCACATGGACCGTGTGGTTCATGGGTTGTCCCGAGGAGTTGTCAACCTTGACGTCGAGCGGGGCGGCATCCTCGGTCCAGACGCGCAACTGGCTGGCAGAGAGCCATTCATGCCCGCCTAACCGTCACTGTTTGCGTCACCGTCCAGGCAGCCAACCCGACATTTCCGTGACAACACGCCGCGAGCCTGTCGTATCGACGCGAACCAGGCTGTCAATCTTGAGTCTCCTCCAGTGACAACAGCCTTGCACGGCCGTGCCATGTGCTGGCGGGTGGGTCAGCGGCCGCAGGTAGTCAGGAGATAGTTCCGGCCCGTCCTGATTTGAACGATCGCGGTGTGCCTTCCGATGCTGTCAACATAGGTGAGACTGGCTTCCTGATCAGTCCATGCTTCGCTTTTGATAGAGGTGCTACTGAGCCGGCACTGCTCCTGCACGAGGCCTCGCACATCGTTCCTTGTCTGCGCGGCAACGAACAAGAGTGCGCCGTAGATGGTGCCGAAGACCACCACGAAGAGCACCAGAACAATCAACAGCGGTCGCATCCCCACGGGCTGGCGGGCATCCGTCCCCGATTTTGACCCGGGTGACGTGACTTTGCCTAGCAACTTCACAATATGAGTCCTCTGTTGTTTGAATCTGGCTCACCCGCGGGCACTCACTGCCGATTATGGCTGTGAGGGTACCAACGGCCGCAGGTGACCACGAACCGCGACCGGCGCGGGATGTCCCCAGCCGGCGTCCGCTCATCGCTCCGGGTTCAGGCGGTCCGCGAACGCGCGACTCGCGCCATATCCGGATGTGCGATGAGGCATCCTTGGGGCTGTGAGTCGCTTCCTGGAACGGCGTCGAGAGCGTCGAGGCAGAGCGGGCCGGCTCCGGCGGCTGGGCGACTGTCTATCTTGTCGTCATCCGTGGTCTGAGCATCCCGGCACTGGGAACGACGCCGACGGCATGTGCGGCGAGTGTGCCTATGAGTTCGAGCACGACCAGCGGCAGCCCCCGGAGCCGGGATGTCGGATCCCCTGCCCGGGCTTCGATTAAGAGCACCCTATGTGCCAATTGCGCAAGTTACCCCTCCGCGCCATAGAAAGACATTCTGCGTGTCGGTCCTGGGCGTAAGAACGTCCTCCTGATGCGCTTGAAGGGCTTGGTGTCCCAATGGCAAAGGGAGGACGTTCAATGAGCAACGGTAATGGGGTATCCCGGGGTGACCGCAATAGAAACGCGCGACTGACTCGGCTACGAGAGCTGGTGCCGACGAGCAACGCGATCGTGGGGATCGATCTGGCCGACAACAAGCAGATGGTGGTCGTGACCGATCACGACTCAAAGGTGCTGGCGAGGCGGACGTTCCGCTGCCGTGCCTGGGACCTGGGTGTCGCCCTGGACTGGGCCACCGAGCGTGCGACGCGGGCTGGGTTCGCTGGGGCAACGGTGGCGTGTGAGCCGACCGGGCACCGGTGGCGGGTAATGGGTCAGCTGGCCGAGTCCCGGGGGTTGCCGTTCGTGTGTGTGCAGCCATTGATGACGTCGTTGGCGCGGCGCTCTGAGGACCTGACCTCAGACAAGACCGATGAGAAAGACGCGGTGCTGATTGCCCGCCTGACCGCTCAGCTACGTTGCTACGTCCCCGAGCCGCTGGATGAGACCTGGGGGCGGCTGCGTCACCTCGGTGCCCGCCGGGAGCAGCTGATCACCGAGTCGACCAGCGGGGTCCAGCAGATGCGTGACCTTCTGGAATGCGTGTGGCCAGCGGCGCTGGAGGCTGCGAATTACCCGTTCCGGTCGGCGACGTGGGCGGCGGCGATGAGCGTGATCCTGGAGCGTGACGGCGCCGACCTGGGCCGGACCCGGCGACGTGGCCTGTCACGGTTCGAGGCCGCGGTGCGCCGCGAGATCACCCGCCGCGGCGGGGTGCGGCCGTGTCTGCGGATCGTGCGGCGGCTGTTCGCCGCACTGACCGATCCTGCCGGGGTGATCACCCACCGGCCCGGCGCGCTGGAACGGGTCCAGCTGCTGCTGGCGGACTGGCGTGAAACCCGCCGACGCCAGGCCGATACCGAGGCCCGGATGACCACGGTGCTGGACGAGCTGCACCTGAGCGAGCTGGCGACCTCGATCACCGGCCTGAGCGCGTTGGGTGCCGCGGCGATGGTGATCGGCAGTTTGTATGGCGCTGAGAGCGCGGGCTATGACTTGGCTCGGCGACGTGCGCTGATCATCCGTTCAAGGGTTCACGATCCGCGTCACAGAGGTCCGGAAGAAGCACGATGGCTACATCGCGTGCAAAAGAACCAATACTTGTCCGAGCCGGTGACTTACTGACGAGCCATCGCGACCTTGATGTCGTGTTCGGTGTCGGGAATCAGCTCGCCGCTGAGGTCCATGGTGACCCGTTTGAGGGTGCCGGTGAACGCGAACTCGTCGGTGTAGACCTCGGGTGCCACCGGGCTTCCTCCGTCGCGTCCGCAGGTCAGCCCTTCGGTGCCGTAGATCATCGGCACCGTGTGGGGCATGTCGACCGCGCCGACCAACTGCCGGTCGATGTACAGCTCCCCACGGGCAGGCACGCCCTTGCCGGCGGCGAAGTCAGGCGCCCCGGTTGGCTCGAACTCATACCGCAACGACACATCCCCGACCGGGATGTCGACGTTGGAGGTCACCGTGAACAGGTCGCGGCCGAGGTAGTTGTACACGAAGTGCAGCCGCTGATCCTTCGCGAAGAAGGCGAAACCGCCGGTGGCGCCGCCCTGGGCGATGATCACACCCTCGGCACCGCCCTGCGGGATCACTGCGTCGGCGGTGATGCTGAACGGCCTGTTGTAGGTCTTGGGCGTCGCAGCGAACGGTACCGGTGCGCTGTCCGGGTAAAAGGTGAATGAGTCGCGCGGTGCGGCGATCGTGGGGCGTTCCAGGGCCATCCGTGTCCTGGCGTCGCCGTCGATGGGCATCACGTCATACTTGCCCGCCTCGGCCCACCACCGCCCGACCATGTCGATCAGCTTGTCGCGGTGCTGGTCCGCCACGTTGTTGGTCTCGGCGGCATCGGTGGTGATGTCGTACAGCTCCCAGTCGTTGGCCTCGAGGTCGGCGAGCACCTCAGCGGTGATCGGCGAGCTGAACCCTCGGCCCTTCTTGGCTGCCTCGGTGAAGTTCGGGCCCGGCCACGGGCACACCGCGCGCCAGCCGTCGTGGTAGAGCGAGCGGTGACCGAACATCTCGAAGTACTGGGTGTGATGGTTGGTCGGTGCGTCGGCTGCGTGGAACGTGTGCGCGAAGCTCACGCCCTCGATCGGCGCCTGGTGGACACCCCGCACGGAGGTGGGGGGCTGGACGCCAAGGGAGTCCAGGACCGTAGGGACCATGTCGATGACGTGGGCGTACTGGGTGCGAATCTCGCCGCGGGCCGTGATGGTCTTGGGCCACGACACGATGAACGGGTCGCTGACACCGCCGCGGTAGGTCTCGCGCTTCCAGCGCCGGAACGGGGTGTTGCCCGCGTTGGTCCATCCCCACGGGTAGTGGTTGAACACTTTCGGCCCGCCCAGATCGTCGAGCTGGGCGAGGTTCTCCTCCAGCTCCTCAGCGACGTTGTTGAAGAAGAACATCTCGTTGACCGACCCGATCGGGCCGCCTTCAGAGCTCGCGCCGTTGTCGGAGACGACCATGATCAGCGTGTTGTCGAGCTCACCGATCTCCTCCAGGAAGTCGACAACCCGGCCGAAGTGATGATCGGTGAAGCTCAGGAAGCCGGCGTAGACCTCCATCATCCGGGCATACAACCGCCGCTGCCCCTCCGACAGGGTGTCCCACCGGGGGAAGTCGGGATCAGGGGCGGACAACGCGGTGCCGGCCGGGATGATGCCCATCTCGATCTGGCGTTGGTGGACCAGGGTGCGGTACTCGTCCCACCCCGCGTCAAACTTGCCCTTGTACTTGTCGGCCCACTCCTTGGGCACATGGTGCGGCGCGTGGCCGGCACCGGTGCAATAGTGCAGGTAGAACGGCTTGTCGGGCGCGTTGACGTGGGCGTCCTTGATGAACTCGATCGCCTTGTCGGCCAGGTCGACGCTCAGGTGGTAGCCGTCCTCGGGCCGCGCGGGCTGTTCGATGTAGTGGTTGTCGTACACCAGCTCCGGGTACCACTGGTTGGTGTCGCCACCCAGGAACCCGTAGTAGCGCTCGAACCCCCGCGCCAGCGGCCAGCGGTCATAAGGGCCGGCAGGCGTCTCGTGCTCGGGCGGGGTCAGGTGCCACTTGCCGACCATGAAAGTGTTGTAGCCCTGCGGCAGCAACATGTCGCTCAACATTGCCTTGTCGAACGGCAGGATCGCGTTGTACCCCGGATAACCGCTCGAAGTCTCCGAGATCGTCGCCAGACCGATCGAGTGGTGGTTGCGCCCCGTCAGGATGCAGCCCCGCGAAGGTGAGCACAGCGCCGTGGTGTGCATGTTCGTATAACGCAGACCGCTTGCCGCAACCCGGTCGAGGACCGGCGTCTCCACCAGACCGCCGAAGCTGGACAGCTGACCGAACCCGACATCGTCGAGCACGAAGATCAGCACATTCGGCGCACCCTCACGCGCCTTGACCGGTACCGGCCACGCCGGGCTCGACTCCTCCGTGGTCCGCCCGATCACTCCCGGGAACGGCTCACCATCGTGGTAGGTCACCAAGTCCGACATCTCAGGTCACTCCCGTCCTGACACCGCACGTCCCCCCAGGCCCGACCGGAGGCTAGGCATGAGGCTATGGACCTAGGGGGCCCGTGTCTACAGTTGTGAGACGGCTCATCCTTTGGCGGCCAGGGCTTGACGGCAACCCCTTTCGCGCTCACGTGCGGCGACCAATGTCTACCTTGCATCGCCAGTTCTGAGAGTTCATTAGTGGGAGCTGCCGGGCGTTGCGCCGGGCGGACTTACGACATCCCGCAGACCGATCGAGCACCACCCGCAGTGGCTCGGTCGTTCGGTAGGACCGGGTCGGGTTCCCGGGGAAGCGCTTGTCGGTGACGTTCGGATCGTCTTCGATCGTGCCTAGTGGCTGGTCGCCTATGACGTCGTGACGACGTCAGGTGGAACGTCGGCGGCGGCGTCCGGCCCGCACTGGTGACCGGAGGCCCGCTGAGACAGACTGGGGACAACGCCGGCCGACTGAGCGGCCCCGAGAGCGGAACCGACAATGAGGACGCTATGAGCTCGCGCATGGACATCGAGCACCTCCAGGTCGACGTCGAGGACAACCTGCGGGAGTACATCGACCGCCTGATCGCCGAGGGATACTCGGTGGCTGGTGGCCAGGGCGCTGATCCGTTGCTCATCGACCCGGGCGGCAAGGCGGTGGAGACCTGGCGGGAGGACTACCCGTACGACGAGCCGCTTGATCGGGACGTCTACGAGGAGCAGAAGTACCTCCTGCAGATCGAGCTGCTGAAGCTCCAGTACTGGGGGGAGGACCACGGCGAACGCCATATCCTCCTGTTTGAGGGGCGCGACGCCGCCGGCAAGGGCGGCACGATCAAGCGGTTTCTGGAGCACCTCAACCCCCGGGCTGCGCGCGTGGTCGCGCTGACCAAGCCGACCACGACCGAGGCCGGTCAGTGGTACTTCCAGCGCTACGTGCAGAACTTCCCCACCTCCGGCGAGATCGTGCTGTTCGACCGGTCCTGGTACAACCGGGCCGGAGTGGAGCGCGTGATGGACTTCTGCACCGACCAGGAGTACGAGGTCTTCATGAAGCAGGCGCCGGAGTTCGAGCGGATGATCATCGACGCTGGCATCCACCTGACGAAGTTCTGGTTCTCCGTCACGAGCCGCGAGCAACGCACCCGGTTCGCCATCCGCCAGATCGACCCTGTGCGTCGCTGGAAGCTGTCACCGATGGATCTGGAGTCGCTGGGCCGTTGGGACGCCTACACCGACGCGAAGGCGGCGATGATCGCCGGCACCGACACCGACTACGCCCCTTGGATCACGATCCGCAGCAACGACAAGAAGCGGGCGCGGCTCGAGGCTATGCGCTACTTCCTCAGCCAGTTCGACTACGAGGGCAAGGACCACGCGACCGTCGCCGTGCCGGACCCGCTGATCGTGATCCGCGCCCGCGACGCCGTCGGCGACTGACCGCCTGCCCGGAACATCGCGCGATCGCCTCGAGGCGTGCGTAACACGCTGGCGAACGGCAGGATGGTCGTGCTCGCCCACGGTTCTCGGACGGAATGCGCCGGTCCTTCACTGCTGGGACGCAGACACTGAACGCGCGGATCGCGGCATCAGTGCGGTTGCCTGAGGGTTCAAGGGGTTGGTCGCGCGCCGCGCTACCCTTGCGAGAGGAGTGCCGGGACGACCTGGTTCCACTCGGGACGTGGAGGTGGCGGAAGTGACGGCATACCTGCGTGATCGCCAGCTCCGTCGGTGCTGTGATGCGTTCGACCAGGTCAGCGCCGATGCTCCCACCCTGTGTTCGGGATGGTCGGCGCACGATCTCGCGATCCACCTGTGGACTCTCAAGCACGATCCACTCGGATGGCCGGGCATCGCCATCCCCGCGTTGGCCGCGACGGCCACGCGGCGCGGCGATCGCATCAGAGACCGTTGGTCGTACGCCGAGCTGGTCGCGAGGCTGCGAGCCGACCCAGGCGCTATCGCGTGCATGCCGCTCGACCGGTTCGAGGGCCACCGGCACGCGCTTGGCGAATACTTCGTCCACACCCAGGATGTTGTTCGCGCGAACGGCATCGATCAGGAGAAGCCAGGGCCTGGTTTGGAGGATTCGCTGTGGTTGCGGGTCCAGGTTGCCGCCCGGCAGCTGCATCGTCGGCGCACCCCGGGTCTGGTTCTGGAAAGCACGGGCGGCCGCTCAGCGCACGTGACGGAAGGTGCCACAAGGACGATAGTCAGCGGGGCCCCGTCCGAACTCCTGTGCTGGGTGTACGGGCGTCAAGCAGTCGCTGCCGTGACCGTCCGGAGTTGAGACGGTTTGTCCTCGACCCGGCTCCTTCTGCTCGCCACGTGAGACTGGCCGGTTCGCGGCCGAGATGATGCGGCCGAGGCGCACGTGATGGAGTGCGCGATCCGCCTCGATCTCGCGTCAAGAACTGTCCACAGATCCGGGAGCTGGACGTCGTTTGCTGTGACGAAGTGGGCGTAGCTTCAGAGCATGGGCGAGGTGGGCACGTATCTCAGCACGGTAGAGGGGCCGGACCGGGAAGCGCTCCAGCGCGTATATGCCGTCGCCCGCGAAGTCGTGCCCGAAGCCGTGGAAGGCACCAGCTACGCCATGCCTGCGCTCCTCTACCGTGACAGGGGCCTCATTGCGACGGTACGTGCGAAGAAGTTCCTGTCGCTCTACCCCTACAGCGGCGCGGTCGTCGCGTCCGTTCTCGAAGCGCTGAGCGACTTCGAAACCACCAGCGGGAGCATCCACTATTCGGCAGACCACCAGCTGCCTGACGCTGTCCTGCGACGCATCGTCGAAGCGCGGCGAGCTGAGATCGACGAGAAAGCGCGGTAGGCAAGCCCCCTGCAGGGAAGAAGACTGCCTCTGCCGCGCGATCAGTCTTCTTCGTCGCCCTCGAACCCGATGAGCCAGTGAAGGCCGTATCGGTCGATGACCTGCCCGTCGGAGGCGCCCCAGGGCCGCTTCTGCAGGTCATCAACAACCCGGCCGCCATCCGCCAGGATGGAGAACCAGTCGCGCAGGGTGGACGGCTCTGCGGTGCCGAGCAGGGACAGCATCATGCCCTCGCATCGGAACGGCTGCTCGTCACCGGACACGTCGGCGGCGAAGATCGCGACCGGTCCGCCAGCGAGGTAGCCGTGGGCGATGGCGTCAGCCGGACCGTCCGCCCTGTTGAACTCGGTGAATGTGTGCAGCGTGACTTCGCAACCGAAGACATCGCCATAGAAAGTCAAGGCCTCGCGCGCAGTTCCGGGCAGAAGAAGGTAGGGCGTCGGGTCGGTCATGTTCCGCAGGTTACCCAGTGCGGCCGGAGCAGGCTCTAGCGACTCGCGCGTATTCGGCAGCAAGACGTCGCCGCTGTCGCGGCGAAGGGACGCGCCCAGCAGAGGCGACAGATACATACAAGAAAGATGTGCCGAGGACCCGGGTCCGCTTGGCATTTCGACCAGCAACAAGGACCCTGTAGAGAAACGTGACGCGTCCGGCACTGGAGGTATCGATATGACCAGCGCCCCTGGAGCGCACACCGTCCTGGCTATGACCGAGGGCGAGGCGTTTAGCTCGCTGCGGAAGCGACCGACGTCTCGACGGGAAAGATTCGCCCTTGGCCGAGCGCTACGTCAGCAGGTGCCCCGCAAGTCCCTGGGTCGGTGGGAGGCATCGGCTGGTCGGCAAGACCCAGTCCAGCTGATCCAGGAATCACACCGGGGTCGAGTGGACGAGCTGATCCCGATCCGGGTGAGCCGGATGGTCAGCTCGCCTTACAGCTTCCTGCGCGGCACCGCCGTCGTGATGGCCGAGGACGTCGCCGGTTTGCCGGCCACGGGGATCACGCCGGTGATCTGCGGCGACGCTCACCTCGGGAACTTCGGTTTCTATGCTTCGCCCGAAGGTGAGCTCGTGATCGATCTCAACGACTTCGACGAGGCCCATCCGGGTGGATGGGAGTGGGATCTACGGCGACTCGTTGCCAGCATCTGGGTGGCCGGGCGGGAGAATTCGTCCAGCGAGCAGCAGTGCGCAGGTGCTGTCACGTCGTGCGTGTCGGCCTATCGGGCGGAGGTGAACTTCCTGGCACAACAGCCTCTGCTGATGCGTTCCTTCAATCGTCTGGACGTGAAGCGCCTGCACGAGACCGCCACCGAGAAGACGCTCCGGGCCGAGATCGCGCGGTCTGCCAAGCGGGCCCGAAACCGGACCAGTGATCGCGCGCTGCCGCGGTTTACCCGTGAGCATGAGGGGCGTCGACACATCGTCGACGAGCCGCCGCTGATCACCCACGTCTCGGACCAGGACAGTGAGATGATCGCGGCCGCGCTGGATGAGTATCTGACCACCCTGGCTCCGCACTGGCGGCGGGTGCTGGGCGGCTACACCTTGGTTGACACAGTTCACAAGGTGGTTGGCGTCGGTAGCGTTGGCTTGCGTGCCTACGTGGCGCTGCTCGAGGGCAGCAGCCCCGAGGATGTCTTGTTCCTCCAGCTGAAACAGGCGCGTCGATCGGTGCTGGCCCAGCATGTGCACGGCGAATCGCCCCGGCACGCTCACCAGGGCCAGCGAGTGGTGGAGTACCAGCAGGCCCTGCAGACAGTGAGCGATCCACTTCTTGGGTGGACCACCGTTGGTGAGCGACAGTATTACGTTCGACAGTTCCGAAACATGAAAGGCACCATCCCGCTCGACGCCATGGATCCCGCGGCATTGACCGACTACTCCGGCATCGTCGGACACCTGTTGGCCAAGGGTCACGCTCGCACCAGTGGCGCTTCCATGATCGCGGGGTATGCCGGCCGCTCGGACAAGCTGGAGCGGGCGATGGCTCAGTTCGCTCGGGCTTACGCGGACCAGACCGAGGCCGACCATGCCGGCCTGGTCCGAGCGGTCCGGAGGGGGGCCATACCGGCCACGGAGGGCGTTCTGGATCGGGGCGGCTCCGCCTTCCGTCCGTGATCTGCCGGTTCGCCCCGCCGGCCAGGAGTCGCCTCGGCCCGGTGCTCGCGATGGTTGGACGGGTCCAGTTCGGCTGTCATCGGCAGATCTCTCCTCCGGGTCGCTGTCGTGAATCAGTGGACGGTTGGTGGGCCGCCGGGACGGGGCACTAGCACCAACGTTGTATTGCTTCTGGTACCGCGGCGAGCGGACTCTGGGATCACCCCACCGGGGAGCAGCACACCGTCCGATTGTGTTTCACGAGAAGAGAGTTCATGAAGAAGCTCGCCGTGGTTGCCCTGTCCACCGCAACGTTTGCGGTCGTCGTCCTCAACTCTGGCGCGGCCTGGGCCGGCGGAGGCGGATCATCCGGTACCTGGCCGGCCGCCTTCCCGCTCCCGACCAACCCGGGCACGTTGCTGTCGCAAAGCTCGACCACGGCTGTGCTGAGGTCTACCGACCAGGTCAGCGTCGTCCAGGCCAAGCTGGACGACCTCTACATCACGATGAACGGTTGCACCCGGAGGCTAGGGGTGAACAGGCCGAGGGACTACCTGTGCGACAACCCCGCGACTGGAAAGTCCGACGAGGTCCTCTTTACCTTCGCCGCTCTCGACGCAACGGCAACCGATCCTTCTGTGTCGCAGACCAACGCCTTCTACATCCGAGGCTGACCGTCCGACTCTTCGGTGGAGTCGTCGTCGATGGCGAGCACGACGAGCGGGCTGTGCCGGAGCATGTCCGGCACGTCCGTTCGACCCCATCGTTTGGCGGCCGCCTCGATGAGGGGCCGGCGTTCGTCGGGGTCAGTGACGACTAGCGCCGTCGCCGGCAGGTCCGCGACTACCGACTGCTTCAGGTGAACGACGACGTGTGGGTCGGCTTCGATGTTGTAGATCCAGTCACGCACACGGTCGGCCCGGGGCATCCCGGTGATGAACAGCTGGCCGTCATCGCTGTGCAGGAAGATCTCGATGCGCCGCAGCTGGCCAGAGCGCCGGCCCGTCGTCGTCAGATCGATGACCTGACTCTGGTGCAACGCGGCCCGGCTGACGTCACTCAAAGGACTCTCGTGTTCCATAACGCGATCCTCTCGACTGAACTGTCCCCGGACGCCCTACGCCGGGGCCGAGGCTGTGCAGCCATATAAACAAGTCCGCGATTCGGGTTAATCCCTACGGGTCGGGTCACCGTCGCGACCTCGGTTGGCGAAGCGCTGAGCGCGCGCCGGGCGAGCGGTCGAGTCCAGACCCAGAGATGTTGTGACCTCGAACCGGGCCAAGGGCAGCGGTCCAGAGCGGCGGCGTGACGCATGTTCCGGAGGAAGGCAGGTCCTCGCTGCAATAGTCGGACGTCCAGCGCCGACGGGCCGGTTCGTATCGGCCCGATTCGTCGGTGGTGCTTGCCTTCTCGGCCTCGGGTGCACAACCATGAAGGTCCGACTCCGGCTGGCATCGAGGAGTGAGCGTGGATCCTTTCGTCGCGTACCACGGCGTGGATGCCGCCAGTCATCAGCAGCGATTCGACGAGCTGTCCGGTCGAGGACTTCGGATGAGCTGGATCAATGTCAGCGGCGAACCGGCCGAGGCGACCTATGCGGCCGTCTGGGTGGAGAACGACGGTCGGGCCTGGGCAGGACTGCACAATCTCGATGCCAACGGCTACCAGGCGCGCTTCGACGAGCTCGTGTCGCAGGGACTGGTGCCGTCGGTGGTCTCCGCCGCCGGGACGTCGGGCGCGGTGTTCGCGGCGGTGTTCGAGCAACGCGACGTCGGTAGCAGCACTGCGCGTCACGGCCTGCGCTGGGGTGCGGAGGATCAGCCCGACACGCTGGTGTCGGCGATGGTCGCGATGGCTGCCTCGGGGCATCTGCCTCGCTGCCTCGCCGTGTATGGGCCGGCCGATGATCGTCGCTATGCCGGCGTGTGGTGGCAGAACCGAGAGGCGGTGCATTGGTCGTGGTGGTTCGGCACGGCCGACTTCCACCAGTTGGTGTTCGACGCGCTCAGCGCCGGCGGACTGCGTCCCGCTTCGTTGGGCGTCGGCCCGGATGGGACGGTGTTGTCGGTCTTCCGCGACGATCAGGTCGGACCGTTTGCTGCCCGGCACCGCATCGACGCGAATGAGTATCAGGCTGAGTTCGACCGGCAACAACAGCTAGGACGCCGACCGATCGTCGTCGAGGCCGGGGGTAACGGTGCCGCCAAGCAGTACGCGGCGGTGTTCGCGAAGCAGGAACAGCCGCTGCCGCGGCAGTGGAGCATGACCGTTGGTGAGCCTGGCCCGTCACCGGAATCGGCGGCGCAGATCGACTCGGGCATCGCCGACGTGATGCGCCGATTCGGTGTGCGCTCGGCGTCGTTCGCCCTGGCGAAGGCAGGAACGCTGCACCTGTCGCGCGGCTACACGTGGGCCGAGCCGGGCTACCCCCTCACCCAGCCCGACAGCCTGTTCAGGCAGGCGAGCGTGTCCAAGATCTTCGCTTCCGCCGCCACGCGCGCACTGCACGACGACGGCGTGTTCGGGCTCGATTCGTCGATTGTCGACTTGCTCGGGGTGACCTCGACGCTCCCGGCCGGCGGCACCATCGATACACGGCTGCGGCTGGTCACGCCTCGCTTCGCAGCAACGCGCCGCAGCGGCCTCAAGCGAGACCTCTGGGGTACCCGTGCGGACGGCGGCACCGGCCTCACGACCTTCCGCGACATCTCCCTCGCCGCTGGCCGAAGCGGGCCGCCGACGCTCGACGACGTCGTGCAGTACATCGCCGGGATGCCGATGGACGGCGACCCGGGCGGAGCGATTCCGGCAGGCGCCGTCGGTTATTCGAACGTCGCGTTCTTCTTGCTGACCCGGTTGCTGCAACAGAAGGCGCCAGACTCCGATCTCGCCGGCTACCTGAATGGCCGCCTCCTCGCGCCGCTGGGGATCACGCCGGACATTGCCATCGGCAACACCGCCACCGGCGCGCGACTGCCGGGTGAGGTGGCCGGTTACGACTCCTCAGGCGCCGCGCCGTCGATGCTTGACGTCACCGGTCCGTGGGCGGCGGCGGCCTACGGTGGGACCTTCCTCACCGAGGTCGCGTCCGGCGCGGGCGGGTTCGTCACCTCGGCCGTGACCGTTGCCCGCTTCATCGGCTCTCACGCGGTGTGGGACCTCGGCGACAACGACGCCGGCACCCGCATCCTGGCCGCCCGGTACGGCGACTTCGAGGGCACCGGGACGATCGCGCAAAGCCGAGCCAGCGGCGTCGATCTGGCTCTCGCATTCTCCTACTGGGTTCCCGACGACGCCAAGGATGCCCTGCTCACAGTGCTCGGTCCGATCGTGGATGGGCTCGCCCCGTCACTGTGACCTTGCCCGGCGCTGTCGGTCCGGAGTGTCCCTCGTGGTCACCAGCTGGATCATGACCGCCACGTGACGTTCGCCCGACACCGACCGCAAGGCGGGCACCGGGGGAGGTCGCCAGCGGTCGATCGTCGTCTTACTGCGGCTGAACGGCTCGCCGCATTCGAAGTCAGCCTTTGACAGCTCCGGCCGACATACCCGCTACGAGATGACGCTGGATGAGCAGGAAGAAGATCACGACCGGCAGCGAGAACAGCACCGAGGCCGCCATCTGCCCGCCGAAGTCCGTGCCAGTGACGGGGTTCGAGAAGGACGCCAGCCAGATCGGCAACGTGTACATGTCCTGGTCCTTCATGAAGGTGTAGGCCACCAGATAGTCGTTCCAGGCCGTGATGAACGCAAAGATGCTCGTGGCGATCACCCCGGGCATCACGAGCGGGAACAGGATGCTCCGTAGGATGCGCCAGCTCCCGGCGCCATCGATCATCGCCGCCTCCTCGAGCTCGAACGGGATGGCGACGAAGAAGCCTCGCATCACCCAGATCGAGAACGGCAGCACCGTGGCGACATAGGCGAGGATGAGGCCGAAGTAGGTGCCGAGCAGGTTGAGCTCGTTGAAGACCAGGAAGGTCGGGATCAGCAGGGCCGTGCCCGGCAGCATCTGCACGGCCAGGATCAGCACCATGATCGTGCGCCGCCCCCGGAAGTGGAATCGCGAGAGCGCAGCAGCGGCCAGGGCCCCCAGCACGATCGAGAGGACCACCGCGCTGAGCACGACGATGGCGCTGTTGCGAAGGTCGACCAGGAAGTCCGACTGGGTGAACGCCGAGGTGAAGTTGGAGATCGTGGGGTGCTTCGAGACGAACACCGGGGTGGCCGTCATCACCTCCGGCCGCGACTTGAACGCCGTGTTGATCATCCAGTACACCGGGAACGCCCAGATGATGCTGAAGACCAGCGCCGTGATGTTGGCGCCCAGGTGCAACCGACGGCGTCGCCTCCCGCGCTGGTGAGGTCGCACGTCGGCCGGCTGCTCAATCCGGGTGGACTGCTCTTGCTGAGACGTCGTCGTGGTCACAGGTCTTCCCCCGAGCGAACCAGGTTGCGGATGTAGTACGCGGTGAAGGCCATCAGCAGGACTGTGGTCACCACGGCGATCGCGGCACCCTCACCCAGATGGAAGCCGACGAACGCGGTCTTGTACGTCCAGATGCCCAGTGTCGAGGTCGCATTGTCCGGACCGCCCTGAGAGACCAGCCAGATCTGGTTGAAGACGTTGAAGTCCCAGATGACCGACAGGACCGTGATCAGCAGCAGGGTCGGCTTGAGGAAGTGAACCGTCACCTTCCAGTAGGTGCCCCACTCGGTGGCTCCGTCGAGCCGCGCCGCCTCGAGGTACTCCAGCGGCACCTGGGTCTGCGCGGCGTTCAGCGTCAGCGCGATGAACGGCACCGCCTGCCACACGATCAGAAGCCAGATCGACAGGTAGGCCAGCACAGGGTCCTCGGACCAGCTGACATTGGTCAGGTCACCGAACAGGTGCGTCTGGGTCAGCAGCCAGTTCACGACTCCGTAGCCGGGCTGGAACAGCCAGTCCCAGACCAGCGAGGACGCCACGTTGGGCACCGCCCAGGCAAAGATCAGGACGACCGTCACGAGGTACCGCATCCCGGTGGCCAGACGGGTCAGCAGGTCGGCGATCGCCATCCCGATCGCGACGCTTCC
Organism: Actinomycetales bacterium; assembly: GCA_038236535.1. Lineage (GTDB taxonomy): Bacteria > Actinomycetota > Actinomycetes > Actinomycetales > Dermatophilaceae > UBA4719. Next base: position 21,402 of record JBBRZQ010000033.1, read on the forward strand.
GGCGACCAGGGCGGCCGAGAACAGCACCGTCCGGACCAGGGCCCACAAGAAGTCCGGGTCGGTGAAGATCGCCTTGTACTGGCTGAGGCCGACCCCGGCGAACTCCCCCGTGAACAGCGACCGGCGGCCGTAGTCGGTCGTCGACAGGAAGACCAGCAGGACGATCGGCGCGACGGTGATCGTCAGCAGCACCAGCGCAGCCGGGCTGAGCAGCCACAGCGGCGTGAAGTTCCGCTTCCTGCGTGGTCGGGGGCGAGGCCGCTCTGGCTGCCGCGGGGTCGCCGCGGCAGCCAGATCCTCGCCAGAAAGGACTGGCAGAGTGGTGGAGCTCATGAGTGCCTTCTGGGTCGGGGCCCGGTGAGAGGCCTGGTGAGAGGCCTGGTGAAGGCCTGGTGGAGGGCGAGGCTACTTGCCGTTCAGCACGGAGTTGATATGGGAGTCGAAGCCCTTGGCCGCGTCCGCCGGGGACTTGGTTCCCAGGACGATCGAGGAGAAGAACGTGTTGATGCTGAGGTCGCCCTCGATGGCCGGCCAGTTGGCTGCCGCCGGGGTGGACTTCGAGGTGAGCGCAGCGGCGAAGAAGCCCGAGATCAGCGGCGAGAGGCCCGTCTTCTGGGCTGCCTTGACGTACTCGACGCTGTTCGGGATCCAGCCATCCTTGGCGAACACGTAGTTGTTCTGGATGTCCGGGCTGGCCGCGATCTTGGTCCACGCCAGGGCCAGCTTCTGGTTCTGGCTCTTGGCCGCGATGCCCCAGTCGGAGCCACCGATCATGACCGGCTGAGTCTTGCCCGACTTGCCCGGGAACGGGAAGGTGCCGAGGTCGGCGTCAGTGATCTTCGGGTTGGCCGCCTTGATCGTGGCCAGCTCGGTGGGGATGCCCAGGATCGTGGCCGTCTTGCCGTCCGCGAAGAGCTGCGTGTGTTCCGGCTTGTGGATGTCGACCGACCGTGACGCCGCACTGGAGTACGTGTTCTGGAACGTCTTGAAGTCGTTCAGGCCCTTCTGCGCCTCTGGGCTGGACAGGCCGGCCGTCCACTTGCCGTTCTCCAGCTTCGCGATGTCGCCGCCCGCGTCCCAGACCCACTGCATGGCCGCGTACCAGTACTCGCCCGGCAGGTAGAAGGCGGAGAAGTCCGGAGCGGTATTCGCGGCCTTGACCTTGTCCAGGGCGGCGGTGAGCTGCTCGAAGGTGGTCGGCACCGCGGTCACGCCGGCAGCCGCCCAGACCTTCTTGTTGTAGACGATCGCGCGGTCTCCGGCGAAGGTCGGCACACCGTAGAGCTTGCCCTCGACGGTGGCCGGCAGCTCGAGGCCGGTCAGCCAGGTGTTGCCCTGCTGCAGCTCCGCCTTGTAGGGCGTCAGGTCGAGCAGCCCGCCGTTCGCGGCATACCCGGGGATCTGGGTGTTGCCAAGGTCGAAGACGTCGGGCGGGTTAGAGGTGGCCAGCGCGGTGGTGACCTTCGTGGTGATGTTCTCCCAGGAGGCCTGAACCTGCAGGTTGACCTTGGCGCCGGTGTCCTTGGTGAACTTGGCGTTGATCGCGGCGAGGGTCTCGTTGCTGAGGTCGCCCTTCATCGCCCAGACCGTGATGGTCTTTCCGGCGCCGGCCGGCGTGCCGATCGTCTGGCTGCCCGTCGTGTCGGTGCTGCTTGCCGTGCTGCCTCCGCAGGCGGTCAGGACCAGAGTCGCCACGGTGCCGATCGCACCTATCAGCATGGAACGTGAAGGACGCAAGTTATCTCCTCTGTTGAACGCGGGTATGCCGCTGATCGCGGGTTGCCGCGTGACGTGACCGTGACGTGACTTCGGATGGTGGGCCAAACCGCTCATGGTCACGCTCGAGGGAGCCGACATCTGCGCAGGCGGGGCGCATCATGTGCTCACCTCCCGCCGGATGGCCTCAAGGGCCTCGTGACTCTTCAACGCGCGCTTCGTCCAGTCAGTACACTTCCCTTACAAACAAAAGTCAAACCGGCAGCCTCTGCCTCTCATATCGGGCGCGGAATGCATGTTGGCTGGCAGGATGCCGTTCGACTTGTAAGGTAGGTCTACTAACAAATCCCACGAGAGGCAGGCGGCAATGGCCGGCGTGACAACCCCCGCGACCGCCACACAGTTGTCCGCGGGGAACGCCGGCCGGCTGTCCGTCGACCGGGCCTCCGTCGGACTGGATGTCGGTGGCACCAAGGTCCTCGGCGTCCTGGTCGACATCGACGGGCGGGTGCTGCACACCGTACGGCTGGCGACGCGGAGGGGATGCGATGGTGTCGTCGAGACCGCAGCCCGGGCCGTCGAGCGTCTGGTCACGGTGGCCGGTCTCCCTCTTGCGAGCCTGACGGCGGTGGGGATGGGGGTTCCCGGTGTGGTGGACCCGGTGACCGGCGCCGTCGAGCAAGCCGTCAACCTCGGGATCGACGGATCTGTGGCGCTCGGCTCGCTGCTCTCGACCCGGCTGGCAGGAGTGCCTGTTCGGGTTGACAACGACCTGAACGCGGCGGCACTGGGGGCCGCGCACCTGCTGGCGCAGGAGTCCGGGCGGCCCGCTGTCGTCGACCTGGCCTTCCTCGCGTTGGGGACCGGGGTCGCGGCCGGTCTGGTGCTCGACGGCGTCGTCCGTCGTGAGCACACCGGGACAGCCGGCGAGATCGGCCACATCCCCGTGGTGCCCGGCGGGCTGGCCTGCCCGTGCGGTCAGCGTGGCTGCCTGGAGCAGTACGCCTCGGGCACTGCGCTGGACATCGCGTGGCCGGGCCGGACCGGACGACCGGCGCCGGCAGAGCTCTTCGACGCCGCCGCCGCCGGTGACGTGAACGCCCTCCGGATCCGGGGAGCCTTCGCCGGAGCCGTGGCTGCAGCAGTGCGACTCCTGGTGCTCACCTGCGATGTGGAACGCGTCATGATCGGCGGCGGGGTCTCAGCGCTCGGCGAGCCCCTGCTTCAGGTGGTGCGCTCAGCGCTGACCGCACAGGCCGCCGGCTCACCCTTCCTGAGGTCGATGAACCTGGCCGACCGGGTCGAGCTGGCCCCAGCCGGCGTTCCCGTGGCCGCCATCGGCGCCTCCCTGCTGGGCACCGAAGGCCCACCAGATCGCGGCCAGTCACGCTGGCGGTCAACGGTCCTCGTCTGAGCGGGCCGCACCTCGTCCTGCCCTGTGGCGACGAAGGATCGTCGTCGGCGGGGAAACGATCGGCGTACCGCCGGGGTGGTGCCGATGGCCGGCGCCACGGACAGCGCTCATTCGCCGATATTGGCCACCACCCGGGCCATGTACTCGGCCCGCTCCTCGCGCGTGCTGGGACGGCCAGCGATTCCGGGACGCCTCTGCCAGGGCAGCGGGCCGGACGGCTGGTGGTACTCAACGCCGGCGGCCTCCAGCCGGGCGAGATGCTCGGGAAGCCGCGCCGCAAAGTCGTCATACCCGGGTTCTGTGGCGCTCCATAGCGTTTCGGCCAGCGCGCACAGCCGCGGAAAGGCAAAGAAGTCCACCGTCCGCGGCGAGTCCATGTGCTCGGTCCAGATGTTGGCCTGACCTCCCAGCACCTGCCTCGCTTCCTGCTGCGTCAGCTCGGCCGGGATCGGCGAGAACTCGTAGACGTCGCGCACCGTCAGCACGATGCCCACCGGTATCGGCTCAGCCGGCGAGTCGGACTGCCGGTAGTCCAGGTACACCTGGTTGTCAGGGCAGGCCACCACGTCGTGGCCGCTTCGCGCCGCGGCAATCGCCCCCGTCATTCCCCTCCAGGAGGCAACGGTGGCCCCCGGTGCCAGCCCGCCCTCGAGGATCTCGTCCCAGCCGAAGCACCGGCGGCCATGCTGGGTCAGGTACTGGTCCAGCCGCTGGATGAACCAGCTCTGCAACGCGTCCTCGTCGCCCACCTCAAGGTCGGCCATCCGCTGCTGGGTGCCTGCGTCGGCCCGCCACTGATCCTTGGGGCACTCGTCGCCACCCACCCCGATGTACGGCGAGGGGAACAGCTCCATGACCTCGTCAAGGACGGCCGTGAAGAAGTCGACCGTGCTCTCCTGCACGTTCAGCACGTTGGGGTTGATGCCCCAGCGAGTCCACACCTCCAGCGGCTCAGCACTGACCCCGAGCTCCGGGTAGGCGGCGATCGCAGCCTGGACATGCCCTGGCGACTCGATCTCGGGGACCACCGTGATGAACCGCCCGGCCGCGTAGGCAACGATCTCGCGGATGTCGTCCTGGCTGTAGAAGCCTCCATGGGGCCGCCCGTCGCCCGGGGCGTCATGCGGCCCGCCGACCTGGCTCTCCCGGCGCCAGGCGCCGACCTCGGTCAGCCGCGGGAACTGGCGGATCTCGATCCGCCAGCCCTGGTCGTCGGTCAGGTGCAGATGCAGGACGTTGAGCCGGTGCATCGCCATCAGGTCGATGAAGCGCAGCAGATCGTGCTTCGGCATGAAGTGGCGCACCACGTCGAGCATGGCGCCGCGCCAGGCGAACCGCGGAGCGTCCTGGATCTGGACGCCCGGGACCACCCAGCGAGCCCCGCTCACCCTGGCCCGCCGGAATACCGCCGGCGGGAGCAGCTGGAGGAGGGCCTGGCAGCCATAGAAGACCCCGGCCAGGTCGCCCCCCTCGATGCGGATGCCTTCGGGCCTCACGGCCAGCCGGAAGGCCTCAGCGCCCAGCGCGGGATCCAGCTCCAGGCGGATGGCGCCGTCCGGGCTCTCACCCAGCGGCAGACCGGTCGGCGGGCGCAGGGCGCCCTGCAGCCAGGCCGATACCCCCGTCAGGGAGTCCTGGGCGGCGATGGCCGTCGTCCCGTTGAGCTCGAACTCGCCGTCGGTGCTCATCATCGTGGTGGGGTGCGGAATCAGCATGAGGCTGGGCTCTCCATTCCTATGGGTATCTGCTCTTGGGAATCTGCCCTCGGGACCGTTGCAGTCAGGGATATCTCACCGATCTCAGGAGACGCCGAGCTGCCCGGACAGCACCATCACGGCGGCACCGCGAATGACAATGTCGTCACCGAGCGTGGTCATCCGTAACGTCAGATCACCGTGGATCTGGGCCATCGTCCGGTCGCGGATGGTCTGGCTGGTGGCCTCGACGAGCGGGCCGGCCAGCAGGTCCACCGGGCCGCTCAGCACGATCTCAGTGAGGTTCAGCGCGGCGACCACGGGCGCGAGGGCGATACCGAGGTTTCGGCCCGCCTCGCGAAGGATCGGTTCTGCCACCGCGGGCGAGGGCCGGCCGGTGTCGAAGACCCTGGCGGCGGCAATCCTCGCGTGCAGTCTCGGGGCGGCCAGCCAGGTCTCGAGGCAGCCGAACTTGCCGCAGGCGCACTCGGCGCCGCCCTGGGTCCCGACCACGACATGGCCGATCTCGCCGGCCGCCCCCAGGCTGCCGAGGAGCAGGCTCCCATTCAGCAGCAGGCCCGAGCCGACGCCATGACCGATCTTGATCAGCATCAGGTCGCCCTCTCCCCCGCCGAAGCTGTGCTCGGCCAGCACCGCCGCGCGCGCGTCGTTCCCGACGATCACCGGGATGCCGAAGCGGGTCGCCAGAGTGTCCTGGAGCGGCTCGTTGTTCCAGCCCAGGTTCGGGGCACGGAGCACCACGCCGGCGAGGTTGACCACCCCCGGTGAGCCGATCCCCATACCAAGGATGGGCCGGGTCGTCCGGGCGACCAGCCTCTCGGCCAGGGCGATCACCTTCGCCGTGGCCTCGCTGCCGGTGCTGCCTCCGAGCGGAGCCTGCTCACGTTCCAGGATCGTGCCGGACAGGTCAAGCACCGCGCCGCGCAGGGTGGAGTCGTCGCTGAGGTCGAGGCCGACGATCTGGAAGGCGCCGCGGTTGATATCGAGCAAGGTGGCCGGCTTGCCCGGTCGGGGGTCCTCGCGCTGGCCGATCTCGACGACGAGGCCCTCGGTGATCAGCCCGGCCACCAGGTCGGAGACTGTCACCCTGGTGAGGCTGGTGAGCCGGGCGATGTCCGCGCGGCTCAGCGGGCTCGCGCCGTACAGCGTCTGCAGGACGAGCGAGCGGTTGTGATCCCGGACGTCCTCCGGGAGCACCTTGCTGCTCGGCCGGAGTCTCCGCCCGGAGCTGAAACCCTCGGCCGTACGCCGCGCAGCCACCTGCGAGGACGGCTTCGGCGGCAGGGCCGTCTGGGCGGGGAGGCGGCGCTTCGCATCCCTTGCTGACATGGATGTTAGTACACCTCATCAACAAACACCGCGCAAGTGACGGCTCGTCCGCCAGGCCTCAGGCCCTGTAGAACAGCCCTATGCCCGACCTACGTTTCGAGTCGTCGTTGCACCTCGACCCCTACTTCAAATCCGCTGCCGGCGACGGGCACTCCGCGATCCCGGTCGGCACCCGGCTGCTGTCCCCCGGCGTAGCCTTCTCACCGCTCATGGTCATCAAGCGCGAGGCGCTCGCCCACAATCTCGAAGCCATGGCGCAGTACTGCCGCGATGAGGACCTGCAGCTGGCGATGCACGGCAAGACGTCGATGTCACCCGAGCTCACGCTGGCCCAGATCGGCGCCGGAGCCTGGGGAGTCAGCGCGGCAACGCCCTCCCAGGTGCGGGTCTTCCGCGCGTTCGGCATCCGCAACGTCCTGCTGGCCAACGAGCTGGTCGACCCGGCTGGTATCCGGTGGATAGCGGAGTATCGGGATGAACATCCCGGCGAGGAGTTCTACTGCTACGTCGACTCCGTCGCCGGCGTGGACCTGCTGGAGTCCGAGCTCTCAGCCCTCGGGCTCGACGTCGAGATCGACGTGTTCATCGAGGTCGGCGCGCAGGGCGGACGCACGGGCGCCAGGCTTCGCACGACAGTCTTCGAGGTCGCCCACGCGGCTCAGGCGGCCCGACACCTTCGACTGGTCGGCGTGGCCGGATATGAAGGTGCCCTGGCCAGCGATCGCAGCGCAGAGGCGATCCGGCGCGTCCGGGACTACTGCCTGTACCTGGGCGCCCTTGCGGCAGACCTGGACCACGCTCGCCTGTTCGAGACGCCGGAGGTCATCCTGAGCGCCGGCGGAGGCGCCTTCTTCGAGATCGTCGTTGACGCCCTCACAGCAGTCCGGCTCCCCATCTCCGCGCGCCGGATCATCATCCGGGCCGGCAGCTACCTGTCCCACGACGAGGGCCTGTATGCGCGGATCGCGGCCTTCGCCCAACCCGGAGCCGCCTACTCGCTTCACCCGGCGCTGGAGCTCTGGGGACGGGTGCTGTCCCGTCCCGAATCCACCCTGGCCTTTCTCGACTTCGGGCGCCGCGACGCACCCTTCGACCAGGACCTGCCCGTCCCGCACGCAGTCCGGTCGCGCGATGGCGCCCGCGAACGGGCCGTCTCCGACTTCGTGATCACCGCGCTGAACGACCAGCACGCCTACCTACAGGTGCCTGAGCTGGACCCGCTCGCCCCCGGCGACTGGGTGGCGAGCGGGATCTCCCACCCCTGCACGGCCTTCGACAAGTGGCGGTACCTGCCTGTCGTGGACGCCGGCTACACCGTGGTCGGCAGCGTCACCACCTACTTCTAGCCGCCACCTACTCCGGCTGAAGGCTGGAACCCCTGCCGGTACTCCCGGTGCCTGGCCAGCCCGATCGTGTCGACCCCTGGATCCATGGAAATGCGCTGAGCCCCTTCGGCCACCGATAAAGTGATGGTCACATCAAGAAATTGCCGAGGGACGGATCGTCAGCGTGTTACCAGCAGAGAACCTGCTTTTCGACTGTGAGTGCCTGCTTTTCGACTGTGACGGGGTGCTGGTTGACTCCGACGAGGCAGCTGCCCGGGCCTGGAACCTGTGGGCCCTGGAGTTTGCGCCGGGTTTCAACTTCGCCCGGGACATCTCGCCCGGGCGCCCGGCCGGCGACACCGTCGAGGAGCTGGTCGGGCCGGCGGACTTCGCTCGCGCCAAGCACGCGTTGATGCTGAAGGAGACCGCCACCGCGCCGATGGTCCGCGCCATACCGGGCGCTGTCGAGCTGCTTCCCTCGCTGCCGCCGGGCAGCTGGACTGTCGTCACCTCGGCTCTCCCCATGGTGGCCCACGCCCGCTTACGTGTCGCCGGACTGCCCTGCCCGGAGCACCTGGTCACCGCCGATGACGTGCGCCAGGGAAAGCCCGCGCCCGACCCTTACCTGCTCGGAGCCGAACGTCTCGGAGTGGCGCCCGCCCAGGCCGTGGTCTTTGAGGACGCCCGGGCTGGCATCACCTCAGCCCTGGCTGCCGGGATCGGCCTGACCGTCGGCGTCGGCGAGCGAGCGCTGCAAACCAGGGCACACCTGGTGGTCGCCGATCTGAGCGGCATTCGCTATGACGGCCGCGTGCTCGACCTTCGGGAGGCGCGTCTTCTGCGCCATCCGGATCCAGCGCTCCTGGCGTCCTCCCTGTAGGGGGCGACTCTGTAGGGGCGACTCTGCAGGGGCGAGCCCTGACACCTCACCGGCTGAGGTGACCGCGCAAGCTGTCAGGTCCTGCAGGGGCAGCCCCTACCGGCGCAGGAACCTCTAGCCAATGGTCGCGAAGCGGTCGGTGGCCCGGATCAGGACCTCGCTCATCCCGGGCTCCCCTGAACCGTGCCCGGCCTCATCGACCAGCACGAGCTCGCAGCCAGGCCAGGCCCGCGCGAGATGCCAGGCGATATCCGGCGGGCCGCTCACGTCGAGCCGACCGTGCACCAGCACTGCCGGGATGCCGGCCAGCCTCCCGGCCCCTCGAAGCAGCGCGCCCTCCTCGAGCCAGCCGGCGTGCCGCCAGTAGTGAGTCACCAGACGCGCGAAGCGCCGGCGGAACACCTGGTCGTCATACCGCGGATCGCTCTGGTGACCGGCATGAACGGACACATGGGTGTCCTCCCAGTCGCACCAGTCACGGGCGGCCTTCTCCCGGACGGCCGGGTCCGGATCTTCCAGCAGCCGGGAGTAGGCCTCGACCAGGCTGCCGTCACGCTGATCCGGAGGAACGCCACCGCGGAAGCAGGCCCACTGCTCGGGAAACACCCGGCCCATCTCACGGGTGACCCATTCGACCTCTCTGCGACCGGTGGTCACGACGCTGAAGAGCACAGCCTCAGAGACGTGCCCGGGGTGCGCCTCGGCGTAGGCCAGAGCGAGCGTCGAACCCCACGAGCCCCCGAACACCAGCCACCGCTCGATCCTCAGCGAACGCCGCAGCTGCTCGATATCGGCGAGCAGGTGGTGGGTCGTGTTGGTCGCCAGGTCGACGGCCGGGTCGCCGGCATCAGGGGTGCTCCTGCCGCAACCCCGCTGGTCGAACAGGATGATCCGGTAGGCCTCCGGGTCGAAGAACCGTCGCCATCCCGGCGTGCACCCCGACCCCGGACCGCCGTGCAGCACAAGCGCGGGCTTTCCCGAGGGGTTCCCGCACGACTCCCAGTAGACGACGTTGTCGTCACCCACCTCGAGCTGACCGTGGTCGTCGGGCTCGACCGCCGGGTAGAGCCCCCTCACCAGAGGCCCGCTCGCTGCCGGCGCACTCTCACGACAGTCAACAGGTGACTCCACAGGCTGATCGACTCACTCGGCAGGCTGGTCGACGAAGTGTGAGCGCTCCTCCCAGGGAGTCGAGAGCACCACGGTCGTGCGGGTCGAGACGTTCGCCGACGTCCGCACCTGGGCGAGCAGGTCCTCCAGGTCGCCCGGCGTGGCCACCCGGGCCTTGAGGATGTAGCTCTCCTCCCCCGCCACCGAGTGGCAGGCCTCGACCTCCTTGATCTCGCGCAACCGGTCCGGCACGTCGTCCGGGGCGGCCGGATCGGTGGGCGTGACCGAGATGAACGCGACCAGCGGCCGCCCCAGCTCACTCTGGTCGACGATCGCGCGATACCCCCGAATCACACCTCGCTCCTCGAGCCGGCGCACCCGCTGATGCACCGCCGAGGTCGACAACCCGGTGACCTTGCCAAGATCGGTAAAGCTCATACGGCCGTCCTGCGTCAACAACCCGACGATGCGGCGATCCAGATCCTCCATGCCGCTTAGGTTACTGACCTCCGAGCACCAGCGGGCGGCGGCAGGCTGGCAGCGCGCTCAGCAGCCCCGGGCGACCCTGTGATGCAAGGATGGCGGGATGACCCAGCGCCTGATGCTCCTGGACTCGGCCTCGCTCTATTTCCGCGCCTTCTACGGCGTGCCGGACCAGCGACGCGACCCCGGCGAGCCGCCGACGAACGCGGTGCGCGGCTTCCTGGACATGGTCGCCACCCTGATCACCACCTACCACCCGACCCACCTGGTGGCCTGCTGGGACAACGACTGGCGGCCGGCCTTCCGGGTCAACGCGATCCCGACGTACAAGACGCACCGGCTGACCGAGGGCAGCGAGGTCCAGGAAGAGAGCCCCGAGGACCTCACCCCACAGGTGCCGCTGATCGTCGATGCGCTGCGGGCTCTGGGCATCGCCCGGATCGGCAGCGACGGGTACGAGGCGGACGACGTGATCGGCACGCTGACCCACCGCGCCCGCGGCAGGCAGCCGGTCGACGTGATCACCGGCGACCGCGACCTGTTCCAGCTCGTCGATGACGAGGCCGGCGTCCGGGTCCTCTACACGGCCCGTGGCGGGGTGCGTGATCCCGACGTGGTCACCCAGCAGTTCCTGCAGACGAAGTACTGCGTGCCCACCGGCCAGGCCTACGCCGACCTGGCGACCCTGCGGGGCGATTCCAGCGACGGCCTGCCCGGGGTGGCCGGGATCGGTGAGAAGACCGCGGCGACCCTGATCGACCGGTATGGCGACCTGGCCAGCCTGCGTCGGGCGCTCGCCGACGGCGACCCGCAGATCAAGGGCGCGCAGCGGAAACGGCTGGAAGCCGCCTCGGCCTATCTGGACGTGGCACCCCTGGTCGTCCAGGTCGCCCTGGACGCACCGATCCCCGACTTCGACGCCGCGCTGCCCAGGCAGGTCGGCGACGTCGCCCTGCTCTCGTCCCTGGCCTCGGGCTACGGCCTGACCAACCCGCTGAACCGGGTGCTGAACGCGCTGGGTCTTGGCGACAACGACTGAGCCTCGCCGACAACGACCAGGTCCGGCCGACAACGGCTGAGTCTCACCGACAGCGACCGGGCCGCGCCGACTACGACGCAACCATGTCGACGGGTCAGGACCTGCGCCTGTCGCGGATCAGCACGTCCTGGTGCTGCCGCTTGACCTCGAACAGCCCGGTCGCCTCGATCAGGTCGCTGAGCTTGCGGTAGCCATAGTTGCGCGAGTCGAACGACGCCTGGTTGCCGATCTGGTTGCCCACCTCGCCCAGGTGCGCCCAGCCGTCGTCGGCGCTGGCCGCATCCACCGCGTTGTGCAGCATCTGGACCAGGCGGGTGTCGCCACGCAGGTCCTTGGTGTCGCTGGCCTTCAGGACCGGGTCATCGGGCTTGGCCGACGGCTGCACCAGCCGCTCGACGTAGGTGAACTGCGAGCAGGCGTTCACGAAGGGCTCAGGTGTCTTCTTCTCCCCGAAGCCGTACACCTTCGCTCCGTCGGTCAGGATGCGCATCACCAGCGGGGTGAAGTCCGCATCACTGGAGACGATCGCAAACGCGTCCACCGAGTGGGTGTACAGCAGGTCCATCGCGTCGACCACCATCGCCATGTCCGAGGCGTTCTTGCCCTTGCTATAGGCGAACTGCTGGATCGGGCGGATCGCGTAGGCGTGCAGGGTGTCTTCCCACGGCTTGAGGTTGGGGCTCTTCCAGTTGCCGTACGCCCGCCGCACGTTGGCGGAACCGTGCCGCGCCACCTCCGCCAGGATCACGTCGATCTTGGACGCCGGCGCGTTGTCGGCATCGATCAGGATCGCGATCCGTTTCTCGGCATCGACCATGTGTGATGTCTCCCCTCATTCGCTGACGAGCGTACTCCCAGGGTGGTGGCGTCGGGACTTCCCCGGGTGCTCGGGTCGGCCCGCCTCGCCGCCCGGGCCATACAGCACTACCGTTGGCACAAGAGATGCCAATCGCGACCCGTGATGGAGTCGGTGTCTCAGCTGTCGGCCTTCGGCCGCAAAGTAACGAGAAGGCGATTCGTATATGACTGCACTACTCATGACTGGTTTCCCGGGCTTTCTGGGCTCCGCCCTGCTCCCCCGCCTGCTGGCACGTCGCGAGGGGGTCCGGGCTATCTGCCTGGTCCAGCCCCAGCACATGGAGATGGCGCTGCGCCGGGTCCGCGAGATCGAGGAAGCCCACCCGCACACGCTCGACCGGGTCGAGCTGATCGAGGGCGACATCACCGCGCCGGAGCTGGGCGTCCGGCCGGCCGACCGCGATGGCCTCGACGAGGTGACGGAGGTCTGGCACCTGGCCGCGATCTATGACCTGGCCGTCGCCGAGGGGATCGCCCGTCGGGTGAACGTCGAGGGAACCGCGCAGGTCCTGGCCTTCTGCCAGTCACGCCCGAGCTTCAGCAAGCTTCAGTACGTCAGCACCTGCTACGTCAGCGGCGGGTTCAGCGGCGAGTTCACCGAGGACACCCTCGATGAGGGCCAGAGCTTCCTGAACCACTACGAGTCCACCAAGTTCGAGGCCGAGGCGCTGGTCCGCAAGGCGATGGCAGGCGGCCTGCCGGCGACCATCTACCGGCCCGGGATCGTGGTCGGTGACTCCCGCACCGGCCAGACCCAGAAGTACGACGGCCCGTACTTCCTGGCCACGTTCATGCAGCGGCAGCTTCCGATCGCCCTGGTCCCGGCCGTCGGCGACATCGACCACGTCAAGGTCTCACTGGTCCCCCGTGACTTTGTCATCGAGGCGATGGACCAGCTGTCGGTGCTCGACGACTCGATCGGGCAGACCTTCGCCCTCACCGACCCGAACCCGCCGACGGTCCGTGAGGTTGTCGACTTCTTCGCCAGGCACCTGGGCAAGCACGTCATCTGGGTCCCGCTGCCGCTGGGCATCACCCGGGCCGCGGTCGGCTCGGTGCCCGGGCTCGAGCGCCTGCTCGGGCTGCCCGCCGAGTCGCTGGACTACTTCGCATCCAAGACCACCTACTCGACCGTGAATACCACGTCCGGACTGGCCGGGACGGGGCTGGAATGCCCGTCCTTCACCAGCTATGCCGGCAGGTTGCTGGACTTCATGGTCGACCACCCGGAAATCGACTCCTCGGCCATGGTCTGAGCACCCGGCACCGGAGTCCGCAACACACCATTTGAAGGGGTACGAAAATGTCAGGGCCCAATCCCATACTCATCGTCCAAGTCAGCCTTACCAGCCCGGACCGCGACTTCGACGAGCACGTCACCTTCCTCGAGCATGACTTCCGGATCGTCCGGATGGGCACCAACGGGGACGTCACCGCAGCCGAGGCGCTGGTCCGCAAGTGGGACCAGGATGCTGACGCGATCGCCGTCACCGGGGTCCGGGAGGCCAGGGCGGCCGGGCTGTATGACGGTGAGCTTGAGGCGATCGACCAGATCAAGCGCGCCGCGACGACCGTTCCGGTCACCGACGGACACGCGCTGCACGATGTCCTTCAGGAGTGGTCGATCCGGCACGTCCAGAACGAGATGCCCGGGTTCTTCAACAACGCCCGGACCGTGGTCCTGGGCGGCCTGAACCACGACCGGACCACCCGGATCCTGCGCGAGTTCACCCCGAACCTCCAGTTCGCCGACCCGCTGCTGCAGCTGGACCTGCCGGCCCGGCTCGACTCCAGCCCGATCCTCGGACTCGCCGCCAATGTCGGGCTGTGGCCGGTCCGGCAGCTGCCCGGCCAGGTGCAGTCACTGATCAAGGCGCCCGGCTCCCGGATCAGCAACGCGCTGGCCCACTATGCCGCCCGGGACGCCGACATCGTGGTCGCCACCTACGACGAGCTGACCGGCTTCGGGCTGGAGGACCTGGCGGGCAAGACCGTGATCACCTCGGCCATCTCCGACGACCGGCTCGCCGACCTGGCCAGCCGCGGGGTCGACATGGTGCTCGACGCGACCCCTCAGCCCTTCCAGATGACCGTGGTGACGGCAGTGCTCGAGGCCATGATGCTGGCCACGGTCTCCGGTTCCGGCCCGCTGACCAACGACGACCTGCTCGACATGATCGTCTCGGCAGGCCTGGAGCCCCGGCTGCTCTACCCGAACGGGCCCAAGCGCAAGAGCAGGTTCGCCTTCGTCATCCACCCGCTGTCACAGAAGTTCTTCGAGGTCGTCGAGCCACTCGCCACGATCACCAAGGTGGCCCCCCCCGTGGTGGTCGACGCGATCGAGAAGGCGATGGCGTACGCGCCGCCGTTCACCTACTGCCATGTCACCGGCATCACGTCACCCACCGGTGCCGAGGCGGAGGGCTGGCTCATCTCGGTCGGCGGAACGCCCAAAGAGCTGATGGCGCACACCCCCGAGTTCACCTACGCCCGGCTGCTCGCCGCCGCCGAGACCGCGCGCAAGCTCGGCGCCCAGGTGATGGGGCTCGGCGCGTTCACCAAGGTCGTCGGCGACGCCGGCGTGACAGTGGCCAAGCAGGCTCCGCTGCCGGTGACGACCGGCAACAGCTACAGCGCATCCGGCGCCCTCTGGGCCGCTCACGAGGCGCTGAACCAGCTGGGGCTGGCCGAGCTCGACGAAAAGGGCCGGATCAAGGGCAAAGCCATGGTCATCGGTGCCAGCGGAGCCATCGGCTCGGTCTGCGCCAGGCTGCTGGCCCTGTCCAGCGACGAGCTCTGGCTGGTATCTCCGGAGTCGGCAAAGCTGCTCGCCCTCAAGCAGGACATCGAACGCATCAACCCCCGGGCCACCGTCCACGTGGCGGCAACACCGAACGACCACCTCGGCGACATGGACCTCATCGTCACGGCCACTTCGGGGGCCGGCAAGAGGATCCTGGACATCATGGAGGTCAAGCCAGGCTGCGTGATCACCGATGTGGCACGGCCGCTGGACCTGTCGGCCGAGGATGTGGCCAAGCGTCCCGACGTGCTCGTCATCGAGTCCGGCGAGATCATGCTGCCTGGCGACGTGAAGATGAAGAACATCGGCCTGCCCAAGGGCGTGGCATATGCCTGCCTGGCCGAGACTGTCGTGCTGGCCCTCGAGGGTCGCTACGAGACGTTCACGGTCGGGCGCAACATCGAGTGGGGCAAGGTCAAGGAGATCTACAAGCTGGGCCTCAAGCACGGAATGAAGCTGGCCGTGATCTCCGGTGTCAACGGCCCCTTCAGCGCCGAGGACATTGCCGCCATCCGGGAGCTCGCCCTCGCGGCCCGCGCCCAAAAGGTCCCTGTCGGGATCTGACCCACCCGAGTGGCCACCAGCTCCGCATCCGATGGAGCTGGTGGTCACTGCTGTCCGGCACGCTTCAGGTCTGAAAAGTGATCCAGCTGTCGGGAGGCCGGCCCTCCACCGGCGGGTCGTCGTGCGTGGCCCACTTGTCTCCCACCACATCGGTCGCCACCCGTGACCAGAAGCGTTTCGCGCCCGGGTTGTAGGACTGGAACCCGATGCTCCATCGTCCCGGGCTCGCGGCGATGAGCAGATGCGCCGCCTCCCGGCCGACTCCTGAACGGCGCAGCGCGCAGATGACGAAGAAGTCGCTGATCGACGTGCTGCCGTTGTCGGCGGGCGCCGTCATGACGAACCCGAGAGGCTACCCGCGACGCTGATCAGCCAGGCCCGGTGCTCCGGATCGACTCCGGCGAAGAAACGGTCAAGCCGGCGATTGTTGAACGTGCCGTCGGGATTGGGAAGGAGCCGATAGGCCTCAGACAGGTCGTGGCGGTACAGCTGACCGAGGTTCTCCAGCACCGCCCGAGGGTGGGCTCGGGCTTCGCTCGGTTCGGCAAGGGAGACATCGGCACAGGATGGTGCCAGCGGTCAGGTGTGCCACGGGGGTCAGGCTGTCAGGGGTCAGGTGTGCCAGGTGACGTCGGTGGTGGTGATGGTCGCGGTGAGGTCTTGCTGGTGGACCCAGGTGTGGTGGTGGGCGTCGCACCATTGAGGCGGCCTCCCGCACCCGGGGAAGGTGCAGCGTTTGTCCCGGGCCCACAGCGCGGCCAGCAGGGCCGGGGTGACCAGGCGTTTGGTGCGCCCGACGTCCAGGGGCTGGCCCGCGCTGC
>JBBRZQ010000034.1:0-36885 GCA_038236535.1 Actinomycetales bacterium
GCAGGAGGACCAAGGCACTCAGCCGGGTACGCCCAGGGCCGGCCACCAGCAGGGCCAGCGCGCCGAGCGCGCCCAGCACCGCCATCCCCGGGTTGAAGAGGCCGGTCACCCCGAGCGCGAGGGCAGCGCCGAACGTCGTCCAGCCACGCGCCGAGTCCCGGGTGGCGCAGACGAAGCCGGCCGCGACCAGGGGCAGCAGGATGTGCGCCACCACTGCGCCGAGGCGACCGCTGGCGACCGCCGTGGTCAACGTCGCCAGCGAGGCCCAGGCCAGGGCCGCCCAGGCCCTCGGCCAGGGAGCCCGCGTGACGACCCGGGCCCCAAGGTAGGCCGTCAGCGCCGAGAGCGGGATGGCCGCGGCCAGAAGCCAGGCGATCGCCACGCCGACCGAGGACGTCTCCGCGTTGATCAGCGGCAGGTGCTCGAGAACCCACGCCCCTGCGGCCAGCACCGGCAGGAAGGGGGCGGCTTCGAGAGCGTTGCCCAGCCCCGGCCCGTGCCATCCGTCCAGCCAGGAGTGCCAGAGCCCCGAGCCGTTGCCGGACACCGGCAGGAGCTCACCGCCGCCGATGCCCAGCCCACCCGGGCGCAGGCCAGCCAGCAGCGAGCGCCAGGTCACCGCGGCGAACAGCACGCTGGCGATGACCGCCAGAAAGCCGGGGTGGCTCAGGATCCGCCAGCCCGCCCCGGCCGGCGGCCGCTCAAGCGACTCGGCCTCCTCGGAGGCGGGTCCGCTCTCCAGGGACCGCGCGCTGCCAGATCCTTCATCGGCCGGCCGGACCGGGGGGGCTCCTGACCCCTCGCGGATCGTCTCCAGGGTGTCGCCGAACCCGGCCCGGGGCGAGACGAACAGTCCTCGCAGGTCGCGGCGCCGGACCCGTCGGAGGCCACGGGAACGCCAGCGGGCCGCTACCGGATGCCACGGCGTGGCCAGCGCCCCGACGTCGCCGAGGGCCACCCAGGCCCGGCGGGGCCGCTTGACCACCAGCAGGAGGGCAGCAGACCCAAGGCTGGCCAGGGCGATCCAGATCGCCAGGAAGGGGGCGGCATACAGGGAGCATCTGGACAGGGCCACCTGCCGGCCGTGCCGGCGGTCCCGGCAGCGGGCGGCCTGAGCCGAGAGCCGGGCAGAGCGTCGGCCGTTGGTCGAGGCAGCAGCTTCGCGCATGCACGCCCTGGGTGCCACGATCACCCGGTGACCGGCCAGCTGAGCCCGCCAGCACAGGTCGAGGTCATCGCAGAACTGGCCGAACGCGGGGTCGAAGCCGTGCAGCGACTCGAAGACGTCACGCCGGATCAGCATTCCTGAGGTGCTCACGCCGATGACGTCGCTGCGCCGGTCGTACTGACCCTGGTCGGGTTCGCCGGCCACCGATCCGCCCACCCGACGCCCGGAGCGGGTCAGCACAGCCCCCACCTCAAGCAGCCTGGACGGGTCGTCCCAGGTGACCAGCTTGGGTCCGGCAACTCCCACCGACGGCGACCGGCGGACCGCGTCCAGCAGCTGCTCCAGCGCGCTGGGCGCCGCAGCGCTGTCGTCGTGAAGCAGCCACAGCCACTCCGCCGCCTGCGGGGTGTCAGGCGTGGACTGCGCCGGGGCGGGCATCTGCGCGACCACCCGGCCGACCGCCTCGCCGAAGGTGGTCTCCCGGGGGGCCGAGATCATCTCGGTGTCGCCGATCACCTGGCGGATCCGGGCGTGCCCGGCAACGACCCCGGTGCTGTCGTCAGTGGAACCGGTATCGATGATCACCAGCCGGTCCGGCGGACGCGTCTGCCGGGAGAGCGCATCCAGACAGGCCGCCAGCCAGGCCGAGCCGTTGTGGACAACCAGCACGCCGGTCACCCGGACCGGTCGCCCGGCTGGCTGGCCCATGGCGTGCGAGTGAAACATGGGGAGATCCGTGTCCCCGACGGCCGACGGAAGCACCGTCACCGGGTCAGAGACAGCCCGACGGAGCCCTCGCCGGAACCACGAGCGAGGCCACCGAGGGTGCTAGCCGACATCTTTCTTGAACTTGCGACGTTCCCGCTCGGAGAGCCCTCCCCAGATGCCGAAGCGCTCGTCATGCTCGAGCGCGTACTCCAGGCACTCACCGCGCACATCGCAACCCACGCAGACCTTCTTGGCGTCGCGGGTGGAGCCGCCCTTCTCAGGGAAGAACGCCTCCGGATCGGTCTGTGCGCACAGGGCGCGTTCCTGCCACGAGTGTTCGTCCTCGGTAGTATCGATCAGCTCAACGTTCATGATCAGTTGCAGTTCGTGCATGTCCCCTCCTCGACCCGAAAACAAGAGAGCGTTGACGTTTGTCCTGACCTGCCGGGGGTACCGCTTAGATGACAGCTGGGTACCGTTTAAATGACAACAGTGAAATTACACGCGTGTCGCCAGCCTAAGTCAAGCCAATCTCTGATATCCGAGCCGGTTCCCGAATCGCTCGAACCTGACAAAGCCCCCACAAATCCCACCGGGCCGAGCGACGACCCCTCTCATTTTGTACGGGAACCGATCCGGATCCGCCACCCCAACGCCTCCCTGACAGACTGCGGTCATGCGCATCACCTGCCTGGCCGGCGGAGTGGGCGGGGCACGGTTCCTTCGTGGCCTGCGAGCCCACCTCGACCGCACGCCAACCCTTTCCGACTCCACCGTCACCGTGATCGGCAACACCGGTGACGACATCAACCTGTTCGGCCTCCGGGTCTGCCCGGACCTCGACACCGTCATGTACACCCTGGGAGGCGGGGTCCACGAGGAGCAGGGCTGGGGCCGCGCGGACGAGACCCACGCGGTCCAGAGTGAGCTGGCGGCCTACGGGGCACAGCCACAGTGGTTCGGCCTGGGCGACCGCGACTTCGGCACCCACATCGCCCGCAGCCA
Source organism: Actinomycetales bacterium (assembly GCA_038236535.1). Lineage (GTDB taxonomy): Bacteria > Actinomycetota > Actinomycetes > Actinomycetales > Dermatophilaceae > UBA4719. The sequence continues at coordinate 2,882 of JBBRZQ010000034.1, forward strand.
GTGGCTCGGCCAGGGCCTCTCGCTCTCCGAGGTGACCGCCCGGCTCTGCGACCGCTGGGGTCTGCCCGAGCAGGGAATGAGACTGCTGCCGATGACGGACTCCCCCGTCGAGACCCACGTCGTCATCGGCGGCGAGGCCGAGGCTCCTTCCAGGGCGGTCCACTTCCAGGAGTGGTGGGTCCGGATGAATGCCGCAGTCCCGGCCCAGCAGTTCCTCGCCGTGGGAATGGACCGGGCCGTTGCTGCCCCGGGCGTGCTGGAATCCATCAGGGAGGCCGACCTCATCGTGCTGCCGCCCAGCAACCCGGTCGTCTCCATCGGCATCATTCTCGGAGTGCCCGGGGTGCGAGACGCCTTACGAGGCAGCACTGCTCCCGTCGTGGGCGTCTCGCCGCTGATCAGCGGGGCACCGGTCCGCGGGCACGCCGACGCGTGCCTGACGGCGATAGGGCTCGAGTCCACCAGCCAGGCGGTGGCCGGCCTCTACGCGGACTTCCTGGACGGCTGGCTGATCGATGAGGCGGATGCGCCGGCCACCGGGTTCGACCCGCGGCTCGAGGTGGCGGCCCGGCCATTGTTGATGCGGGACCTGCGCAGTGCCGCCGACATCGCCGGCGCGGCCGTCGACCTGGCCCTGAAGCTTCGCCCGTCAGGTGCCCCGGGGTCCCCGGGGCACCCGCCGCTGGCGGGGGAATGACCGCGCTCACGCTGCCCGTGACGCTCACCCCGCTGCTTGGTATCCCCGAGGTGCGCCAGGGTGACGACATCGCCGCCCTCATGCTCACCGCGTTGCAGCACAACAAGATCCAACTGCTGGATGGCGACATCCTGGTCATCTCCAGCAAGGTGGTCTCCAAGGCGATGGGGCTCCGGGCGCCAGCCTCGGCCCAGGCAGAAGTCGTGCTGTCACAGACCGTGCGGATCGTGGCCGAGAGGCTGACGCCCGCCGGGGTGACCCGCATCGTGGAGTCGGCGGCCGGGCCGGTGATGACGGCTGCCGGCGTCGACGCCTCCAACACCGACGACCAGTCCGAGGTGCTGATCCTGCCGGCTGATCCGGACGCTGTCGCCGTGCAGATCCGGAGCGGCATTCAGGACGGCTGGGTCGAACTGTCGGGCAGGCGGGCACTGATCGGGGTTGTCCTCAGCGACACCGCAGGCCGGCCCTGGCGCAATGGCCAGACCGACTTCGCGCTGGGGGCCTCGGGCCTTCGGGTCATCGACGACCTGCGCGGCTCGACCGACGCGGGCGGGCGGATGATGTCCGTCACCCAGCGGTGCATCGCCGACGAGGTCGCCGCTGCTGCCGACCTGGTCAAGGGCAAGGCGACCGGCGTCGCCGCCGCCCATATCCGGGGCCTCGGTCACTACCTGCACGGCGCCGCCGGCCAGCACGGCGACCCCACTGACAGTGAACCGGACTCCGGCGCAAGGGATCTGGTCCGTACCGGCCGCCAGGACTGGTTCGGCTACGGGATGGTCGAGGCAGTCCGCTCGGCGCTCGGCGTGGAGCCCGGCTCGGCAGCCGCCCACCAGGTCGGCATCCCCTTCATCGTCCCCGAGGACTCCGCCATCCGGGCTGCCCGGGCGCTGCGGGTGGCCCTGCTCTCCTGCCCGGAGGTGACCGGGAAGCTCGACGGAGACGCCATCACGCTGAGGGCTCCCGACGACTTCAGCCTCGGCGTTGCGGCAGCCCGCACCGAGGTGGCCCTGCGGGGCGAGAGACTAGCCACCACTCTCGCCCGCTCCCCGGACGCGACCGGGGCGGCCGGCCATCACTTGACAGCTCCGGTCCATGTCATTATCGTTTTTCAATAACAACGATAAACGATAACTACAAAGGCGGAGCCGACTTCCCCCGGGAACAGGCCCACCCCACAGACTCAGGGGAGACACCATGGGCACCAACGCATCCGGCCCTGCCAAACCGGCCTGGTTCAGCTTCGACCGACGGGACTGGCTGGCCTTCGACCGGTCGGACTACCTCCTCGTCAAGGTGATCCTCGGCCTCACCGTTCTCGGTCCCATCCTGTTCGGGCTCGTCAGATTCGTGGTCGATGCCAGGACCAGCACACCCCTGGCCATGGCATACACCGTCGCAGCCCCCGCGGGCATCGCCCTCCCGCGGGGAGCCACCCAGAACGGCCAGGTCACCATGGAGCTGCTGATCAAGGACCCGACCCTCGGTGAGCGTCTCGGTCAGGCCATCCCCGGAACGCTGGGCCTGGCGATGACCATCGCCATCGCCTGGCTGTTCTTCCAGCTGCTCCGCTCGATCCAGGCCGCAGAGCCCTTCACGCGGGCAAACGTGAGGCGCATCAACGCGATCGCCCTCATCGTCGGCCTCGGCGGAAGCCTGGCACAGCTCGCCCAGGGCTTCGCCGACAACGCGATCCTCATGACGGACCGCCTCCCGAGGGCGAGCGCCCTGACGTGGGAGATGACCCTCACGCCGCTGCCAGTGGTCGTCATGCTGGTGATCGCCCTCATCGGCGAGGCGTTCCGCCGGGGCGTCGCACTGCGCAGCGACGTCGAGGGTCTGGTCTGAGTGCCGGTCGAGATACCGCATCGGGTGGTCTGCCACCTCGGCGACCTCCTGGAGAGTCGCGAGATGACGTTGACCGCGCTCGCCGAGGCGGTGGGCGTGTCGCTGGTGAACCTCAGCATCATGAAGAACAACCGGGCCAAAGCCATCCGCTACAGCACCCTCACCGCGATCTGCCAGGTGCTCGAGTGCCAGCCCGGCGAGCTGCTCAGCGTCGAGGCCTCCCGGACCGGCCGCTGAGCCTCAGCGGAACCGGTGGGGCAGGTGGGTGGGGGCCGGAATACGGGGACCATGTCGGGGACGGCCCGCCCCGGCCAGCTTGAGCAGCCCCTGCACGCGGTACCGGTGTCCCGCGTACGGCTCGAGCAGCTCGGCGAGCCCGTCGTCGTCAACCTCGGATCCGGTCAGCGCCCAGCCGATGTCCCTGGCCACGTGATAGTCGCCGAAGCTGACCGCGTCCGGGTCGCCGAGCGCGGTGTGCCGCACCTCGGCCGCGGTCCACACCCCGATCCCCGGTATCGCGCGCAGCCGCCGGTCCGCGGCGTCGGCAGTCAGGTCCACGCACTGCTCCAGCCGGCCCGCGGCCTCTGCGGACCGGACAACCGCCGCAGATCGTGCGCCGTCGACCCCCGCCCGCAGCCACTCCCACGAGGGGATGAGCGCCCAGCCGCGAGCGCTGGGGGCGACCCAGAGCCCGCGCGAGGCCCCCTCGCCCGGTGCGAGCTCGCCATACCGGCGGATCAGGGTGCGGTAAGAGCCGGAGGCCTGCTGGCCGGTGACCTTCTGGGCGATGATCGAGGGGACCAGCGCCTCCAGCACCAGCCCGGTCCGTGGCACCCTCCATCCGCTGAAACGTCGGGCCGCCTCGGCTACCTGCGGGTGGTGGGCCACGAACCCGGTGGGGTCGTCAAGGTCGCCCAGCATGGCCGGGACCGACCCGAGAACCCACTGCGCGCCAGGACCCCACGCGCTGGCCTCGATCCCCGACCCGGCGACCCGGCTCAGCCGCAGGGTCGAGACGCCCTCCCGTGTGCGGATGCCGCGCCAGATGGTGCCGTCGGCATCGCGGCGGAACGTCGGGTCCCCCCGGCCCAGGCTCAGCCCACCGATGACCGCCATCACATCCAGCGGCCAGCCAGGCGTCCAGAGCCGGCACTGGCGCTCATTCCGCTCAGTCATCCCAGCCTCGCTCCGCCATCGGTACATTCTCGCGCAGCGGGCCGGCAGAGGCGCTGCTTCACCCCTGCCCGATGCCACCCGTAGGCTCTCCCGGTGCGAACCCCAGCCTCGATCCTTGCCGACATCCTGCGATCCGACCCTGCCAGGCCACGGGTCACCTTCTACGAGGAGACCCCCGGCGCTACCCAGGGCGAGCGGATCGAGCTCTCCGGCAAGGTGCTGGCCAACTGGGTCGCCAAGGCGGGCAACGCCCTCCAGGACGAGTACGACCTAGGCCCCGGCTCGGTCGTGCGGCTGTCCCTGCCCCCGCACTGGCGAGCCCTCTACTGGGCGCTCGCGGCGTGGTCGGTCGGGGCAGCCGTGGACCTCGACGGCGCCCTGCCCGCCGACCTGCTGGTCTGCGACGACCCCGACGCGGCGGAGGCTGCCACCCCCGAGCCGAGTGATGTCGTCCTGGTCACCCTGGCGGCTCTGGCCCGGGTGCACACGGGCCGGCTGCCGGCCAGGGCGATGGACGAGGCCCGCGAGCTGGCCACCCACGGCGATCGGCTGGTCGCGCTGGCCGAACCGGCCCAGGACGATCTGGCGATGATCGCCGACGGTGCCCGGACGTCCTACAGTCGCGTGGTGCCAGATCGGGACTGGCCGCAAGGAGTCCGGGTGAACCTGGCCGGTGACCTTGCCCAGGTGCTCGGATCCACCCTCGCTGCCTGGGCCGTCGACGGCTCGGTCGTCCTGGCCCGCAACGGCTCCCGGGCCGGGGTCGGACCCCGACCCGGGCGGCTGGACTCCGAACACGTCACGCTCGACCTGGCATAGCCCGGGAGGAGTCGTGCGGCACAGCGGGCGAGCCCGTCGACGCCGGCTACCTCCCGGTCAGCTTGCGCCAGGTGGCCTTGTCCAGGACGCCGGTGACCGGGACCCGTCCCCGCTGGTAGGCAGCGACCTTGGCGAAGGTCAACGGCCCGAACTGTCCGTCGGCAGTCGTCCGAAGGATTCGCTGCGCCACCTTGATCTGTGCGCTCGTCTGACCATAGACAGCCACCTTGTAGATCGAGACCGGCGCGACGGCAGGCCGTGGGCAGCTGGCAGTGGTGCGGTAGGTCCTCCACAGTGGCGCGAACTGGCCGGCGTACACCCGGCAGGGCCCCAGGTCGACGGCCCGGGTGGCCGTTCCGGTCCACCAGGAGGTGCGCTTCATCGCACCATCCCAGGAGAAGCTGAGGTGCACGTGGTCGGTGTGCGGGACGGAGCCCGTATAGGCCGCCCACCCCCGGCTGGGGTCGTAGACCCGGAACGTCCTGTGGTTCCAGATGATGTAGTCGATGCCGAACCGCCGGGCCATGGCACCTTGGTTGGCGCTGAGCCAGGCGGTCACCGAGTTGGCGATGGCCTTCTGGGTCGGGTTGTTGGCGTTGAGCATCCAGTCCAGCGCCCGGCTGTCATAGTGCTCGCTGGTATCGCCCAGGCACGGCCGGTAGGTGCCCTGCGCGCCGGTCTTGTACCGGGCCGTCATCAGCGCGGCGAAAGCCGTCACGCCGGGCTTGGCCCGGGGGTCGCAGGAGACCTGCGGCTCATAGGGCGGCCGGGCGTCGAGCGCGGCTGGCAGGGCCCGGCTCGGTCCCGGTGGCGCGGGGATCGCCTCGGCAGCCGGCGCCAGGCCGATCGTCAGGGCGAAGGCAAGGGCAGTACCACCCACGGTCATCCGACTCGTGCGAGCTGACATCTCCGACATCTCCCGTAGGAGCTGAATTCCGAGGGACTCGCCTCAACGCTCTTTCACGGCGCGAGAGCTCCATCTGACCGGCAAACAACTATCCCGTTACCACGCATTGATCCCGCATTAAACTCATGCTCGCGGGACAGCGCTCACGGCACGGCGCTTTGTCCGCCTCATCGCCCGAACAGCCCTGATCTCTGGCCGAAGGGACCAGCCGGGGGAACCCGAACAGCCCAGCCAGCAAAGGGGTTCACGTCTTGGGCAGGGCACGCAGGAGTGCCGGCGCCAGGGTCTTGCTGAACTGCAGGCTCATATGGTCATAGTCGTAGTAGACGCTCGCCCCGCCAATCACGGCATAGCACCGCCTGGCGTCACAGAAATAGTCGCTGAGATCGACCAGGTTGACCTCACCCGCCATCTGTCGTGCAGCCCGCATCATGTCGTCGTCGATAAGAACCCGCGAGCGAGGGTTGGCACAGGCAAGCGGTTTTCCGGCATTGACGGCCAGACACTGCGGCGCGTTTCGATGGTCCATCGTGGGGGTGTCGCGCAGCACGGTGACCCGGCTGAACATGAGCCACTGGCGCCAGACCTGCTCGAAGCCGGCCGGGCCGGAGTCGACCGGGTCGAAGACGTTCTCCTGGACGTACGCGCTGGTGATGATGTCGTCAGGGGCAAGGGCCCTGAGCCGGTCGGTGACCTTAGCCGTCCAGCTGCGGCAGGCCTCACCGTCCCGGGACCGCCGCTCGAAGACGACGCTCCTGGCAGCGGTTGCCGGGCAGCCTCCGGCATACATCTCGACGACCTGCCAGTTCCTGGCCCTGGCGATCCGGTGCAGCGCGCCACGCCACTGCTCCGCATGCGAGTCACCGATCAGCGCCACCACGCGGCTGGGGGTGCCCCTGCCCCAGAAGCAGGTCAGCACCGACGGGTCCGAGCCGGTGCCACGACATCCCGGCTGGGCCGCCCAGGGGGCATCGGCCTTGCCGGTCGAGACCAGCGGCCGGGCGGTGAGGGCCTGAGGGCACCGGGCGCGGTTCTCCATCGCCGGCCCGCCGAAGCATGGGCTGCCCACGACCCCGGCCAGCAGTGCGGCGTTGCGCTCCTCCTGGGCATCGGCCGCCCGGATCTGGGTGCCGGCGACCAGGGCGATCACCACCATGGCGACGGCGGCTGCCGCCAGGGTGGCCCGCGGGGTGGCGCTCAGCCGCGGCCAGAACCGGGTCGCGTCCTCGACATAGCGCTTGCTCAGGCCGGAGACCACCAGGCAGAGCAGCAGGAGCGCCAGCAGCGCCGGGGTGCCGAGGCTGTGCCGCAGAACGTAGGGCGCGAACACCAGCAGCGGCCAGTGCCACAGGTAGACGGAGTACGACACGTCGCCAAGCCACTGCACCGGACGGGCCCGGAAGGCACGGTCGCTGGGATCGGCCCGACCGGTGTCCCCGGCGACGATGACGATGGCGGTGGCGATCACCGGCAGGGCCGCGGCATAGCCGGGGAACGGGGTGGCAGCCGAGAAGAACCAGGCGGCAGCCAGCAGGCCGGCGATGCCGAGCCACCGGAACAGCCGGGCGAGGGCCGGCGGCGGCGCCCACTGACGCATCAGCAGCACCACGAGCGCACCGGCGCCGAACTCCCAGGCCCGCGTCGGGGTGATGAAGTATGCCGCGGCCCGTTGCGTCTGGGTGGCCCACACCGAGAAGGCGAAGGACGCGAGGGAGACAGCCAGGAGCGTGCCGCCGACGGTCGTCGTGGTGCGGCCGCGCAGCCACCTGCGGGCCAGCAGGCACGAGATGATGATCAGGCCAGGCCAGACCAGGTAGAACTGCTCCTCCGCCGACAGCGACCAGTAGTGGGTGACCGGGCTGGCGATGTCGTTGGACGCGGAGTACGTCACCGCCTTCGAAGCGAGCCACAGATTCTCGACATAGAAGCCGCTGGCGGTGACCTCCTTCGCGGTGGATGACCAGAGGTCAGTGGGAAGCAGCAGAAAGGTCCCCAGCGCGACGAACAGCAGGACGAAGACCGAGGCTGGCAGGAGCCGCCGGACCCGGCGGGCATAGAAGGCCCAGAGCCTGACCGTTCCGGTGCGGTCCGCCTCGCGCAGCAGGTGGGAGGTGATCAGGAAGCCGGAGATGACGAAGAACGCATCCACGCCGACGAATCCACCGGTGAGCGTCCCGGGCCAGAAGTGGTAGACGACGACCAGCGTCACCGCCAGGGCCCGCAAGGCCTGGATCTCTGGCAGGAACTGGCGGCTCGCCCGGTCGGTAACGCGGCCTCGTTGGGCAGCGCTACGCGGCAGAACTGTCACCCAGACGTCTCCTGTCCTGCCTCACCAGATGTGTCACAACGTAGGTCTCAGATTACCCAAGGATCCGCCCGCCCCGACCTGCGCACTCAATTGCCCCGTCCTTCCGGCCAAAACCACCAGTTCTTCCCGCCGCGGTAAGTCTGAGACCGATGATGACGGGCCGGGCCGGTCAGGGCTACAGTCCCGGCATGGACAAAGTCGTCGCCAGCGCGGCCGAAGCGGTCATCGGGATCGTCAACGGCTCATCGCTCGCAGTGGGTGGATTCGGACTGTGCGGGGTTCCCAGCGTCCTCATCGCCGAGCTTCATCGCAGTGGAGTCAGCGATCTCGAGGCCGTCTCGAACAACTGCGGGGTCGACGACTGGGGTCTGGGGGTGCTGTTGAGGGCCAGGCGGATCCGCCGGATGATCTCGTCCTACGTCGGGGAGAACAAGGAGTTTGAGCGTCAGTTCCTCTCCGGCGAGCTCGAGGTCGAGCTGGTCCCCCAGGGGACACTGGCCGAGAAGCTGCGGGCCGGCGGGTCCGGAATCCCGGCGTTCTTCACGGCCACCGGGGTCGGCACCCAGGTCGCCGACGGCGGGGTGCCGTGGCAATACGCGCCGGGCGGGTCGATCGCGAAGGCCTCCCCGGCGAAGGAGACCCGGGAGATGCAATGGCAGGGCGAGAGTCTGACGTTCGTCCTGGAGCACGCGATCACCACCGACTTTGCGCTGGTCCGGGCCTGGAAGGGCGACCGGCACGGCAACCTGGTGTTCCGCCAGTCTGCGCGCAACTTCAACCCGCTGGCGGCGATGGCCGGGCGGATCACCATCGCGGAGGTCGAGCATCTGGTCGAACCTGGCGAGATCGACGCGGACGCGGTGCACCTGCCCGGCATCTACGTCCACCGTGTCCTGCCGCTGACACCCGACCAGGCAGCCGACAAGCACATCGAGAAGCGCACCGTCCAGCCCAAGAACGACGCGAAGAACGGCGGTCCCCGGTAATGGCCCTCACCCGTGTCCAGATGGCCGAGCGTGCGGCCGCAGAGCTCTCCGACGGCGACTATGTCAACCTGGGGATCGGCCTGCCGACCCTCATCCCCGAGCATGTCCCGCACGACGTCGAGCTGGTCCTGCAGTCCGAGAACGGCATCCTGGGTGTCGGGGCGTACCCGGTTGGGGGCCAGGAGGATCCGGACCTGATCAACGCCGGCAAGGAGACGGTCACCCTGCGCAAGGGCGCGTCCTTCTTCGACTCCGCCGCCAGCTTCGGGATGATCCGCGGCGGCAAGGTCGACGCCGCCATCCTGGGCGCGATGCAGGTGTCCGCCGGCGGCGACATCGCCAACTGGATGATCCCCGGCAAGATGGTCAAGGGGATGGGCGGGGCGATGGACCTGGTCCATGGCGCCAAGAAGGTCATCGTGCTGATGGAGCATGTCGCCCGGGATGGCAGCCTCAAGATCGTGCAGGAGTGCTCGCTGCCGCTCACCGGCAAGGGCGTCGTTCACCGGATCATCACGGACCTGTGCGTCATGGACGTCACAGACCAGGGGCTTGTCCTGCGCGAGCTCGCGCCGGGCGTCACCGAGCGCGTGGTCCGGGCCGCCACCGGCCCCACCTTCACCGTCGACCTGAACCTGCCTGAACCTGCCTGAACCGAAGTGACCTGGCGGACCTGGCGGACCTGGCAGAAACGGCAGAACTGGCTTCATCCGGGCATGGCTCTGGCCGGCTGACCTCAGCCTGAGCTGGCTGAGCCAGCCGGGCTGGCTGGTAGCGGCACCCGTGCCGTCACGCAGAACTCGTTATAGATGAAGAGCTTTCCCAGTCTGCGCGGGAACGGGAAGCTGGAGGAGCGCTCCAGCTCGAGGCCGAGGGTCTGGACCAGCCCGGACAGGTCAGTGTCCCGGGCGAACCAGACATGGGTCGGGTCGCTGGCATAGCCACGTTCCTGGGGACACACCAGGAAGACCCGGCCACCCGGGCGCACGAACCGGAGGTAGTCACGGAGCAGCCCCAACGCCTGATCGCGGTCCATGTGCTCGAGCACGTGGGCGACCAGCAAACCGTCGAAGGTGGCCGGGACGGCCAGGTCACCGGCCAGGAACTCCTTGACGGTGTAGGCGTCGTATCCGGCCGAACGGGCCAGCCCGACCGCCCCGGCGTTGTGGTCGACCCCGACCGAGCCCGCCGGCAGGACACCCAGGTTGCGCCCGATCCCACAGCCGACATCCAGCGTCCGCCCGAGACCCTGACGGCGCAGGTTCCAGTGGTAGGGGGCCTGCACGTGCAGCAGACGTTTCCACCACAGGGTCTGCTTGCTGCGGAGCCGCTCCGCGTAGTCCGGCGTATCCGTGCTCATATCAGACCTCCAGGTGGGAAATAGCTCTCATGACAAGCCGCCATCCGGCCCGGCCTGCAGCCGGCGCAGCAGATCCGCCGAGGTGATCGCGACCCCCACGGGAAACGGGGTGAGGCCGACCTGGCTGTCGAGCTCCGGCCAGATCCGTGACCTCAGACTAAGGTCCCTGACCTGCAGGGCGGACACAGCGGAGGCTCCCAGCACGATCCTCGGGCGGGTCTTGAAGATCCGGCGCATCTCACCCAGCACGGCGCCGATCGTGATGGCGCGCTGGGAAGCCAGGATCTTGGTGACCACCGCCGGTTGCCCCGCCCCGTCCTGTCGAAGACGGGCCAGACCCGACGCGATCAGCCTGGCGCAGTCCGGGGCGAACAGGTAGTCGCGCAGGGTGTCCAGCGAGACGTAGATCGACAGCGGCTGGTCGGTGAGGTGGCTCCAGCAGATCTGTGAGATCAGTCCCTGGGCCTTGGCGAGGTTCTGGCCGGGGCCGTAGATGTTGGCGATCCGGCCGATCAGCGAGGGGGTGCCCGTCTGCCGGCTCCAGGCGGTGACCAGGGCCTCGCCGTCCAGCTTGGCCTGCCCGTAGTCGGAGAGCGGGCGGACCGGCGAGGACTCGTCATAGGGCGGTGCCTCCACACCGGCGTAGACCCCTCCGGCCGACGAGGCGAAGAAGAACGACCCGCTGGCCGCCTGCGGGGCGATGGCCAGCGCGTCCAGGGTCTCTCTCAGGGCTCCCAGCTCCAGCTCCAGCGCAGTGGCCGAGGTGCTGGTCACCCCCACCCCGGCACACCAGGCCACCGACCAGGGCCGGTCGCCCGCAGCACTCAGGAAGTCAGCTGCCTGCTGGCGCAGCTGCACCGCGCCGGCGCCGGGAGCCGACCAGTCGACCGGCTGGCGTGGCTGCCAGACCAGCGCGCCCGGGCCGCCGGCCCGGTGTCCCTGTCCGGGGCGGCGTGAGCGGCCCCCCGGTGCCGCCCCCAGCGTGGTCTCCAGGCTCCCGCCGAGAAGTCCCCCACGTCCGATGACCCAGGACAGCCCGGGCTCAGGCCGCGGGGCGGTCACGGCCCATCGGACCCCTTCTGACCTTGCTGCCGGCCCAGCGGGCCATCCTTCGGATCGCCGACGATCAGATAGAGCGGCTTGCCCATGGCCATGTTGACCGCGACGCCCAGATACTCCGCGATGACCCCGAGCGAGAAGAGGATCGCCCCGGTGCTCACCAGCACCACCACCATCGTGGAGGTCCAGCCCTGGGGCGTCGCGTTGGAGGTGAAGCGGACGATGAGCAGGTAGAGGGCGACTGCGATACCGAGGATGCCGAACATCAGGCCCAGGGCGCTGACCATCCGCAGGGTCCGGGTGCCGCTGGACAGGACCAGGTGGACGAAGTGCGACAGCAGCGCCCTGGTGGAGTAGCCCGACCGTCGCTCACCCTCGTCGCGCAGGCGCACCGGGCAGGCCGCGGCGGGGCCGGCCACCCAGCCCATGGCGACATCGAGATAGACCCCCGAGCCGGCGTACGCGGCCACGCTGCGCCCGATCTCACCCGTCACCATCCGGTAGCTCTGGAAGGTGATCTCCTTGCGGCCGGTCAGGAATCTCGAGAAGAACCACTTGGTCATCCGGGAGCTGCCGTTGCGCAGCATGTTGTGCGGCGGCCGGTTGACCGGATCCGCGTAGACCAGCTGGGAGCCCTGTCTCAGCGCCACGTCCAGGAAGTCACCGATGTCGGCCGGGTCGTGCTGACCGTCCTCATCCATCGTCACGATCCAGTCCCCGCTGGAGGACGCCATACCAGCCAGGGTGGCGGGGTGCTGCCCGAAGTTGCGGCTGAGCCAGACCGGGCGGATGAAGTCATGAGCCGCAGCCAGCTCGCGGATCACCTGGTCGGAACGGTCGGGACCCCGGTCGTGCACCAGGAGCAGCTCGGTGACCTGGAACAGGTGGCCGTCGGCGGTCGGGGTGGGCACGGTGAGCCGGGCAATCTCCGCGACGAGCGCCCCCAGCGTGAGCTCACCCTGGTAGACGGGAATGACGATCGAGACGCGGTGCGGCGCTCGCCCCTGTGCGGCCATCGAGTCAGACACGCTCGAAGCCTAGTCCTGCCTCGATCCCGGACAAACCGACATCAACGGGTGTCATGGTGCTGTCGCCGATGGCGCCGCTGCGTGCATCCGGCGCCCCACCCACAGATAGGCGAGCCTGCGCGCGTAGGCCATCCCCCGCGCCCGCGCATCACCGCGGACCAGGTCTGCCCGGCTCAGCAGCCCGGGGGTGTCGTCGGCCAGCCGATGGTGGAACCCGATGACCTGGCCGGACTGCTGGCGGGCCAGGTGCACACTCCACTGCGAGCTGCTCAGCCGGAAGGCCGCCAGCGGGGTGTCGATCCCGAAGAGGTCACCACGCAGAAGGACATTGACATAGGTCGCCTCGTCGATCACGAAGGGGTGCCGGCCGTCCCAGCCACCGGCAGCCTGCAGGGCCTCGCGCCGGATCAGCACGCAGGCCGGCTCGCCGAAGATGTTGGACCCGGCCAGCACGGTATGCCGTGCTGCGGTCCTCCCGGCCACCCGGCCGGCGAGCCCGGCCAGGCCCCGGCGACGCAGGATGACATCGCCGCGCGCATCGATGAGGTCACGCTGGGCAGCGACCAGGACGACCGGCGGGTGGGCATCCATCGCCTCGACCTGCCGCCGCAGGCACTCCGGGTAGATCAGGTCATCCCCGCAGACCAGCTTCACCAGCTCACCGCGGGCGGCCTCGGTGACCCGGCTCCAGTTGCGGGGCGCACCTCCCCCGGCCTCGGTCTGCAGCAACCTCACCCGCGGATCGGCGGCATAGCGCTGCAGCAGCTGCCAGGTCCTGTCCGCGCTCGAGTGGTCGGCCACCACCAGCTCGAAGTCCTGGAAGGTCTGAGCCAGGATCGAGTCCATCGTCGCCTCGATGAAGCTGGCGTTGTTGTAGGAGGGGACCACTACGGAGACGCGTGGAGTCATGGTGCCCGTCACTGGGGAAGATCCCCTGAGGAGGAGGTACGCCGGAAGGAGTAGTGCTTGTGGCCCACCCAGCTCATCACCGAGGTGACCACCATGATCAGGGCCTGGGCCAGCAGCACCGGCAGGTGACCGAGCTGGACCAGCAGGGGCAGCAGCACGAAGTTGACGCCCAGCGCCGTGAGGTAGACGGTCTCGAACCGCCACAGGTCCTTCAGCAGGTGACCGCGGACCCGGAAGACCACGTACCGGTAGAGCACGAAAGCGATGAGCACGCTGACGACGTGGGCGCAGACCAGGGTCGCCATGTAGCGCTGCTGACCCAGCAGGGCCAGGAAACCGGCGAAGCACAGGAACCCGACGCCGGTGTTGACCGCGCCGATGGACAGGAACGCGACGCGCTGGTCCCGGACGACCTGCAGGAACCATCCGGGCGACCCGGACATGCCTCCGGGCGGCACCGCCTCAGGGCTCATCGGAGCCCTCGGCGCGGCTCAGGGAAGCAGGGTGGAGAAGATGTTCCAGCCTGAGCCGATGGTCCGGGGCGCGAGGAAGCTGCCGGTGCCGTTGCCGGGGTACAGCCGCAGGCTGCCATTCCTGCCACGGGCGAGCAGATCCGCCTTGCCGTCACCGTTGAAGTCCCCAGGGCTGATGATGGTGGAGAACACGTTCCATCCCTGACCGATGAGCCGGGGCCGCAACAACCCACCCGATCCGTTGCCTGGATAAAGGTACAACAGTCCGCCGGCCGTGCGGGCGATGAGATCACCCTTGCGGTCGCCGTTGAAGTCCCCAGGGCTGACCACCGAGGTGAAGCCGTTCCAGCCGTCGGCGATCTTCGCGGGGGTTCCCAGGAAGCCGCCTGAACCGTCGCCGGTGAACAGCATGAGGCTGCCGCCCGCCGCCCGGCCGACCAGGTCCGAGAGTCCGTCGCCGTTGAAGTCGCCCACCGGGACGACCAGGTTGTAGGTGCCCCAGCCGACCCCGACCCGGCGTCCCGAGGTCAGCGGGCCCGCAGCCGTTCCCGGATAGAGCCACAGCGTCCCGTCGGGTCGCTGCGCCATGACGTCGGAGATCGCGTCCGAGTCCCAGGTACCGGCGGTGAAGAGCTTGCTGAAGCCACCGAACCCGACGCCGACCACGCTGGTCGACCTCCAGCCTCCGACGCCGTTCCCGGCAGCCAGTCGCAGCGCTCCCGTGCTGGCCACCACGGCAAGAACGTCGGCCTTCCGGTCACCGTTGAAGTCCCGTGGGAACGACGCGCTCGAGCGAGGGTTGGTGGGGACAAACCATTCGGATCTCAGGCCGAACGCAGAGCGGATCGTTTCGCCGGTCACCGACACGGAACCCCTCGAGCCGTCGAAAGCCGCCGTCAGCACGCGCCCGCCCCACTGGCCGTGACCGTCCCGACTCAGGATCCGGAGCTGGCGATAGGTGCCGATCGACGGCCAGCGGGCCTGGATCCTGGCGGCCGTGATGGTGGTGGACCAGGAGTTCGCGCCATTGGGGATCGCCCCGTCATACGGGTCGGCCCTGGCCAGCAGGTAGGACTGGCTCCCGGCCGAGCTCCAGCCTCCGTTCGCCGAGCCGAACTGGGTGAACGCCGGCCGGCCGCCAGACGTCAGGGTCTGGCCGGCGGTGGCCAGCACGGCCGCGGTGGAGGACGCGTACTCAGCCGGGACCCCCGAGTACATCTGGCAGGAGGTGGTGTCACAGGTGTCGTAGACCCGGCCCGACGGCGCGTGGTCCCGGTCGTAACCCGCATAGCTGCGTGCGGCGACAGCCTGGGCCGCGAGCGCGTTCGCGTGCCAGGAGGCGGGCATCTCAGCCGGCACCACCGCGCGCAGGTAGCTGTCCATCGGCAGGACGGAGACCGGCAGCAGGCTGGATGACGAGGTCCGGTTCGCATAGATGCTGCCGCGGTACGCACGCCTGGACCCGTCCGCGAGCCGCACCCCGACCACCCCGCTGGCGCTGCTGAAGACAGCCGGAGAGGTCACCGTGGCGTACGCCCTCCAGCCGGCAGAGGTGAGCATGCTGACCTGCACCCGGCCGGCGCTGGACAGGGGTTTCACGCTGTACTGACTGATCTTTGCGGGGCCGGGCAGGGCTTTCCCGGCCAGGCGCAGCCCGGCGGCGTTGTCGACGTACAGGGTGCCCGAACCGACCGAGTCCAGACGCACCCGGATGGTCGGGTTACCCAGGTTCGCCAGCGTCGCGCCCGGATAGTAGAACGCGAGGATGCTTCGCCAGGAGAGCCCGCGAGCCGCGGCGGCCCCGTACGCGCCCCACTGCGACATCCCGTGCCCGTGTCCATATCCGTGGCCGCTGATCGTCAGGGTGCTGTCCGCCGGCCGGGGGTAGACCTCGACAGCACCGGCAGCGGTGGCGGACAGCGTGAGACCGGCCAGCAGCGTCGCGACCAGGCCCAGGGGAAGCGCCACGCAGCGGCGCAGGCGCTCAGCCGAGAACATGCCCGGCCCCCTCTCCGCCACGCACCAGCTGCCTTGCGCCCAGGGCGCCCAGGCCGTTCCCGGGGTACAGCCACAGCCGTCCGTCGCCCGACCTGGCCATCAGGTCCGCAGTCCCGCCGCCGTTGAAGTCGCCAACGCCCAGCACCTGGACGAGATCGTTCTGGGCGCCTGCCAGGACGGACCCGGCCAGCAGCGAGCGGGACCCCGCACCCCGGAAGAGGACCAGGGCATGGTCACTTGCCCGGAGCGCGACGACGTCGCCGTAGACATCCCGGTCGAAAGCCCCGGTTCCGGTCACGCTGCTCATCCCCTGGAAACCGGCGCCGATCTTCAGCCGGGTGCCGAAGGTCAGGGTCCGGGTGAACGGGTAGACGAAGAGGCCGCCGGCCGCGTCGCGGGCCAGCAGGTCGGGCACGCCATCGCCGGTGTAGTCGCCGGCCGTTTCGAGCAGAGTGAACCCGTTCCAGCCGAAACCGATCTGGCGCGGTGCGGCAAACCGCGAGCCGGCCTGGCCAAGCAGGAGGACCAGGGTGTTGCTGGTCCGGACCCTGGCCACCGCATCGGTGTAGCCGTCACCGTTGACGTCCCCGACGAGTCGCACGAGGTCAGCCCCGGGAACCGTCGGGAACCCGGCCGGCCGCGTGGTGAGGTCGCGGTGACCGATACCGGCGTAGAGGGAAAGGGTGCCGCCGTTGACCAGCGGGTTCACCGCCAGCAGGTCCGCTGCCCCGTCGCCGTTCCAGTCGGCCCCGGTGGACAGCTGGTTCAGGCCACGCCAGCCCGAGCCCCACGCGGTGATCCGGGTGAACCGGCCGCTGGCGTTGGCTGAGTAGGTCCGCATGCCGTCACCGAGGCGCCCGAGCACGTCCGGGTACCGGTCGCCGTCGAGGTCGGCCCCGCCGAACACCGGGGAGATCGCCCCCCAGCCAGTGCCCCAGAGAACGCCTGGCCGGATCGAGCCGCCGGCCATGCCGGCATACATCAGCAGGGCGCCGTCCGAGGTGCGCTTGGCCAGCAGGTCGGGGAACCCGTCACGGTTGAGGTCGCCGGCGTTCGTGATCGAGCTGAGCCCGCCCCAGCGCAGGCCGATCGTCCGCCCGGCGGCGAGCCCGCCGGCCCCGTTGCCGGCGTAGTAGACAAGCTCGCCACTGGTCCTGGTCGCCAGAAGGTCGTTGTGACCGTCTCTGTTGCGATCGCCCGCGGCGATGACGCGGCTCATCGCGTTCCACCCGGAGCCCCGGTAGAGCACGCCGGCAAATCCGCCGCGCCCGTTGCCGAGGTAGATCCGGAGCCGGTTGGCCGCCGTGTCCTGGGCGATGATGTCCGTCTTGCCGTCCCCGTTGAGGTCGGGCGAGAGAGCCACGCTTCTCAGGCTGTTCCACCCGACGGAGATCGCCACGCCGCGGTTCACCGGTGCGCCGGTGGCGCTCGACAGCAGCGAGGTGGCACCGCTGATCGATGTGCCGCCGGCGCCGGGGCGGTAGCTGAGGGTGTCCGCGAGACCATCCCGGTCGACGTCACGCCTGATTACGCTGCGGACGAGGGTGACCGGTGGGGTGACGATCACCGGAGGCCTGGAGGCCAGGATGCTGGCGGCCCCGGCCCGGATCTCGGGCAGCTTGTCATACAGATACTGGCCCGGACAGTCGGTCGAGAAGCCGTCGCGGTGACCGGAGACCCGGTTGAGGGACTTGCCGTTGGCCACCACCCGGCCGATCGCCGGGATACCGGCCAGCGAGAACTTCCACGCGAAGATCCGCTTGAAGGCATCGGTCATCGGCTGCGGAACCGCCGCGACGCTGTACGTGCCGATGGCCGAGACGCCCATCGAGACGGAGTTGAAGTTCAGCGTCTGTGCACCCACGACGGCCCGGCTCATCCCGCCGTAGCGACCCTCCCAGATCCGGCCGAAGCGGTCGACGATGAAGTTGTAGCCGATGTCGCTCCAACCCAGGCTCTTCACGTGGTAGGCGTACATGCCGCGGATGATGGCCGGCACAGAGCTGGACGAGTACCCGTTCGGGGTGTCCGTGTGGTGGACGAAACCGAGCATGATCTGGCCGTACGACGGGCTCGCGCTCCGCATGGCCTCGTCGGCGCCCCACTGGGCCCGGCTGAGGATGGCGGGCTGGGCGGTGGCCGCCGAGGCCGCGCCGGGCGCCTGCTGGGCGGTGTCCGCGTTCGAGGTCCCCGGATCCACCGCCTGGACTGTCGCCGTGGTCGCCGCCCTGGTGTTCGTGCTCAGCGACCGCACCTCGTACTTCGAGGCGCCGGCGACCACGAACGGGCTGGTCCCCTGCACTGCGGTGGCCGCCTCGGTCCCGTCCGGACCGTCCCCCTCGTCGGCCATCGGCTGCCACTGGCTCCAGGCTCCCCCGGTCATCGTGCGGATCTGGTAGGTGTCCCGGGCGGCGGTGGCGCCTCGTGGCCAGGTCACGCCGACAACGGTCACCGCGCCGGCGACGGCCTGAGCAGGGGTCACCGCGGCTGCCCGGGCGGTGGTGATCGGGTCCGGCGCTGAGCCGCTGAGCTCTGAGCGGGTCGCCTGCCGGCCAGCCTTCAGGGCCGGCACCGAGGTCTTGACGAAGCCCACGTGACGAACCCTGCTGGCGACGGGGTGCGCCTCGGCCGGCGAGGAGAGCTGCGGGAAGCCGGTGATCATGGGCACCATCGCGAGCACGCCCGCCATGGCTAGGGTGACCGCTCGTCTGACCAGGAACCGTGTTCTGGATCCGCGGTCAGGCTCGGCGAACAGGGGCTTGGGCTTCCGGCTCATCATCTGCGTCCTGGGTGCTCAGGTCTCACGCGAGCGACCGACACCCTCTCTTCCGGACATCTTCCGCTAAGGACGCTGAACGACCGGGGATCTACGTGCGGTTGTTCTGGGGTGGATTCCCTGGTCAACCCGCCTTGCCCGACCATCGGGCCGCTTCCATCAACGCTGGCACCGGCTCAGACACGGCGTGGCTGGATCGGGTCAAGATAGGACAAGCAGCACGTTCTTCTGGCCGAAAGGACTAGCTCCGGCAGTCGCCAACGCGGTAGATGACCGCAGTGAGTCCCTCGCCGATCGGCGTCAGCCCCGGCGTCCCGCTCAGGTTGACCAGCCCCGAGTAGCTCGCCTGCCGGTCGTCGTTGGCCTGGAACCGGTCGGAGTCGTCAACGATGACACCCACCTTGAGTCGCTTGACCGCGGCGCACACCGCCGGATCCGTCATGAAGGACTTGAACCTCTGTGAGACCAGGCGGACATCCGGTGTCGGGTTCGAGCCGGTATGCGGGATGACGACCCCGTGCTGTGACCAGATGGACGAGAACTGCGCCCCGGTGAAGGGGCTGCCCAGCACCTTCTTGCCGGCCGGGATCTGGCTGGGCAGCTTCTCGTAGAGCGCCTGCTCGTCCCCGGTGACCAGGAGGTGGGAGAAGTTCTGGTTCCGGTATCGGTCCTGAAGGACCGCCGCGCCCTGGCCGATCTGGTGTGGATAGACGACCGCTGTGGCGAGCAGCATCGCCAGAGCCGCAATTCCCAGGGCCCGGTGCGACGAGAGGGGGCGATCCAGGACGTCTGAGGAGACCCGGCCGACGAACCGGGCCAGCATGTCTGCCGCGCTGGTGATGCCGAGGGCGGCCAGGGGCACCGCGGTCATCGGGATCATCGCCGCGACCCGCTGGGCGTCGTTGAACCAGAACCCGGTCAGCTCGCGAGCGAGCCAGGTCGGGGAGCCGGCTGCCAGCATGTACAGGAAGATCAGGAAGACGTGGCTGACCAGCAGCCAGCGCAGCCGCGGGACCTTGAGCAGCCGGATGAAGCCCCACAAAGTGGCCGCGCCCAGGAGCCAGTGGGCCTTGGTGATGATCGTCGAGAGGGTCAGCGCCTGCCCCATCGCCTCGTTCACCGTGATCAGCTCGGGCCAGTTGAAGTCGCGCACCGAGTTCAGCCCCGGGAACAGGCTCATCGCCGCCCACAGGCCAAGAAAGCCCGACCAGCCCAAGAACAGCCACAGCAGCGAGCGCCGCAGCTGACGCCGACCCTGCTCCCGGCTCCAGACCACCAGCCGCGCCGAGAGCATGACGGCCCCGACAAAGGCCCAGATGCCCAGCGCGAACAAGGCGCCCGGATGGGCGAAGAACATCCCCACGCAGCCGAGGAACCCCACCGACAGGACCGTCCACCAGCTCAGCCCGGGCCCGACCGCCAGCCCACGCTGGACGGCGGCAGCCTCGATCTCGTCCAGGGTCGCGCCGTCCGCGGCAGCGCCGGAGGAGTTGATGTCGTCCTGGGCGTTCGGGGATCGCGGCATCAGGCGCAGCACCATCAGCATCAACGCGATCGCGGCAGGCATCGCCGCCAGGGACAGCACATTGGGCCACAGCACGCCGAAGCTCAGCATGATGTAGGGGAACAGGGTGATCGCACCACAGCACAGGCCCAGCGCAAGGCTGGTCAGCAGCCGCGCATGCGGCAGGACCCTCGAGCACAGCCAGACCATCGACAGCGGCCAGACGAGGCCGCCGACGGCCCAGCCGACGGCGTTGGCACCGACGGCGACGTTGACACCGGTCAGCGAGGTGGCCAGCGCGGTCACGTCGTGCCACAGCGGCGGGTACCAGGCCGTGGCAGCGGCACCGGAGGCCGCGCCGACGTGTCCGCCGTCGGGGAAGCCCGAGGCGATCACGCCAAGCACCGCGTTGTAGTGGAAGCCGGCGTCGATCGTCTGGGACGGCCGGCCGGGATCGCGCACGCCGAGCACGAAGTTCGCAGCCACCAGCCCGGCAGCCAGCACCACCGCAGCCAGCCACCAGAGCGTCCGTCGTCGCGGGACCCACCAACGCTCGGAGAACGTGAACAGGGCCGGCCCCGGGTCACTGGCAAACCGGTCACTGACGAGGCGGCCGAGGACCGCGACCAGGGTCAGCAGCACCAGCGAGACGGCGACCGCGACCAGGCTCCAGCGGACCACCACGGCGGGCACCAGCAGCGTCGCGATGGCCAGGACGCCCAGAGAGGTCAGCGGCGCCAGGCCCAGGGCATCAAAACCGCGAGCGCCCAGGGCAACGTTGACGATGAGTCCGGGCACCACCAGCAGCACCGCTGCCACCAGGGCCGGGGCCAGTGCCACGCCCCAGGTAAGGATCACTGGCCGGTCACTCGTCGACCCCGCCGCTCTCCAGCGGACTCCCCTGGCTGAAGTGGGGCGTCAGCTGGTTGTCGACCATGCTCAGCGCGGCGCCGATGGCCATGTGCATGTCGAGGTACTTGTAGGTCCCCAGCCGCCCGCCGAACAGCACACCCCGCTCGGCCCGGCCAAGGTCGCGGTACCTCAGCAGCTGCTCCCGGTCCTGCGGGGTGTTGACCGGGTAGTACGGCTCGTCGCTGCCCTGGGCGAACCGCGAGAACTCCCGCATGATCACGGTCTTGTCGCCCGGGTAGTCGCGCTCGGGGTGGAAGTGCCGGAACTCGTGGATCCGCGTGTAGGGCACCTCGGGATCGGCATAGTTCATCACCGGGGTGCCCTGGAAGTCGCCGGTCGCCCTGACCTCTCGCTCGAAGTCCAGCGTGCGCCAGCCGAGCCGGCCCTGGGAGTAGTCGAAGTACTGGTCAACCGGTCCGGTGTAGACGACCGGGATGTTGCCGACCACGTTGGCCTTGCTGACCTCCTGGGACGGGTCGAAGAAGTCGCTGCCGAGCCTGACCTCGATCCGGTCGTGGCCGGCCATCTTCTCCAGCCAGGCGGTGTAACCGTCGACCGGCAGTCCCTCGTGGGTGTCGCTGAAGTAGCGGTTGTCGTAGGTGTAGCGGACCGGGAGCCGCGAGATGATCTCGGCCGCCAGCAGCTTCGGGTCGGTCTGCCACTGCTTGGCGGTGTAGCCCTTGATGAACGCCTCGTACAGGGGCCGGCCAATCAGCGAGATCCCCTTCTCCTCGAAGTTCCTGGCGCGGTCGCCCGAGAACTCACCGGCCTGCCCGGCGATCAGTGCCCGGGCCTCGTCCGGTGAGTACGCGGCGTCGAAGAACTGGTTGATGGTGCCGAGGTTGATCGGCATCGGGAAGACCTGCCCGCGGAAGGTGGTGTACACGCGGTGCTGATAGCCGGTGAAGGCGGTGAAGCGGTTGGCGTACTCCCAGACTCGTTCGTTGGACGTGTGGAACAGGTGCGCGCCATAGCGGTGCACCTCGATCCCGGTCTCGGGATCAGCCTCGCTGTAGGCGTTCCCACCGAGGTGGGACCGGCGGTCGATGACCAGGACGTTGAGTCCGAGCTTCTCTGCGCACTGCTGCGCGACGGTCAACCCGAAGAACCCCGAGCCGACGACAACAAGATCTGCGTTCACGCATTCTTCCAAGGTCTGGGCATCGGCAGGCTGGGCATCGACCTCAGGGTACCCGAGCAGCCTTGCGATACTGCACGAAGCCTCGCGAGTCCGGCGGCAGGTCAGGGACGTAGCCGGAGCTCTCGAACAGCCGCACCGACGCGCGGTTGTCACGGTGAACCACGGCAAGGTATGCCGTGACGCCGGCCCTGCCGGACCCGCCGCAGCGGGTCGTCTCCAGCAGCGCCTCCTCACCGGCCCGGAGCAGGGGTCGGGCCAGGCGCTGCCCGCGGCGCTGCGGTGCCACGGTGATCGAGACCTCCCAGTCCTGGCTCTGCGGCCCCTGCCAGCCCCCCTCGGGCTCGGCCGTGCCGGCTGGCTCTGCCGCGAGGTCCCAGCGAACGGTGCCGACGGGACCGACCTCGTCCTCGACCAGGAACAGCATCCGGTCGCTGCGGGTGAGGCTCTCGGTGAGCCAGCGGACATGGTCGTCCCAGGGCACCTCGGCCGAGGTCCTGGACCCGGCACGGGTCACCGGGTCGTTGCGCCACTCCCAGAGCTGCCGGGAGTCCGGCAGGGTGGCCGGCCGCACCGTCAGGGCCGGGGCTTCGACGACCGGCGGCAGTTCCCCGCTCAGAGCCTGACGCTGAGCTGTCTCCCACATCCGGACCACCCGCCAGGCGCCCAGCCCGTCGATCACTCGCCGGCCGGCCTCTGCCAGCCGGCCGCGCCGTCGCGGATCAGTCAGGACGGTCGCCAGCAGGTCGGCGGCCCGCTCGTCGTCACCGAGCCCCGGGCCGCCGAGCCCCGGGCCGCCGAGCCCTATCGCCGCGCCCGCGGAGACCACCCGCTGGTAGCCCTCACGCTGGTTGTCCACGGCGCACACCACGGCTGCGGGCACCCCGAGGCAGCACAGCTCCCAGATCGTGGTGCCGGCCGCGCTGATCACCAGGTCGCTGGCAGCCATCAGAGCGGCGAGGTCGTCCACCGGAGCCAGCACGCTCAGTGACAGTGCCGATCCCTTCGCGGCTTCGCGTGCCCGGGCAGCCGTCTCACCGACCGCGATCACGCTCACGTCCAGGACGAGACCGGTGCGGGCCAGCAGCTTCACGGCGCCGGGAGCCAGACCCATCGGATCCGTCCCGCCCATCACCACCAGCACCGCGCGGGCACCGTCCCGGACCGGGCCCTGCCGGCGGGCGTCGAGGACCCCGCGGCGCACCGGGGTATAGCGGGAGCCTCGCAGCAGCCAGCCGGACCCGTCCTGCGGCCGCGGCGAGAGCTCGGCCCCGAAGGTCGGGTCGACGACCACGGCAGCCGCACGGCGCCCGAACGTGCCGTCCTCCATATTGCTGAGCACGAAGCTGCCCGTCAGCCACCCGCACGGGTCGTAGGAGTCGAGGTGAACCAGATCGGGCTGAAACCGCTCGAGCACCTGCAGGATCGGGTCCGGCCCGCCCTCGGGTCCCGGCGCCCCGACCCGGACGACCTCGACCGGCGCCGCGCTGAGCTGACGCTCCAGGAACGACCCCTCGAACCGTCCGGCCACCATCACCTGATGCCCGGCGGCCACTGCGGCTTCAGCCAGGGCCAGCGAGCGCATCACGTGCCCCACGCCCAGCGGCCCGCCTCCGTCGCAGCGCAGCAGGACACGCATCAGCCCGCCTCGAGCGGCTTCTGCGCGACTGCCGCGTTGATCGCGACAAGCTCCGGGCGTGCCCGCAGGACCGCGACGACGTCTCGCCAGGCCGGCGGCGCATCGCTCAGCTCGGCCACCAGGGCACGGAGCAGTGCCATGTCCTGGTGGGTGTCCAGGGTGACCCGCAGGTCGTTCGCCGGCGGTGTCACACACAGCCCGAGCAGGCGGTAAGGCGATGGCTGGGCGTAGAGCCGGGAGGTGACATGAATGCGATCGTGGCCGACCGCGATACGGTCGACGGCGCGCAGCGCCCGGGCGGTGACCAGCTCCACATCCATCCCCCGGGGCAGGCAGCGCACCAGGACGGTCGAGACGTAGTCGTGGGTGGGGGACGCAGCCCAGGCGCCGGCCACGGCGTCGATCAGGGTCGGGTCGAGCAGCGGGCAGTCCGCGGTGAGCCGAACGAGGGCATCGGCAGGGTAGGCGTCCAGTGCTGCGACAAAACGGGAGAGCACGTCGTCCTCACTGCCCCGGACCACCGCCACCCCGAGGGCGCCGGCGAGCCCGGCCACGTCGTCGTCGGCGGCCCTGGTCGAGGTGGCCACCACAACGGTGTCGATCTGGGTGGACGACCGGGCTGCGCGCACCACCCACTCGAGCACCGGCCGGCCGCCGAGGTCCTCGAGAACCTTGCCGGGAAAGCGGGTCGAGCCCACTCGTGCCTGAATGACGGCGTTGATGCGCATCTTGCTCCTTCTGCCGGGCTCTGGCCGGCTGGGTCTGCTCCGGGCCGGTTCTGCTCCGGGCCGGGATCTGGGGGTCTAGATGACGTCCCAGCTCAGCGGCGTCCCACGCCTGGCGTCCGAGCGGAAGGCTCGCCCCTTCACGACGCTGAAGAGATCGGGAGCGAGCCCGCCGGCGGGCCGGATGGACCTGACGTTCTCCTGGCTGACCAGGTCGCCGGCGACGACGTCCTGCACGATGAACAGGGACCGGCGCAGGCGCAGGCCCTCCCTCTCGGAGGCGGTGGCGCCGATCCTGGGCTGACCCAGCGACAGCTGGGCGGTCGCCGTGTCGCGCACCAGGGCGGCAAGCTCGTCCGGCTCGAGCGAGAACGCGGAGTCGACCCCGCCACCGGCCCGCGAGAGGGTCACGTGCTTCTCGATGACACAGGCGCCCAGCGCGATCGCGGCCACCGGTGCGCCGATACCCATCGTGTGGTCGGACAGGCCGACCAGGGTGTCGAACGTCTCGGCCAGGACAGGGATGCCGCGCAGGTTGGAGTCGGCCGGGTCAGCCGGGTAGGACGCCGTGCACTGCAGGACGACGATCTGTTCGTTCCCGGTGCTGCGAACGGCCTGGACCGCGGCGTCGATCTCACCCACCGAGGCCATCCCGGTCGAGATGATGATCGGCTTTCCCGTTGCAGCCGCGAGCCGGATCAGCGGCAGGTCGACGATCTCGGAGGACGCGATCTTGTAGCAGGGGACGTCCAGGTCCTCCAGGAAGGCGACCGCGGTCGGGTCGAACGGGCTCGAGAACGCGAGGATCCCCAGCTGGGCGGCCAGCTCGAAGATCGGCGCGTGCCACTCCCACGGCGTGTGCGCCTCCTGGTAGAGGTCGTAGAGCCGGCGATCGGCCCAGAGCTCGTGCCCCGAGGAGATCCGGAACTCCGGACCATCGGCGTCGATGGTGATCGTGTCGGCCGTGTACGTCTGGAGCTTGATCGCATTGGCGCCGGCCTCGGCCACCGCCCGCACGATCGCCAGCGCCTTGTCCAGGTCGCCGTCGTGGTTGCCCGACATCTCGGCGATGATGAACGGCGCCACGTCGGGACCGACAGGGCGACCACCGATGGTGATCCGGCGATCGCTGGGGTGACCGCTTGGCTGATTCATGGTGTCCTCGCTCCGGCGCCCCCGCGGGGCGCGCTCCGTGTGCAGGGTCTGACCGTGACATCATGCCGTATACCCCGCAGCAGCCAAGGAGACCCGAATGTCAGTCCTGTCAGGATCCTCGATTCTCGTGACCGGCGGGACGGGATCGTTCGGCAAGGCCTTCATCCAGGAGCTCCTGGACAAGCACGATCCCCGGCGCATCGTCATCTACAGCCGTGATGAGCTCAAGCAGTACGAGTGCCGTCAGCTGTTCAACGACGACCAGCGGCTGCGCTGGTTCATCGGCGACGTCCGCGACCTGCACCGCCTCAACCGGGCCATGCACACGGTCGACTACGTCGTCCACGCGGCCGCGCTGAAGCAGGTCGACACCGCGGAGTACAACCCCTGGGAGTTCGTCCAGACCAACATCATCGGCTCGCAGAACGTCATCGAGGCGTGTATCGACGCCGGCGTCAAGAAGGTGGTGGCACTGTCCACCGACAAGGCCTCCAGCCCGATCAACCTGTATGGCGCGACAAAGCTGACCGCGGACAAGCTCTTCATCACCGGCAACCACTACGCAGCCGCCTACCCCACCCGCTTCGCCGTGGTGCGCTACGGCAACGTGATGGGCAGCCGGGGCTCGGTCATCCCGTTCTTCCGCAAGCTGGGGGCTGCCGGCGAGTCCCTGCCGATCACCGACCTGCGGATGACCCGTTTCTTCATCACCTTGCCCCAGGCCGTGAAGTTCGTGATCGACTCCTTCGAGATGATGCACGGCGGCGAGCTGTACGTGCCCCGCATCCCCTCGATGAAGATCACCGATCTGGCCCAGGCCGTCGTCCCCGGCGCCGCGATGCACAACATGGGCCTGCGCCCCGGCGAGAAGCTGCATGAGGAGATGATCTCGGCAGAAGAAGGCCGTCGTGCGCTGCGAGTGGGCGACCGGTACGTCCTGCAGCCCGACCTGGCGGCCTGGGGCTACCAGCCACCCGACGACGGCGAGCCGGTGGCTGACGGATTCCACTACACCTCGGACACCAACGACCAGTGGTTCACCCTCGAGGAGATCACCAAGCTTCTGGAAACGGACGTCTGAGCCGTGCTCCCCTACGGGCGTCAGTCGATCGACGAGTCGGACATCGAGGCTGTGGCGGCGGTCCTGCGCAGCGACTGGCTGACCACCGGCCCCGCAGTGCTCGCCTTCGAGGCAGACCTCGCGCGTCTCTGCGGAGCGCCCACGATCTCGGTGAGCTCCGGGACGGCCGCGCTGCATGTGGCATACGCGGCAATGGGAGTCGGCGCCGGCGACGAGGTCATCACCACTCCGCTGACCTTCATCTCGACCGCCAGCTGCGCCTCTGTCCTGGGCGCCACCGTGGTCTTCGCAGACGTCAGCGAGGACACCGGCAACCTCGACCCGCAGGCCGTATCAGCCGCCATGACCACACGCACGAAGGTCGTTGCCGGGGTTGACTTCGGGGGACACCCTATCGACGCCCCGGCGCTGAGCGAGATCGCCCACGCGGGCGGCGCGCAGCTGCTCGAGGACGCCGCGCACTCGATCGGCGGGTCACTCGATGGCCAGCGCGTCGGGACGCTGGCCGACGTCACCACGTTCTCCTTCTTCCCGACCAAGAACCTCACCACGGCCGAGGGTGGCGCCGTCGTGAGCCAGCTGGATGACGTCCTCGACCGCGCCAGGAAGTACCGCAGTATCGGCCTGGTCCGCGACCCGGCGATGCTGCGGATGCCGGACGAGGGCCCGTGGCACCAGGAGGTCCATCACTTCGGGCTGAACTACCGCCTGCCGGACCTGCTCTGCGTTCTCGGCTCCAGCCAGCTGCCCCGGCTGCCCGCCTTCAAGGCCCGCCGTGATGCGATCACCGCCCGCTACAACGAGGGGCTGTCGGGTATCGACGAGCTGCGGCTTCCCGCCTGCCGCGAGGGCGCAGACCCGATGTGGCACCTCTACCCGCTGCGGATCCGCGACGGCCGCCGTCGCGCTCTCTACGACCACCTGCGGGCCAACGACATCGGCGTCCAGGTCAACTACCTGCCCATCTACCGCCATCCCGTCTACGCCGACCTTGGCTACCAGCCCGGGATGTGCCCCGTGGCCGAGGCGTACTACGCGCAGGAGCTCTCGCTGCCGTTGTTCCCCGGCCTCGCCGACGCCGATGTCGACCGCGTGATCGCCCTGATCCGCGAATTCGTCGGCGCCTGACCGGGACAACAGTGGGCACCGAGGCTGACAGCGAGGCTCGCGGCAGGTCCGGCGCGAACGGCGGATCTGGTGCGAACGGCGGATCTGGTGCAGCCGGGGCCGCCGGTGCAGCCGCCAGCAAGGGCGTCCTAGGCCGAGGGTCCATCTACACCGTGGGTACCGCGGCACCGATCCTGGCCAACGCCGCGGTCGTGCCGGTGGTCACCCGCCTGCTGAGCAAGCCCGGGTATGGCGTCGTGGCCATCGCCATCGTCGTCATCCAGGTCGCCATGATGGCCGGCAGCTTCGGTATGCCTTCGGTGATCACCCGCCAGGGCATCCTCGCGCGGTCCGGAGTTGCCGGCGCCCGCTCGCTGCTGGTTCGCGGCTCGCTGATGACGGTGGGACTCGTTGCAGCCGTCATCCTGACGTCGCCGCTCTGGGAGCGACCGGTGTCGGTGCCCTTGCGTGACGCAGTACTTCTGGCGCTGGCCGCGAGCGCCTTCTTCGTCGTGGTCGAGAACTCCCAGGCGCTGTTGCGGGTGCTCGACAGACCTGTCGCGTTCGTCGTCCTGTCTCTGATCGCCACCCTGGGTGGCCCCCTGCTCGGGCTTGGACTGCTTGTCCCGGATCGCTCCCCGGAGCGCTATCTCACCGGGCTCGTGGCGGGATACGCCATCGCCGCCGCGGTGGGACTGGTTCTGTGCCTGCGAGGCGGTCGCCCGGCAGGCGAGCCCGGCGACACCCGCGCGGCGCTGCGGCTCGGGCTGCCCGTCATACCTCACCTGGTGGCTCTCTTCCTGGCCAACGGCGCCCTGGTTTTCCTGGCCGGGCATCTCTACGGCATCCCCGCTGCCGGCCGGATCCAGCTCGCACTCCTGGTCGGCAGTTCGCCGGCGGTCATCACCTCGGCCCTGAACAACTCGTGGGCGCCCATCGTCTACCGCGCTCCGGGGCATGATCGCGGGGCGGTTCTGGCACACACTGCCCGCGATATCGCGACCCTGACGGCCTTGATCGCCGGCGGGGTCGCACTCCTGTCGCCGTGGCTGATGCGTCTGGTGGCAGACGCTGGCTTCGCGCCTCTCGAGCTGGTGCCGGCAGTGGCGATCGTCGCCTTCGGCTGTGTGCTGTCGGTGGCCTATCTGGCCAACGTGCACCTGGTCTTCTCGGCCGGTCGCTCGCTGGGGCTGTCCGTCGTCACCCCGCTCAGCCTCCTCATCGGCCTCACCGTGGCTCTCCTGGCCGGAGGCCAGAACCTGGTGCTCGTCGCGGTCGGCTTCCCGATGACCTACGCCGCGCTGGCCGTGGGCACCGCATGGCTGCGTCGCTACGTCCACGCCGACCGCTGGAGCGAGACCACGTTGTTGCTGCCGACCGGGCTCGGGCTCGGACTCTGCGCCCTCGGAGGGGCACTGCCCACATCCGGGGCCGTCGCGCTGGTCCGGGTGGCCGTGGCTGCCCTCGCCGGCGTCGCGACGATCATGCTGGCCCGCCGCGTCCTACAGTGATCCGCATGACTTCCACGACACCCGCCGACCGGACCCCCCAGGAGCAGCTGTGGGCCGGCGAGTTCGGCAACGACTACATCACCCGCAACCGGGACGGGGCGCTGCTCGACAACAACCGCGCACTGTTCGAGAAGATCCTGTCGCACACGCAGGATGTGACCTCGGCGATCGAGTTCGGGTCCAACATCGGCAACAACCTGCGAGCCCTGCGCGAGCTGCTGTCCGGGGCCGAGCTGCACTCGGTCGAGATCAACGCCCAGGCCGCCGCAGAGATCGAGGCATGGGGTGGTGCCACCGTGGAGGTCGCCTCCCTGATGGACTTCGTCCCGACGCGCCAGTGGGACCTGTCGTTCACCAAGGGCGTGCTGATCCACCTTCCCCCCGAGTCGCTTCCGGACGTCTACGACAAGCTCGTGGCGGCCTCGTCGCGCTACGTCATGGTCTGCGAGTACTACAACCCCAGCCCGGTCGAGGTGTCCTACCGCGGCCACGAGCACGCACTGTTCAAACGCGACTTCGCCGGCGAGATCCTGGACGCCCACCCCGAGCTCAGGCTGGTCGACTACGGGTTCACCTACCACCGCGATCCGCAGCACCCGCTCGACGACTCGACCTGGTTCCTGATGGAGAAGCAGCCCTAGAGGCACCCCCTCCCCAGACCGCCCCGCACCCAGCCGTGAGAGGTCACAAATCGACGTAACCTGAGGGGTTTTGGGTCGATGTGTGACCTCTCACGCTCGCGTCGACGATCTCACGCCGCGCGGTCGATGCTCACTCCGACCCGACCTGAACCCGGGACACCGGGATCGGCGCTGGCAACGGGTCGAGAGCCGCGGCGTGAGCAGGCAGAAGCCGGGGAAGATGCGACATCGGATGTCTCAGCCAGGCCATCGGGCTGGCGCCGACCTGCTTCTCGCTCGAGCCGGGATCGCGCTCCCCCATGCCAAGGACGTTCAGCGTCTTTCGCATCGGCGCGCTGGCCCAGTACTGAAGCGCCGGGCCAGCCGAATGCCGGGACCAGCCAAGGACGGACCGCAGCTCGACAGGGCCGAGCAGGTGCTGGAAGCCCAGCTCGCTGCGGGCCAGGTCGGTCGTCACGGCACGGTCCAGCGAGGTGCCGTGCAGCTCGGGCCACAACACGCGGATGTCCTCCTGCGCGTGGATCTCGGCGCCGGAGATCGACAGCGGGTCACCGTAGACCGCCACGTCACGACCGAGCGACGCGGCATACAGCACGGGCGTCATCAAACGGTTGGCCACGACGCGCTGCGAGGCGAGCACCAGCGCGAGGACGCGCGAGAGGAAGTCCGGGTCGTGCCGGGGTCCGGCCGTCACGACGCGATGACCGGCGTCATGCCACGAGTTGACGATGTCGGGTTTGTGGATGTCGTCGACATGCAGGCACACCGTGGACGGGCCTTCCGTGCGCAGGTACGCCTGGGCCAGGCCGCCCTGGTCACCCCTGACCTGTACGATCCGGGTGCTGTGCAACGGCATGATCAACGTGCCCTGCGGATGAGTGCCCTGGTTGCCCGCCAGCTGCCTCTGCGCGGCGTCGGTCGACACGAGGTAGGCCCATGGCGAGCCGAGCGCGAAGCTCTGCCGCGGCGAACCCGCCGGGTCCCAGGCCCGTGAGCCGTGCGACCAGACGAAGAGCGTGCGCTTGCCGCTCTTCTCGACGGTCGGGAAGTCCCCGAAGTTGACCGGTATCGGGGGGACCGTGGTCCAGCCGTGCTGAATCAGGCCCGCGACGTGCCGCGGGCGGGACAGCCCCGCGTATGCCGCCAGCGCGGCCGTGTGCCCGTAGAAGTGGTTCTGGATATCCACGAATCTCTCCTGATCGGGTTCCGGACAGTGCGCCCAGGCGCTTCGTTTAGTCTAGTCAGCGCCCCCTATGCCCGATTCCTCCCGCGCGAAGGACCACCCCACGTGACCGTCGACGTTCTCTTCCCCTACTACGGCGACGTCGCCATGATGAAGCAGGCGGTCGAGAGCGTCCTGGCCCAGAACAGTCCTGACTGGACGCTGTCGGTCATCGACGACGGCTACCCCGACGACAGCGTCCCCGGATACTTCGGGGCCCTCGCCGCTCAGGACCCGCGCATCACGTATGTGCGCAACGAGCAGAACCTGGGCGCCAACGGCAACTACCGCAAGGCGCTGACCTTCGTCCGGAACGAGCTCGCGGTGATCATGGGCGCCGACGACGTGATGATGCCGAACTACCTCGAGACGGTGTTGGCTGCGCACCAGAAGTTCCCCGCAGCGCAGATCATCCAGCCGGGCGTCGAGGTGATCGACGAGCTGGGCCAACCCAACGTGGGCCTGGTCGACAGGATGAAACGCGTCTACGCCCCACGGGTCCACAGCTCGTCCGGTCGGCGTCTGCTTCTCGGCGAGCCGCTGGCCGTGAGCCTCATGCGGGGCAACTGGCTCTACTTCCCCTCGGTCTGCTGGCGCTCGGACTCCCTGGTGGCGACCAACTTCCGCGAGGGCCTGAACGTCGTGCAGGACCTGGCGCTTGCCCTCGACCTGATCAAGTCCGGCGGCGGCCTGGTCGTGGACAGCACGGTCTGCTTCCGGTACCGCAGACACCGCGAGAGCGACTCGTCCTGGCGTGCCCTCGAGGGAACCCGGTTCATCGAGGAGCGCGATTTCTTCACCGCCATGGCCGACGAGTTCGATGCGATCGGGTGGCGCCGAGCCGCCCGCACCGCCCGGATGCACCTGTCCTCACGCCTGAACGCCGCGGTCCTGCTGCCGAAGGCCTGGCGGACCAAGCAGACGCAGGGTGTCCGCAACCTGCGCCAGCACGTGCTTGCCAGGCCTGGCAGCTCGAAGCCGTGACGTCCCGATTGCCCGCAGCGACTCAGACCACGGATGGACGCGAGCGCAGACCTACCGCCTCAGCAGCCCACCTATACTTTCGAGAGGGCTGAACAGATGGGATCAAGCGTGCATGACACCTGGGTGGTCATTCCTCTGTTCAACGAGGAACCGGTCATCGGTGACGTCATCGCGCAGGTCCTCACCGTCTTCGACCAGGTCGTCTGCGTCGACGACGGCTCCACGGATCATTCGGCCGAGCTGGCCACCCGCGCCGGAGCCCGCGTCGTCCGCCACCCTCTCAACCTCGGGCAGGGCGCGGCGTTGCAGACAGGTTTTGAGTTCGCCCTCGCCGATCCATCCATGCAGTATGTCGTCACCTTCGACGCCGACGGACAGCACCAGATCGCGGACGCCCTGGGTATGGTTGAGCGGCTGCGCGCCGGCGAGGCTGACGTCGTCTTCGGCTCGCGATTCCTGGACGAGCGGAGCAAACCGAGCTTCGCCAAGAACGTGGTTCTGCGCGCCGCGGTGGGCTACACCAACATCACCACGCACACCCGGTTGACCGACGCCCACAACGGGCTGCGCGCCATCCGGCGTCCTGTGCTCGAACAGCTCAACATCACCCAGAACGGCATGGCACACGCCAGCGAGCTGGTCGCGCAGATCGGCGCGCTCAAGGCCAGCTATGTCGAGCACCCGGTGCATATCCTCTACACGGACTACTCCAAGGCCAAGGGCCAGTCGCTGTGGAACTCCATCAACATCCTGGCCGATCTGATCCTTCGATGACGACCGGACCCCAGGCCTGCGGAGGGCACCATCTATGAAGATCGTCCTGATCCAGCTCGTTCTGATCGTCGTCGTCGTGGCTATCGCCGTCCGGCTCCTGCGCGACAGGGGCGCCCGAACCCAGGCCGTGCGCCGCCTCGGGTTGCTGGTGTTCGCCGCGTTCGCGGTCTGGTCCATCCTGTTCCCGTCAGTCTGGAACCAGCTAGCCAGGCTCGTGGGGGTCGGTCGCGGCACCGACATGGTGCTCTACGCCCTGGTCGTCGCGTTCCTCAGCTTCACCCTGACCACCTATGTGAGGTTCCGCGAGTTCGAGACCCGCTACACCAAGCTCGCCCGGCGTCTGGCCCTGGACGAGGCCGGCCCGCCACAGCCGGTTCCGGCCGCACCCGACCCGGCAGCTCCTGGTGCCCCTTCAAAGCAGGAGGGCCCGTATGCCGGGTCGTGACGACCAGGTCGGGGTCCACGAGGTCCACGATGTCTACGATGTCTACGAGGTTGATACCCGTGGTCGCAAGGGCGGCCGCTCCGTAGCCCCTCGGCCATCGTCGCGCCCCACACCGCCTTCCTCGTCCACCTCGCCGTCGT
The DNA here is from genome assembly GCA_038236535.1 of Actinomycetales bacterium. Taxonomy (GTDB): domain Bacteria; phylum Actinomycetota; class Actinomycetes; order Actinomycetales; family Dermatophilaceae; genus UBA4719. The sequence goes on from JBBRZQ010000034.1 coordinate 36,207, forward strand.
CTTCGTCTGGCGGTCGCCGCCACCGACTCCGCTGGGTCCTTGTCGCCGTGGCGATCCTGCTCGTGGCCTGGCTGGCCTTCATGGTCTGGGTCCCGTTCCACGCCTGGGGCAACGTGCAGCACGTCAACGCCAGTCCCGATGGCAACCGCCCGGCGGCGTCCAAGGGCTACGACTACGTTCTCGTGGGCTCCGACAGCCGCGAGGGTCTCACGCCCGAGCAGATCCAGCAGCTCCACACCGGCAACACCAAGTCCGTTGAGGGCAAGCGCACCGACTCGATCATCCTGGTCCACGTCCCGGCCGGAAGCGGCAAGCCGGCCCTGATCTCACTGCCTCGTGACAGCTATCTGCCGATCCCCGGCCACGGCAAGAACAAGATCAACGCGGCCTACGCCCTGGGCGGGCCCACGTTGCTCGTGCGGACCATCGAGGAAGCCACCGGCCTGCGCATCGACGGCTACGTCGAGATCGGGTTCGGCGGCTTCGCCACGGTTGTCGACAGCCTCGGCGGCGTCGACATCTGCGTCAAGAAGGCGATGGACGACCCCAAGGCCGGGATCAACCTCAAAGCCGGGTGCCAGAGCCTCAACGGTCCCAAAGCCCTGGGTTACGTCCGGGCGCGATACTCCGACCCGCTAGGCGACATCGGGCGAGTGCAGCGGAAGCGGCAGTTCCTGGC
>JBBRZQ010000035.1:0-36743 GCA_038236535.1 Actinomycetales bacterium
AAAAACCCGATCCACCACAGCAACCCGAAGGCCACCCCAACAAACCGAGATCAAACTTGGCATCGATTTTTGGCACGCTGTTGAGTTCTCAAGAATCGGACGCACACCCACACAACACCTTCCAGCGTCGCATCGGGGCAACCATACAAACTTACTCTGACCCGCCTCGCCCGTCAAATCGACCCCAGATCGTAGATCCGAGGGTGTATTCGACCGGCTGGCTGACTGGGCCAACATGGAAGACTTTAGCACCGATTCGGGGCCGCACTGACCGCTCCGTCCACCTGGGCGTCATCTGACGTTGGTGTGCCTGTCCGCGCGGGAACCCAGGAGCGCCAAGTGTTTTCGACGCGCGACCCCTCGCCCGGTCCGGAGGGGCGAGCCGGTGGCCTCAGACCGGCGGCACGCCCCTGCGCCGGTGGCTGAAGGTGCGGTCCCGTCGTGCTGCGTAGGCCAGTCGGCGGACAAGCTCCGCCCGCAGATCGTCTGCCTCGATGATGGCGTCGAGCACGAGGTCGGCGGCCAGGCGCTCAAGGTCCACGTCCTGCTCATAGTCACGGCGCTTGTCCTTCACGAACTGTTCTCGCTCGGCCGGATCCTGGATCTCGCCGATCTTGTTCGCATAGACGGCGTTCACCGCGGCCTCCGGACCCATCACCGCGATCCGTGCGGTGGGCAGCGCGAGCGTCGCGTCGGGGCCGAAGCCCGGGCCTGCCATGGCATAGAGGCCGGCGCCGTACGCCTTGCGCACGATGACCGAGAACTGCGGCACCGTTGCCTCGGAGACCGCGGTGATCATCTTGGCGCCGTGCCGGATGATCCCGGCCCTCTCAACCTCCGAGCCGATCATGAAGCCCGGGACGTCAGCCAGGTAGATCAGCGGGATCGAGAAGGCGTCACACAGCCAGATGAACCGCGCCGCCTTGTCCGCGCTGTCGACGAAGAGAACCCCGCCCTTGACCGCTGAGTTGTTGGCCAGCACGCCCACCGTCGAGCCAGCCATCCGGCCGAAGCCGGTGACCAGCTCCCCGGCATACAGCGGCTTGAGCTCGAAGAAGGAGTCGTCATCGACCAGGCCGTCGATGAACTCGTGGATGTCGAAGGGCTGGCTCTCGATCTCGGGAACGGTCGACCGGGTCAGCGGCCGGGCCGGCTCCTCGGAGACGTACGAGGGCATCTCGCTCCGCCAGTTCGAGGGCACGTAGGAGAAGTAGAGCCTGGCCAGGTCGATCGCGTCGCTGTCGTCATGGGCCAGGAGGTCACCGCAGCCAGACACCGTGCAGTGCATCCGGGCGCCGCCCATGTCCTCCAGCGAGACCTTCTCGCCGACCACCATCTCGGCCATCCGGGGGCTGCCCAGGTACATGGACGCGTTGCCGTCGACCATGATCACGATGTCGGTGAAGGCCGGGATGTAGGCGCCTCCCGCGGCCGAGGGGCCGAAGAGGCAACAGATCTGGGGGACCTTTCCGGAGAGGGCCACCTGGTTGTGGAAGATCCGCCCGGCTCCCCGGCGGCCGGGGAACAGATCGACCTGATCGGTGATCCGGGCGCCAGCGGAGTCGATGAACCAGAAGATGGGCAGCTCCTCGCGCAACGCCATCTCGGTGGCCCGGATGATCTTCTCCACGGTGCGCGCGCCCCACGACCCGGCCTTGACGGTCGGATCGTTGGCGACCACGATCGCCGGCCTCCCATCCACAGTCCCCCGGCCGGTGACGACGCCGTCCGCGGGCAGTCCGGCCGCCATCGCGTTCGCGTACCGCCCGTCCTCGACAAAAGATCCCTCGTCGAACAGCAGCGAGATGCGCTGACGTACGTACAGCTTGTCCTGGGACGCCAGCTTCGCCGCAGCTTTGTCCGGCGGCGCGGCCGAGGCATCGTGAGCGGCGTTGAGACGCCGGCGCACATCGGCGACGCGCGGGTCCCCGCCCACGGTAGGGCCGGCGAAAGACGGCGGCCGGGGTCGGGGCGGCTGGGACTGGACGTCCGTCATACCGACATCTCCTGACATCTGTTCCAGGGGCGCTGCTCGGGTGAAGGTGACGCGGGCTGGGCCATCGCGGGATCAGGCGCTGGGCAGACCAAGGCCACGCGCGATGACCATGCGCTGGACCTCACTGGTACCTTCGCCGATCTCGAGGATCTTGGCATCCCGGTAGAAGCGGGCCACCGCGAAGTCCTCCATGAATCCGTTGCCACCGAAGATCTGGGTGGCGATGCGGGTGGCCGTGACAGCCGCCTCGGTCGAGTAGAGCTTGGCCACCGCAGCAGCCTGCTTGACCTCCTTGACCGAGCGACGCCCCGCGTGCAGCTCGTCCTTGAGCCAGGCGGCCTTGTAGGTCAGCAAGCGGGCCGCCTCGACCATCACCTCGAGGTCGGCGATCTGGAACGAGACCCCCTGGTTGACCCCGATCGGCCGGCCGAAGGCGATGCGCTTCTTCGCGTACTCGGTGGAGAGCTCGAGACAGGCCTGGGCCAGCCCGACCGCGAGGGCGCTGATCGCGATACGGCCGTCGTCAAGGGTCTTGAGGAACTGGCGGTAGCCGGCTCCCTGCTCGCCGAGCAGGTTGTCGGCCGGCACCCGGCAGTCCTCGAACAACAGGCCGTGAGTGTCGGAGACGTGCCAGCCCAGCTTGTGGTACGGCGCCTCGACGGCGAATCCCGTGGTGCCGGAAGGGACCAGGATCGCGCTGATCTGGGCCGAGCCATCCGGGTTCTCGCCGGTGCGGGCCGTGACCGTCACCACGGAGGTGATATCGGTGCCGCTGTTCGTGATGAAGGCCTTGGAGCCGTTGATGACCCACTCGTTGCCCTCGAGACGGGCTCTGGTGCGGGTGGCACCGGCGTCGGAGCCGGCCTCGGACTCGGTCAGGCCAAACGCGGCAAGCGCACGACCGGCAACCAGGTCGGGCAGGTAACGCTCCTTCTGCTCCTGCGAGCCGTAGGTGAGGATCGGGTTGATGCCGAGCCCGACACCGGCTGACAACGTGATACCGATGGACTGGTCGACCCGGCCGAGCTCTTCGATGGCCACCACCAGGAATGTGAAGGCTCCATGCCCAGGATCGGCTCCTCCGAACTCCTCCGGCACCACCAGGCCGAACAGCCCGAGGTCACCCATCTTGGGGATGAGGTCGACCGGGAAGTGCTCCTCCCGGTCCCACCTGGCGATGTGCGGGGCCACCTCCGCGTCGGCGAACTCGCGTACGACGGCGCGGAAGTCTTCGTGGTCCTTGCTGAGCTCGAACATGAGTTGGGGGCCCTTCGTTGGCACCGAGACGGGAACCTGCGTGACTTCGTGGAGAACCGGGGACCTGCGTGACTTCATGGAGAACCGGGGACCTGCGTGTTTTCGTGCTCCCGCACCGTGCTTGACGTTGACGTAAACGTAAAGGTAAAGCATCCTGACTCCCATGACAAGCACCGATCTGGCGAACGCTGCGGGGACCTCAGGCGACCCGCCGACCTGGACCATCGCGCAGATAGCCAACGAGTTCGCGATCACCCACCGCACCATTCGCCACTATGAGGACCTCAACCTCATCTCCCCCGAGCGGCGCGGGACCGCGCGCATCTACCATCGCCGCGAACGGACCCGGCTCAACCTGATCCTGCGCGGAAAGAGACTCGGGTTCGACCTCGGGGAGATCCGCACGATCATCGACCTGTATGACGAGCCGACCGGTCAGGCGAGCCAGCTCCGCTACGTGCTGGACCAGATCCACGATCGGCGCGAACGCCTCGAGCGCCGCCGTCGGGACATCGAGGACGCGCTCAACGAACTGGACGAGTTCGAGCGCCGCTGCCGGAGCGATCTGGGTGAGCTGGGTGAACCGCAGGAGCGGGCTGACATCGCTGAGCTGACTGAGACAACCGGGCAAGGTGGCGCAGTTCACGTCGGCTGAAACCCGCATCACAGGTTAGGCTCCGCAAATGGCGCCCATCCGCAAGGTATTGATAGCAAACCGAGGCGAGATCGCCGTCCGGATCGCTCGTGCATGCAAGGACAGCGGGATCATCTCCATCGCTGTCTATGCCGATCCGGACCGCGACGCACTGCACGTCAAGGTCGCGGACGAGGCCTACGCCCTGGGCGGCACGACGCCGGGTGACTCGTACCTGGCGCAGGAGAAGCTGCTGGACGTCGCTGCAAAGGCGGGCGCCGACGCGGTCCACCCCGGGTACGGGTTCCTCGCCGAGAACGCCTCGTTCGCCCAGGCGGTCAACGACGCAGGGCTGATCTGGATCGGGCCTTCCCCCGAGGCGATCGACTCGCTCGGCGACAAGGTCAAGGCCCGCCACATCGCGGCCCGGGCCAACGCACCCCTGGTGCCCGGAACCTCCGACCCGGTCGAGGACAGTGACGAGGTCGTCGCCTTTGCCAAGAAATACGGTCTCCCGGTGGCCATCAAGGCGGTCTTCGGTGGTGGCGGACGCGGGATGAAGGTCGCCCGCACCATCCAGCAGATCCCGGAGCTGTTCGACTCCGCCACCCGCGAGGCGATCTCCGCCTTCGGACGCGGTGAGTGCTTCGTCGAGCGGTACCTGGACAAACCACGCCACGTCGAGACCCAGTGCCTGGCCGACAGCCACGGCAACGTGGTCGTCGTCTCGACCCGCGACTGCTCACTGCAGCGGCGCCACCAGAAGCTGGTCGAGGAGGCGCCCGCGCCCTTCCTGTCCCGTCAGCAGAACGCCGAGCTCGTCCGGGCCTCCAAGGCGATCCTGAAGGAGGCCAAGTACGAGGGCGCAGGCACCTGCGAGTTCCTGGTCGGCCAGGACGGCGTGATCTCCTTCCTGGAGGTCAACACCCGGTTGCAGGTGGAACACCCCGTCAGCGAGGAGGTCACCGGCATCGACCTGGTCCGCGAGCAGTTCCGGATCGCCAGCGGTGAGGCGCTCGGCTATGCAGACCCCGCTCCTCATGGCCACTCGATCGAGTTCCGGATCAACGGCGAGGACGCCGGCCGAAACTTCATGCCGGCACCTGGCGTGGTCACCAGCTTCCGGCCCCCCTCTGGTCCGGGCGTGCGCCTGGACTCCGGGGTCGAGTCGGGCGACGTCATCGGCGGGGCCTTCGACTCGATGCTGGCCAAGCTCATCATCACCGGGAAGGACCGCGCCCAGGCCCTGGCACGCGCTCGCCGGGCGCTGGACGAGTTCGTCATCGAAGGCATGCCCACCGTTCTGCCCTTCCACCGCACGGTCGTCTCCGACGAGGCCTTCGCGCCGGCGAACCCGTCAGCGCCGTTCACCGTGCACACCCGCTGGATCGAGACCGAGTTCGTCAACGAGATCCCGGCCTATGCCGGCGTTGTTGCCACCGCTCCCGAACGGTCCGAGGAGCGCCAGAGCGTAGTCGTCGAGGTGGGCGGCAAACGCCTTGAGGTGGTCCTGCCGGGTGGGCTCAAGCTCGGTGGCGGGGGCGGCGCAGGCGGCTCGAAGAAGAAGGCGCCCAAGCGCTCCGGCGGCGTCAAGGCCGGGGCGGCGACCTCCGGCGACGCGCTGATCACCCCCATGCAGGGAACGATCGTCAAGATCGCGGTCAAGGAAGGCCAGGTCGTCGAGGCAGGCGAGCTGGTGGTGGTCCTCGAGGCGATGAAGATGGAGCAACCGATCAAGGCCCACAAGTCCGGAACCATCACCGGGCTGACGGCCACCGTGGGCCTGACCGTGACCAATGGCCTGGTGATCGCCGAGATCAAGGACTGAGAAGCCCGCCCAAGACCGAGCCGCCCGAGACAGATCGGAGACCGGGCGGCCCGTTCCGGGTCAAGGACCGGGCGGCTCTTGCCGAATCAGAGACGCGGCTCTTGCCGAATCAGAGACAGAGCTGGCCTGCTCCGGCCGCGAGCAACCTCATTCCTGGGAGTGCAGGCGCCGGGCCGCCTCGGCGATCGAACCCGACAGCGACGGATAGATGGTGATCGTGTCGGCCATCTGATCCACCGTGAGCCGGTGCTGAACCGCCAGGGCGACGGCGAAGATGAGTTCGGAGGCCTGAGGCGCCACCACCACCCCGCCCACGATCGTGTGGCTGCCGGCGGCGGCAAAGAGCTTGACGAACCCGTCCGGTGCGTTCTGCATCTTGGCCCGGGGGTTGGTCGACAGGGGCAGCATGACCACTCGCGCATCGATACGGCCTTCGTCGATGTCCTTCTGGGAATAGCCGACAGTCGAGATCTCGGGGTCGGTGAAGATGTTCGCGCTGACGACCCGCAGGTGCAGAGGTGCCACCGTGTCACCCAGCGCGTGCGACATCGCGATGCGCCCCTGCATCGCGGCCACGGACGCAAGGGGCAGGACCCCGGTACAGTCGCCCGCGGCATACACGCCTCGCACGGAGGTACGGGACACCCGGTCGACCCGGATGTGTCCGGAGTCGGTGAGCGCCACGCCCGCCTCGGTCAGGCCCATGTCCCGGGTCTGTGGAATCGAGCCCACTGCCAGCAGCACGTGCGAGCCGGTGACCTCGCGTCCGTCCTCAAGCGTGACGACCACGCCATCGCCCGCCAGTCTGGCGCCCGCTGCCCGCGAGCGGTTCAAGACCTGCATGCCCCGGCGCCGGAAGACGTCCTCGATCACCGTGGCGGCGTCGGCGTCCTCACCCGGGAGCACCCGCTCACGCGAGGAGACCAGGACAACTTCGCTGCCGAGGCCAAGATAGGCATCTGCCAGCTCCGCGCCGGTCACCCCCGAACCCACCACGATGAGCCGCTTCGGTACCTCGGACAGTGAGTACAGCTGCTGCCAGGTCAGGATCCGCTCCCCGTCGGGCAGGGCAGAGTCCATGACGCGCGGGGTCGCCCCGGTCGCGACCAGCACGACGTCGGCATCCAGCACCTCGGTACTCCCGGTGGCGAGGTCCATGGCCACGCTTGAGGGTGAGACCAGCCGCCCGACACCGCTGCACACCCGCACGCCAACCGTCTCGAGCCGCTCCTTGATGTCACGGCTCTGGGCGGCGGCCACATCCAGGATGCGCTCGTTGACAGCGCCCAGGTCCGCCACGGCCTGGTGCCCGCTCTCTATCCCGTCGAAGCGGACGCCCAGCCCACCCGCCACCTCGATCCGGGACAGGGAGTGCGAGGTGGAGATGAGGGTCTTGCTCGGCACGCAGTCGGTCAGGACAGCGGCACCTCCCAGCCCGTCACGGTCGACCACCGTGACGGAAGCCCCGAGATGGGCCGCGACAAGGGCCGCCTCGTATCCACCGGGGCCACCGCCGAGGATGACGACTGACGTGCTGGGTGCTCTCACGGACCCATCCAACCACCCACCGCCGGATGACATCGGCTGACTTCGGAAGACAGGCCGAGCCCGAGGGCCTCTGGCCACCGCCCGTTCATCGCCCTGTCATGATAAGTACCCCACGCGAGGACGTCACGGCGCTAGCATCTCGTGGCCAGCCTGAGCTGAGCCCCACCCCAACCCGGAGGTCTGAAGTGAAGAGACGAATGGCCCGAAAGACCGGTGTTGCGGCACTTGCCGTACTCACTCTGATCGGCATCGCCGCCTGTTCCCCGCCTGTCAAGAACTCCGACAGCTCCAGCACTGGAAACGCCAAGGCCTCGTCCGCCACATCAGCCCAGGACCTTGGCGGGATGGCCGCCCTGGTTCTCGCGGCCAAGAAGGAGGGAACGCTCAATGTCATTGCGCTCCCTCCGGACTGGGCCAACTACGGCGCGATCATCAAGGGTTTCCAGGCCAAGTACGGCCTCAAGGTCACCAGTGCTCAGCCGGACGCCTCCAGCGCCGACGAGATCACCGCGGCCAAGAACCTGAAGGGACAGTCCAAGGCGCCAGACGTGTTCGACCTCGGCGGTGCTGTGGCCAACGCCAACACGGCCATGTTCGCCCCGTACAAAGTAGCAACGTTCAACGACATCCCCGCCCTGCTCAAGGACGCGAACGGGCTCGGTGTCAGTGACTACGGCGGCTACATGAGCATCGGCTACGACGCGGGCAAGGTGCCTGCGCCCACGACGGTCGCGGATCTGCTGAAGCCGGCCTACAAGGGCAAGGTCGCGCTCAACGGCGACCCGACCAAGGCAGGTTCCGCGTTCAGCGGGGTCGTCATGGCGGCTCTGAACCAGGGCGGGACACCCAGCGACATCAGCAAGGGCGTCACCTTCTTCGCGAATCTCAAGAAAGCCGGCAACTTCCTGCCGGTTGACCCCACCGGTGCCACGATCGAGTCGGGCCAGACACCGGTCGTCTTCGACTGGGACTACCTGAACGTCGCGCAGGGCAAGAAGCTCACCGGCAAGATGAACTGGAAGACCGTCGTCCCGGCCGGAGCCGTCGTCGGCGGCTACTACGTGCAGGCCATCAACAAGGATGCCCCGCACCCGGCCGCTGCCCGCCTCTGGGAGGAGTACCTCTACTCGGACGAGGGCCAGAACCTCTTCCTCAAGGGGGGTGCACGACCGGTTCGCGAAGCGGCACTGGTCAAGGCTGGGACCATCGACAAGGCCGCCTACGCCGCACTGCCCAAAGCGGTCGGCGCACCGGTGTTCCTGACCAAAGCTCAGAACGACAAGGCCAACGCCTATCTGACCGCCAACTGGGCCAAGGCCATTGGCTGACCGAGACAGCGCCAGGGTGTCCACCGGCCGCAAGCCGATGGGCGCCCTGCTCGGCGTCGTGCCCTTCTTCGCCTACACGACGATCTTCCTGCTGGTGCCGACCCTGATCGTTGTGGTTGGCGCGTTCCTGGACGGCACCAGCCGCCCGACCCTGGGCAACCTCTCGGCCCTTGGACAGCCACAGATCACCGCAGCGTTTGTCCGCTCGGTCCTGCTGTCAGCAATCACGGCGTCCCTGGGCGCCGTCTTGGGGGCGCTGCTGGCCTATGCCGTGTCAACCGGACGCGAAGGCGGACCACTTCGGCGGATGATGACCTCGCTGTGCGGCGTCATCGCGCAGTTCGGCGGGGTGACACTGGCGTTCGCGTTCGTCGCCACAGTCGGGGCCCAGGGGTTCCTGACCCTCTGGCTGCAGAACTTCGGCATCGACCTGGCCGGCAGCACCTGGCTGTTCGAGCCTGAAAAGGGTCTGGTCCTTGTCTACACCTACTTCCAGATCCCCCTGATGCTCATCGTCTTCCTGCCCGCCGTGGAGGGGCTGAGGCCGCAGTGGCGTGAAGCAGCGGAGTCACTCGGTGGCAGCACCTGGGACTACTGGCGGCACGTCGGCGGGCCGATTCTGGCACCGTCATTCATCGGAGCACTGTTGCTGCTGTTCACCAACGCCTTCAGCGCGTATGCCACGGCTGCTGCCCTGATCTCACAGGGGTCCCCCATCATCCCGCTGCAGATCGGCGGCACGATGAGCTCCGAGGTGATCCTGGGTCAGGAGAACATCGGCAAGGCCATGGCTCTGGGCATGGTCGCCATCGTCGCCGTGGTGATGACTCTGTACGTCATCCTCGAACGACGGACGACCCGATGGCTGGGCCGATGAAGCTGCGCGCCGCGGGCCGGCGCAGACAAGCCATCTTCCGGCGGGCTGTAGTGGGGCTGATAAGCCTCTTCTTCGCGCTCCCGCTGGTGGGCATGGTCGAGTTCACCACCCGGGCCCCCGGCGGTGGCCGGACGCTGCAGACCTGGGCCACGCTGTTCAACGTCTCCGCCATCGATGCCGACTACCCCGAGCTGAAGACGGGCATTCTCGCCTCCGCCGGTCTGGTCCTGCTCACGGTGCTGATCATGCTCGTCATGCTGGTCCCGACGATGACCTGGGTCCGGCTGCGGCTGCCCGGGATGCGCCGCACGGTGGAGTTCATCTGCCTCCTGCCGCTGACCATCCCGGCAATCGTGCTGGTCGTTGGCCTGGCCCCCATCTATGCGTGGGTGGCGTACTTCCTGGGTGAGTCCTCACTGTGGCTGGCCTTCGCGTACGTCATCCTCGTGCTGCCCTATGCCTACCGCGCGCTGGACGCCGGGCTGAGCGCGATCGACGTGAGGACGCTTGCGGAGGCAGCCCGATCGCTGGGTGCCGGGTGGCCGACGGTCATGTGGCGGATCATCCTGCCCAACGTACGGACCGCAGTGCTCTCGGCATCGTTCCTGTCCGTGGCGCTGGTGCTCGGCGAGTTCACCATCGCCAACCTGTTCAGCCGCGACAATCTGCAGGTTGCCATCAACAACCTCAACAAGCGCGACGCCCAGCTCGCGACCGCCGCCGCCCTGGCAGCACTGGTGCTTGCTTTCATCGTGCTCTTTGGGATGTCTTTCGTGGGCGCCCGTCGCCGCTCGCATCAATCCGAAGAGAATTGAGAGCTGATGTCCCCCGCTGAGATGCCGGTTTCCGACACCGTAGCCGGAAGTGAGCCCGGCCACGGAGTGGCGGTGACCCTGGTCGAGCTGCGCCGCTCCTACGGCCCGATACATGCCCTGGACGGGCTGACGCTCGACATCGCGCCGGGCGAGTTCGTGGCACTTCTGGGTCCCTCCGGGTGCGGCAAGACCACGGCACTTCGCATCCTGGCCGGTCTGGAGGATGCCGACTCCGGACGGGTCGAGGTCGGCGGCAAGGACATCACGTCTGTGCCGACCAGCGCCCGTGACATGGGGATGGTGTTCCAGGCCTACAGCCTCTTCCCGCACATGACCGCGCGCCAGAACGTGGAGTTCGGGCTCCGGCTCCGCCGAATTCCGTCCGCCCGGCGTCGTGCGCGAGCCTCCGAGATGCTGGACCTGGTCGAGCTCTCGGACCATGCCGACCGCTACGCCCACCAGCTGTCGGGCGGCCAGCAGCAACGGGTCGCCCTGGCCCGCGCCCTGGCCATCGAGCCACAGGTCCTGCTGCTCGACGAGCCGCTGTCTGCGCTTGACGCCAAGGTGCGGGTGCAGCTCCGGGACGAGATCCGCCGCATCCAGCTCGAGGTCGGCACCACCACCGTGTTCGTGACCCATGACCAGGAGGAGGCGCTGGCGGTTGCCGACCGGGTGGGCGTCATGCGGGCGGGGAATCTCGAGCAGCTGGCCTCACCCCACGACCTGTACGCCAGGCCGGCGACCCCGTTCGTCGCCGACTTCGTCGGACTCACCAACCGTCTGCTGGCCGACGTCGAGGGTGAGAGCGCCCTCTTGCTCGGCACCGCGGTGCCACTGCTTCCGGGGTCGGTACGGCGGGGCCCGGCGATGGTGCTGATCCGCCCGGAGTCCATCGCGGTCCGTGCTGACCCGGCGGGGGGTGCCACTGTGGTCACCGCGAGCTTCCTTGGCTCGACGGGGAGCCTGTACGCAGTGACCGACGCGGGCGAGACCGTTCTGGCACAGATCGACAACGATGCGGTCGCTGCTTTCAGCCCCGGAGACCGGATCTCGCTGGTCCCGCGGCCCAACCCGGCCCTCGCGGTCGCCGTCGACCGTTCAGTCGCGAGCGACACCGCAGGCACCGCAGGCACCGCAGGCTAGCCGTCTATCGCATGTTGCCGGTATGCCCGAGGGAGAAGGACCCCGGCTGCGGCCACACCAGCAGACCATGCGGACCGGCGTTGACCGAGATGCGTTTGATCAAGGCCCCGGACTTCGTGTTGAAGACGTACACCACTGCGTTGTAGCGACCGGAGAGCCACAGCTGCGAGCCGTCGGCAGTGACTCCACCCATGTCGGGCGAGCCTCCACCAGGAATCTTCCAGGTGGCCAGCCTGGCCAGGGAGGATGAGTCCAGGACCGAGATGGAGCCCTCGTCGCGGTTGCTCACAAAGATCCGCCTGCCCTCGCGGTCCGGGTAGATGCCATGGGCGCCCATCCCCGTGCGGATGAAACGCTCGACCTTGCGGGTGCGCGCGCTGATCACCCAGATCCCGTTGCGCAGCATGTCAGCGACCAGGAACCGGGTCCCGTCAGGAGTGAGCCGCACGTCCTGAGGCATCGCCGAGGCGCCAGGCTGAAGACCGCTCTTAGGCCCACCCATGCTGAGGGCGGCGCCGACACTGGTAGCGCCTGAGGTGCTGACGCCGTTGAGGTCGATCACCCCGATGAGCTTGGTGGCATCGCGGTTGATGACCAGAAGCTTGCCGCTGAACTCGCAGCTGGCCACGAAGAAGGACAGAGCGGCGGAGTAGTCAGCGTGGTTGACGCCGGCGCAGGGCACCTGAAGCGAGTGCTCCAGAGCCATCGTCCGCGGGTTGTGCACGTCGATTCGATGCATCCGCTCGGCCATGACCAGTGCATGAGCACCGTCGGGGGTGAAGTAGAGGTTGTAGGGGTCCTCCACGTGAACCCGGCGGCCGGGTCTGCCCGTGAAAGGGTTGATCGGCAGGAGGTCGTTGCCACGGTCATTGTTGACCCACAGGGTCTTCAGGTCCCAGCTGGGCACGACATGCTGGGGCTCGCTACCGGTGGGATAGGTCGCGATCACCTTGAACGTCGCAGGGTCGATCACCTGCACGGTGTCGGCCTTGCTGTTCGGCACGTAGACCAGGCTCTTGGCCCGCCGTGCCGTCGGGGACAGCATTCCCGCGCGGGTGCCGGCATAGACGTCGACCGCAGGCGCCGGGGCCGACGAGGTGGGCGACGTCGAGGGGGCCATGCTGGGCGGGCCAGCCCTCGAGGACCCGTTCTGTGCTGACGGACGCCCCTGAGAGCCTGAGGCTCTGCCCGTGGCCTGCCCGGAGCAGGAGCTCACCAGGAGGACGACGGCCGCAGCCGCGGCCAAGCGGAATGATCGAGACATGACGAGGATCACTTCGGACCAATCTGGTGAGGGCGACCGGCTCGCAAAGCATCGGGCCTGGCCGACGACACGTCAATGCCTCAAGTTGACTCACCAGCGATGCGCGCGTGGGGTACGACCTGGCCCAGACTCCCTACAGCGCAACCGAGCACCACCACGACGTCGTCGCCCGGAACAAGAACATCCGCACCGACATCCACGACCTGACCGGCCGCTATCCAAGGCAACATCATCCCGGTACTCACCGACAACTGGTGATCCTGAGCACCGCAGGCCGAACCCGCTGCAAAAACTCCAACGAAGCAGCCTTCGGGGTATCTTCAGATGATCCACCAGAGACTTCTTGACACTCACTCAGAGTTCTTCATGCGTGATGAGTCCGCCCATCGGGTGATAGAGTCCGAACTCGCTGGCGGAGATAGACGGCCTCGTCGGGGAGAAGACGTTATCGAATTTCAATTCATCTGCGGCATCAAGACTAATGTTCGGGTAGTTCTCGATCAGACCCCTCGTGAGTTTCGTCACGCCCAACGCGAGATTGCGGATCAGGTGCACCTCGACGGCTGGCTTGTCACAGTCCCAGAGCTCTATACCGAGGACGCGCGCACGTCACGCGCGAGTGACGACGTCTCACTTCGCACATGGGACACTGCCGGGGTCGGAACGACCAGATTGCCCGTGGGTCTGTTGCGTCTGGTTGAGCAGGTGGTAGAGCCAGGAACTGGTGGGCTACACATGCCGGGCGAATGGCAGGCCACCTCGCGACGGGTGAAGTTGTGGGCGGATGGCGCGGGAGCCGTGAGTCTCGGTTTTCGGCTGCGGGATACCGGGAAGCCGGACTTCGCTCGCCTCAGGAACTGGATCGACGATCAGAAGGTGGCACTCTGTGCGGAAGTCATTCGGATAGCCGAAGATGCTGTCGATGCACTCGTGCAGGGTTTGAGGGCCACGACGTATGAGCACCAGGTGAGCGAACCGCCTACCGTGCGGATCGTCGGTCGCCACCGACTGGTGCGCCTTGCTGCCGAGCCGACCCAAGACCTGCTGCGCCAGGTGCGCAAAGATCTTGTGATCATTGGTCTTGATGAAGAGTTCGCCAACGTTACTGGTGGAAAGGATCGATTCTTCTATCCGGGGAATGGCGTCTCGGTGGAGATCGCACCAGACATCGAGACCCTCACCTCGCTGCTGGAACCAGTCATTGAGTATTACGAATACTGGACCGTAGCAATCACCGCCATGGATGATGAGCTGTATGGCGAGTTCGTTCGACTTTCCCGTTCTCACCTCCCGGTTGACTACGCCGGAACTGCTATCAAGAACGCCGCCAGGGAGCTCTTCTTCGTTCATGAAGACGTGCTTGCCGCGATGAGCCCAGCCCACATCGCCGTCTGGGATGGCCTCATACCGACTTGGAGCCTCCCGGCGCTCGAGAATGGCATCCGAGACAAGGTCCTCGCCGTTGAGGAAGCCAACCGTGCCCTTCGAGAGGCTGTGGCGAACCGCATTGCAGCGCGCTCAGGCACCCTGCTGACATTCCTGACAGCACTGACTCTGGTGAGCATCGTCACGGGCGTCGCGGCATTTGTGTTGTTCCCAGAGAATCGCCTTAGTCCCCCCATACGCATCTGGCTTGCGGTCGTGTCGGGGCTGGCAGCGCTCGTCCTCTTCTCCTGGAGTGTCCGGCCCGTAGCGGTGGCACGCGCGCGCGGGGGACGCTGATAGCTCACCACGGCCTGCCGAAGAGCCAGGCGCTTCGTTGCCCGCAGCCTGGCGGCCGGGGGGAAGCCACAGAGCTAGGCTGCCCGGGTGACCAACTCGAGCACGGACTCCATGGATCTGCAAGACCCCGGCGTGGACCCCTTCGATGTGGCCACGGCTGCCGCTGAGGTGATCGCACGCGTCTCAGGGGCCGCGAGCCACGACGTGGCCCTGGTGCTGGGGTCCGGCTGGGGGCAGACCGGGGATCTGATCGGGCAGACGATCGCCACGATTGACAACACGGACGTCCCGGGGTTCACCAAGGCCGCCGTTGCCGGGCACGCCGGCGTGATCCGATCGGTCGCTATCGCGGGCACCGACCGCCGGGCACTGGTCTTTGGCACCCGTACCCACTTCTACGAGGGCCATGGGATCCGCCCGGTCGTGCACGCCGTGCGGACGGCGGCGGCCACCGGATGCCGCACCATCGTGCTGACCAACGGCTGCGGCGGGCTCAACCCGGCCTGGACGCCGGGGACGCCGGTGCTGATCCGGGACCACCTCAACCTGACCGCCGCCTCCCCCATCGAGGGCGCCACCTTCGTGGATCTGACGGATCTGTACTCGACCCGGCTGCGCGCCCTCGCCCATGACGTCGATCCCGGCCTGGAAGAGGGCGTCTACGTCCAGTTCCGCGGGCCGCACTACGAGACGCCGGCTGAGGTCCGGATGGCACGGATACTGGGTGGAGACCTGGTCGGTATGTCGACCAGCCTGGAAGCAATCGCTGCCCGCCAGTGCGGTCTCGAGGTCCTCGGGATCTCGCTGGTGACGAACCCGGCAGCCGGGATCAGCGCCCATCCGCTGTCTCACGAAGAGGTGCTTCTGGCGGGTCAGTCCGCTGCCGGGCGCTGCGGGCGCCTGCTCGCCGACATCGTCGCGCGGATCGCGGCGCCGCGATGACCGGGACCGCACGCAGCGCAGCGTCGACGATGGATGCCGCCCGGCAGGAGCTGATCGGCCAGGCCACCGCCTGGCGCGACGACGATCCGGACGAGGCCACCCGCAAGGAGCTCGGGGACCTGCTCAGGGCCGCGAGATCAGGGGACGACGCCGCGGGCGCGGAGCTCGCCGACCGGTTCAGCGGCATGCTCGAGTTCGGCACCGCCGGGCTCCGGGGCGCCATGGGCGCCGGCCCCAACCGGATGAACAGGGCCATCGTGATCCGGGCGGCGGCCGGGCTCACGGCATACCTGCTGGAGTCCCGCGCGCAACCACTGGTCGTCATCGGGTTCGACGCCAGGCACCGGTCGGCGGTGTTCGCCCGGGACACGGCGGCCGTGGTGGTCGCCGCCGGCGGCCGCGCGATGGTGCTGCCCGGTCCCCTGCCAACTCCGGTGCTGGCGTTCGCGATCCGTCATCTCGGCGCCGATGCCGGGGTCATGGTGACGGCAAGCCACAACCCCGCCCAGGACAACGGCTACAAGGTCTACCTCGGTGACGGCAGCCAGATCGTGCCGCCCGCGGATGCCGGGATCGCAGCGCAGATCGCCCGCGTCCACCTGGTCGCCGACGTGCCACGGGCGGACTCCGGCTGGACCACGCTGGACGACGACGTGCTGCACGCATACGTCGAAACGGCGGCTGCTGTCGTCGCCCCGGACAGCCCGCGCGCACTGACCGTCGTCCACACGTCACTGCACGGGGTCGGCAACGACGTCGTGCTCGCCGCCTTTGCCCGGGCCGGGTTCGACGCACCCGTCGTGGTGCCCAGCCAGTCCGAGCCAGATCCGGACTTCCCGACGGTGAGCTTCCCCAACCCCGAGGAGCCGGGTGCGATCGACGCGGCCCTGGCGCTGGCCACCGTGGTCCGTCCCGATCTCGTCCTGGCCAACGACCCGGATGCCGACAGGTGCGCGGTGGCCGTCCCCGACCCAGCAGCCGCCACCGTCGAGAACCCCGCGGGGTGGCGGATGCTGCGAGGAGACCAGGTCGGCGCCCTGCTCGGCGCCCATATCCTGTCGCGCGGCGTCGAGGTGGATGCCGTCTTCGCCAACTCGATCGTGTCCTCACGGCTGCTCGCGGCCATGGCGGCTCATGCCGGGATCCGGCACGAGGAGACGCTGACCGGGTTCAAGTGGATCTCAAGGGTGGCCGGGCTGCGCTACGGCTACGAAGAGGCCATCGGCTACTGCGTCGACCCTTTCCAGGTTCGCGACAAGGACGGGATCAGCGCGGCCTTGATGCTGGCCGAGATGGCTGCGGGCCTGAGGGCGCAGGGTCGCTGCCTGCTCGACGTGCTGGACGACCTCGCGATCACCCACGGGGTCCACGCCACCGATGCCTTTTCCGTCCGGGTCGACGACCTGGGCCTCCTCGGCACCCTGATGTCAGCGCTCCGCAGGGAGCCGCCCACCGGGCTGGGTGGCGTTCCGGTCGCCCGGATCGACGATCTGGCGCAGGGCTCCGAGCAGCTGCCGCCGACCGACGGGCTGCGCTACCTGCTTGCGGATGACAGCCGGGTGATCGTGCGGCCGAGCGGGACCGAGCCCAAGCTCAAGATCTATCTCGAGGCCATCGTGCCGGTCAGGGAATCCGGTGGACTGGCTGCCGCCGGCGCGGAGGCCGCCGGCCGGCTGGCCAGGGTCGGTGCCTCGATGCGGGCGCTGACCACCCCGGCCCGAGGGTGATCGGTGGCAGGTCCGGGCGGTCAGCGGCCCGGCCGCTCTGACCAGCTAGCCCAGGCTCAGCGCGACGACGGCGATGGCCGGAACGAGCAGGGCAGCGATGGCCAGCGGCACCCAGGTGATGCTCACCGTGGCCCCGTCTGTCGCAGGCAGCTCTCCCTGGGCGACAGCTTCGTCATATTCCTCCTTGGCGGCCCGGATGAACCGGGCAACGCTCTGCGCGGTGACCTTGGGGAAGGCTTCGGACCGCGTCCCGGCGCGTCCGGACGATGCGGCGTCGGCTGCGGCCACCCCCTCCAGACGACCGGGAACCGGCATCCGGAACATGCCTCCGGGGGAACGTTTGGGACGTTCCGGCTGCGAGGACAGGGCCCAGGCGGTGTAGCTCTTGTCCCCCACGGACACGCTGAGGTTCCAGCGGGTGTTCACCGCGGTCAGCCGGGTCCACGGGATGCGAATATCCCGCAGCACGTTCCGGATCAGCACCCCGTCGATATCGATGAGGACCGCAGGACGGAAGAACACCGACCAGGCCACGGCCATCCCGAAGACCGCCCAGGCAACGAACAGGGGACGCGGATAGTCTGCCCAGCTCATTGCCAGCGAGACCAGCAGGATGAGTCCGATGACCCCGCACATCGCGGCCAGCCCGAGGGACGAACGCTGGCGGTACACATGCTGCATCGTAGGGGTCCTGGCATCCATCTCGGTTTCTTGCGCCTCCTGTGCATTGGCCCGCCCGGAGGTGACCAACCGTTGCGAAGTTTCACGCCTCATCGGGAAGCGTCACGCCTCATCGGTCGAGCATAGGCCGCTGGACGACAGGGGTGAACACAACCACAGGGACACGGCCGTGCCCGCGAACTGCCCGGGCCGGGGCACTGACCAGCACCTCGCTGACGAGATGGCCAGGATGGCTTCGGGCCGGGACGCCGGCCGGCGGAACGAGGTGCGCACGACCGACAAGCTGCCTAGCACGCCCTCGCCCAGCAAGGGCCGGCGCGGGGATTGCCTGATAGCGTGCGAACGCGGACATCTCCGCCGGGCGACATGCCCGTGACCCGCTCCCTGAAGGGTTTCCCGCGATGAGCTTTGCCAGACTCCGACGCAGCCGCTCTCTCGCGCTCGCCGCAGCCGTCGTGCTCGGCCTGAGCGCCTGCTCATCGACCGCAGCAACCGACAAGGTAGCCAAAGCGTCGAGCACCGTGTCAAGCGCCACGACCAGCGGCGCGACAAGCCCGGCCGCCGCGCTGTTCCAGCAGGCGCGAAAGAGCGGCACCGCAGCCAAGAGCGTCCGCATCAAAGGCACCGTCGCCAACGGAGCCTCCAGCGGTAAGACGGTCACGGTCAAGATCGACATCGCCGGTGACCTCTCGGGCAAGAACAACACGGCGCTCGTCAACGATGGCACCGGCGCGATGGAGCTGCTCACCGTCGGTGGACTGACCTATCTCAAGGCGGACAGGGCGTACTGGACCAAGAACGGCAACGCGGCGATGGCCAAGCTGGCCGCCGGAAAGTACATCAAGGTCCCGGCGGCCTCAGCGGCAAAGATGAACGACAACACCGTCGGCAGCCTGCTGAACCAGATCTACGCCTCGGCGACGGGCCGGCTGAACAGCACCGTGGAGAAGACCCAGGTCAACGGGGTCCCCGCCTACCTCCTGACGACCAAGGCCAACGACACCAAGATCTACGTCTCGGCCGACGGCCAGGCTCACCTGCTGCGGGTTGAGGGAAGCAAGGGCCAGCTGAGCGCCTGGGACTTCACGCAGTGGAACGCCGTGCCACCGGCAGCCACTCCGCCGGCAGCCCAGGTGACCACTCTCCCGACCCGGTAGCCTCTCCGGCAGAGACTGTCGGCCGGGTTCTGACCGCCTGGCCGGCGGCGAAGTGCATGATGGGTCGATACCCGACCGAGCAGGGAGACATATGACGGTGAGCGGCGGATTTCCCGCTCCGGGGCCGCAGGACCAGGGACCACCACCCTCGTGGCAGCCGGCAACGCCCATCACGGCCGGGTCGATGGCCCGTCCGCAGACCCCGATGCTGACCGCGCACAAACCGGGCATCGTGCCGCTGCGGCCACTGCTGCTCGGTGACATCCTCGACGGCGCGGTCAAGGCCGTCCGCTTCAGCCCGAAACCGATGATCGGTTTCTCGGCCATGGTGCTGGCTGTCTTCCTGGTGCCGTCCGCTGCTGCTGGAATCGGCACGACACGTCTGGCGATCAGGGTCCTGAGGAACCTGGATCCCGGAGCCGAGATCTTCCTGGGGATACCCGCCTCGGTGATCCAGGCCTTGTTCACCGGGTTCGCCACCGCCCTTCTCAGCGGCATTCTCTGCTACGTCGTCGGGCAGGCGGTGCTGGGCCGCAAACCCACTATCCGGGCGACCTGGCGATCCACCCGGGGCCGGGTCCCGTCTCTGCTGGGGCTGGGCCTTCTGTCCACCCTGTTCAGCGTGCTCGTGCTGGTGCTGCTGATCGGGCCGGGCGTGCTGCTGCTGACCAACGACAGCGTGGGCGCCGGGCTGTTGGCGTTGTTCGTCGGACTGCTCGGCCTCATGGTGGTGGGGCTGGCCATCTCGACCAAGATCTCGATGGCCGCGCCTGCGATAGTTCTCGAGAACTTAGGAGTGGTCGCCGGGCTTCGTCGCTCATTCTCGCTGACCAAAGGTGTGGCCTTCTGGCGCATCCTGGGAATCACCCTGCTGGCCGGGCTGATCGCCTCGGTGGTGGGTTCACTGCTCGGCATACCGCTCTCGCTCGTCGGAGGGGGTGTCGCCGCGCTTTCTGGACAGGACCCTGAGTCCGCCCAGATGATCATCACGTTCACCTCGCACCTCTCGGCGCTGCTCACGGGGGCCATCACCACGCCGTTCGTGGCGGCGGTGACCTGCCTGCTGTACATCGACCGCCGGATGCGCCTCGAGGCGCTCGACGTCATCTTGCTCCGCGAGGCTCAGACCAACCCCGCGCCGCGGATCTGACCGAGACCTCATGACATCGGCACGCTGGTCACCCGTTGGCGGCCTGAACCCCACGCCACCGGAGGCCCGGACGTGGCTGCGTCAAGAGCTGCACGGCTCCGGCTACCAGGGCTCATGGTTCGACTCGGTCAGCCGGTGGATCTTGGAGCAGCTGCAGAAGCTGCTCGACGGCGTAGGCAACCGCCCGGGCATCTCCCCGGTCGTCACCGCGCTGATCGCGGTCATCGTGATCGGGCTCCTCGTCTGGATCCTGCCGAAGGTGCGTCGCGAGCGGGTCGTCGCGGAGGCGGACAGGGCAGTGCTGGAAGACCTGACGATCACGGCTCGCCGCTACCGCGAGCTGGCCGGGCAGGCTCTGGGCGACGAACGTTACGACGACGCTGTTCTGGACGGGTTCCGGGCGATTGCCAAGGAGATGAGCGACCGCACCATAGTCGACGACGCGCCCGGCCGGACCGCGCACGAGGTCAGCCTGGCTCTGGCGGCGCCCTTTCCCGACCACGCCGACCGTCTCGCCGGGGCAGCCGACCTTTTTGACGCCGTGCGCTACGGGCACCGCCGGGCCAACGCGGAGCAGGCCGGTCAGGTCCAGCGGCTCGACGCGGAGCTGGTCAGGACCCGCCCGCGACTGCCCGCGTCATCCACCGGAAACCTGCGGGTATGACGGCCACCACCACCGTCCGCAGGCCGATGACCCGCGCCAGGCCGCGATGGCTCCCGCCGGTGATCGTGATCGGGCTGGTGCTGCTCCTCGCCCTCGCCGTGACCCTCTTCAGCCCTGGCAACAGCGGGAACACCGACGATCTCGACCCGGCCAACCCGGGCTTCACCGGGGCACAGGGCCTGGCACACGTGCTCAGAGACCATGGCGTGGCAGTGACAGTCGTCCGCAGCCAGCGTGAGCTCCTCGCGCAGAGAATCGACGGTGCCACGACCGTGGCGATCACCGGCACCGACAAGCTGTCCGGGCGAACCGCGCGAACGGCAATGAGCCACACCGCCTCCGCTGCCAGCCTGGTCCTGCTCGATCCCGACCCCGAGGTCACCGGGGGAATGGGCCTGCCGGTCACCTCACGCCTCGCTGATCTGGCGAACCTCCCGGCCGGCTGCCAGGGCACGGACCTGGGCGAGGACTTCCGGCTTGCCCGGGCGGACCGTGCCTTCCTGGCGACAGCCGGTGGCTCCGGCGCCACGACCTGCTTCCCGGACAAGGGCAACACCGGCGGCGCGATGGTCAGCCTCCCCGCAGCCTCGGGACGGCCACCTGCGATCCTGCTCGGGGACGAGAACGTGATCGCCAACGGCAGCATCCTGGACGCCGACAACGCGGCGATCGCCCTTCGCCTCTTCGGGCACACCAACCGGCTGATCTGGTACGTGCCTTCGGTGGCCGACATCGCCGCGGCGGACAGTACCTCACGATCCATCGCGCCCCCGTGGTTCACGCCAGGACTGGTGCTCGGAGCCTCCGCAGTGCTGCTGTTGTGCCTCTGGAGGGGTCGCCGTCTGGGCCGCCTGGTCACCGAGCCACTGCCGGTCGTCGTGCGGGCGGTGGAGACGACCGAGAGCCGCGGGAGGATGTACCGCCGGTCCCGCGACCGAGCACGGGCCCTGGCCGTCCTGCAGCAAGCCACCCGACGGCGCCTGGCGTCATACCTCGGCCTGTCGGCCTCCACCACCGTCAGCAGCGTGGCAGCGGCCTCGGCTGCGGTCAGCGGCCGGGACTACCGCGAGGTGCTGCACCTTCTGGGCTCGGCTGCGGCACATGACGACTCGTCCCTCCTGGAACTAGCCAACACCCTCGTAGCACTCGAGAAAGAAGTACACGGCACATGACGGACGCCAACCAGCCAGCCATCCAGCCATCCAGCCAGCCCGCCACTGCCCAGACCCGCGAGGCCTCGGAGCAGGCGCGTGCGGCGCTCCTCGCCGTCCGCCATGAGGTCGCCAAAGCTGTCGTGGGTCAGGACGCTGCTGTGTCCGGCATCATCATCACCTTGCTGAGCCGGGGCCACATCCTGCTGGAGGGCGTGCCCGGCGTGGCCAAGACGCTGCTCATCCGCGCGATGGCTGCCGCCCTCGCCGTCGAGACCAAACGGGTTCAGTTCACCCCCGACCTGATGCCCGGCGACATCACCGGCTCACTGATCTACGACCCGCACAGCGCCGAGTTCTCGTTCCGCGAGGGGCCGGTGTTCACCAACCTGCTGCTCGCCGACGAGATCAACCGGACACCACCCAAGACCCAGTCCGCGCTGCTGGAGTCCATGGAGGAGCGCCAGGTCTCGGTGGACGGGGTGCCCCGGCCCCTGCCGTGGCCGTTCATGGTCGCCGCGACCCAGAATCCGGTCGAGTACGAGGGCACCTACCCCTTGCCCGAAGCCCAGCTGGACCGGTTTCTGCTCAAGGTCGAGCTCCCCCTTCCGCCCCGCGACGACGAGATCCTGGTGGTTCACCGGCACGCCTCCGGCTTCGATCCCCGCAACCTGGCCGCAGCCGGCCTGCACGCCGTCGCCGGGCCGGCCGACCTCGATGCCGCGGCCGCCGCAGTCCGGACGGTCACCGTCTCACCGGAGGTCACCGGCTACATCGTCGACATCGCCCGGGCCACCCGGCAGTCTCCGTCGTTGTCCCTGGGCGCGAGCCCCCGAGGTGCCACCGCGCTGATGTCGACCAGCCGGGCCTGGGCGTGGCTGAGCGGCCGGGAGTTCGTGACCCCCGACGACGTCAAGGCACTGGCGCACGCCACGCTGGCCCACCGGCTCGCCCTGCGCCCGGAAGCCGAGCTGGAGGGCGTCAGCGTCGGTTCGGTGCTGGCCAGCGCCCTGTCCTCGGTCCCGGTCCCCCGCTGATACCTGCCGTGGCCTCCCCCAGCTGTATGACGCGCCACCGGCCGCCGAGCCACTGCCAGGCAGCGAGGTGGTCCTGATGGCACTGACCGGTCGTGCGCCGGCACTGCTGGTGCTGGGGCTGATCGCGGTGGTGCTCCAGCCGTCCATGACCACCGTCCGGATCTGGTGGCTGGTCACTGCCTGCGCGATCGGGCTCGACCTGCTGCTTTCGATGAGCCCCGGCAAGCTGGTGATCAGTCGTGACCGGGTCGGGCAGGTCAGGCTCGGCGTGACCGGCTCCACGACGGTGTGGCTGGCCAACCCGACGGGCCGTCGCCTGCATGGCTTCGTTCGCGACGCCTGGCAACCCTCCGCAGGGGCAGCCGGTGGCCGGCATACGGTCACCGTCCGTGGCGGTGAACGGGTTGCCCTGAAGACATCCCTGACGCCGACCCGGCGCGGCGACCGGCTGGCCGACCGGGTCACCGTGCGCAGTGTCGGGCCGCTCGGGCTGGCCGCCCGCCAGCGCTCGTTCACCGTGCCGGGCGCGATCCGTGCGCTGCCGCCTTTCACCTCACGCAAGCACCTGCCGAGCCGGCTCGCCGTTCTGCGCCAGCTCGACGGCCGCTCGGCGGTCCGCGTCCGGGGGGCAGGCACCGAGTTCGACTCGCTGCGCGACTACGTGGTCGGTGATGACGTCCGCAGCATCGACTGGCGGGCGACCGCCCGGCGCAGCGCGGTCGTCGTCCGCACCTGGCAGCCCGAGCGTGACCGGCGCCTGATCCTGGTCCTGGACACCTCGCGGACCTCGGCCGGACGGGTGGGCGACATGCCCCGGCTGGACGCGGCGATGGACGCCTCGCTGCTCCTGGCAGCGCTCGCCTCCCGGGCTGGTGACCGGGTGGACTTCCTGGCCGGCGACCGCCAGGTGCGCGCCCGCCTCAGCGGCTCGAGCCGGACCACCCTGCTGAACGACCTCGTGACGACGATGGCCCCGCTGGAGCCCGCCCTGCTGGAGGCCGACTGGTCGCTGATGGCCGGAGCCATCGCAGGCCTGAGCCGACGGCGGTCACTGGTCGTCCTGCTGACTCCGCTCGAGCCGGCAGCCATCGAGGAGAGCCTGCTGCCGACCCTGGCCACGCTGACCCGTCACCATCGGGTGATCCTGGCCTCGGTCGCAGATCCAGCCCTCGCAGCGATGGCCGCGGACGTCAGCAGCACCTCGCTGGTCTACGACGCCGCCGCCGCCGAGCGCACGATCGGCCTTCGTGAACGTACCGCCGAGGTCTTGCGACGCCTCGGTGTCCACGTCATCGATGCCGAACCCGAGCACCTTCCGGTGGCCCTGACCGACTACTACCTCCTACTCAAGAGCCGTGGCCTGCTCTAGACGCTGCTCAGCCGGCTACCGGAGCCGTATCGCCGGCGTCCCGGGCGGACACATCCCCGGTGGCGCCTCTCTCACTAGCCCAGCGGCCCACCGTGAACACGTAGCTGAGGAACGCCACCTCAACGAGGACGCCGATGCTGATCCGCGCCCAGGTAGGCAGCGGCGAGGGCGTTACGAACGCCTCGACGACTCCCGAGACCGCCAGCACCACCACCAGGCCGAGAGCCACCGCCATCGCGGAGCGGCCCTCCTCGGCAAGGGCTCGCGAGCGGGTGCGCGGGCCGGGCTCGATCCAGGCCCAGAACAACCTCAGCCCGGTCGCGCCGGCGATGAAGACCGCTGTCAGCTCCAGCAGCCCGTGCGGCAGGATCAGCCCGAAGAACAGTGCCCCCCGGTCGTGGTTGATCATGATGGCGCCCATGAAGCCCAGGTTGAGGGCGTTCTCGAAGAGCAGGTAGACCACCGGGACGCCCAGCACCCCGAGCGCGATGCAGATGGCGGTCAGCCAGGCGTTGTGCGTCCAGACGAGCGCAGCGAAGTGCGAGGCAGCGAACTCGCTGTAGTAGTTCTCGAAGTCGGTGTTGACGAGCTTGTCGATCTCGGCGGGTGACAGCAGCGAGGACTCGAACTGCGGGTGCGACAGGAACCACCACCCGACCACCACCGCTGCTGCGACATTGACCGCAGCGGTGATGATCCACCACCGCCGGGTCCGGTACAAGGCGGCCGGGAAGGTATCAGTGAAGAAGCCCCGGAGGTCGGCCCAGGCCACCGATCTCGTTCCGGCAGAACGGGTACGGGCCCGGGCCAGCAGCGACGACAGGTAGATCACCAGGCTGGGGTCCGGAGCGGTCGAGCGCACCACGGACAGGTGCGTGGCGACCCGCTGGTACAGGTCGAGGATCTCGTCGGCCTCCGAGCCGCTGAGCGACCCGCGGCGCGCGAGGTACTCCAGGCGGCCCCACTCCCCCTGGTGTGCAGCAACAAAAGCGTCCAGATCCACGTCCACACTGTATTCGCGGCCACCGCGGGCCGCAGGCACCGGCCAGATACGCTGCCTCCATGACGGGCAACACGGGCACGATGGCGACATCCCGGAACGGCACGGCGTGAGCAGCGACACCGTCGGCGTCGGCGTTGATGACCTCGTCACCGGTGAAGCCGTCGCCCTGGAGCTGCCGGCTGCTGGCATCGCCATGCACGCACTCTCCGGCTTCCTGGACGTGGCGATCACCGTGCTGGCCCTGATGGCCGGCCTGACCGCCGTGACCTCGGTGATCCAGGGGGCCGACGAGGCCGTCATCGGAGTCGCCTCCACCGTCCTGCTGGTCCTGGTCTTCATCGTCCTGCCCACGGCGCTGGAGACGCTGACCCGTGGCCGCTCGATCGGCAAGTTCGCGACGGGCCTTCGAACCGTGCGCGACGACGCCGGACCGATCGGGTTTCGCCATGCGTTCACCCGGGCCTTGGTCGGCTTCGTCGAGATCTGGCTGCTCTTCTGCATACCGGCCCTGATCAGCGGCTTGCTGAGCAGCAAAGGCAAGCGGCTGGGCGACTACGCCGCCGGCACGTATGTGGTCCGGGAGCGGGTCCACATGAAGCTGCCGCCGCCGCCGATGATGCCGCCACAGCTGGCTGGCTGGGCGGCCGGCGCTGACATCGCGCGGCTTCCTGACGGCCTGGCCATGGCAGTGCGGCAGTTCCTGATGCGGGCGCCGCTGCTGAGTCCGCCCTCCCGCACGACCCTGGGCATCCAGCTGCATGCCGAGGTGATCGGCTATGTCGCTCCGCCACCCCCGGCGGGAACGCACCCCGAGCTCGTGCTCGCCGCGGTCATCGCCGATCGCCGCCGGCGCGACTGGATCCGTCTGCAGCGCGACGCCGCCCTGCGCCATCGACTCATCCCCACCGACCCGTTCGGCTCACCACCACGCGGGACTTCATCACCTCGCTAGACGCGCCCTCACGGTCAGCTGCCTCCATGTCCATTCTCGCGCGGCATCGACATGGTGAGCATCGGTCGCTTTCACGACAGCCAGCACGAACAACCTGTCCAGACTGATCCAGGCAACCTTGCCTCGCAACGGACTAGCTGTGAGAGAGTTCTGGAGCCTCAACCAGCGCAGCAAAGCCGGGCTTGACGACGTTGTCGATGATCGCCAGGCGCTCGTCGAACGGGATGAAGGCGGACTTCATCGCGTTGATCGTCACCCAGCGCAGATCCTCCAGCGTCCATCCGGCGTCGTTGACCAGCAGCGACATCTCGCGGGACAGCGAGGTACCGCTCATCAGCCGGTTGTCGGTATTGACGGTGACCCTGAACTTGAGCCGCTTCAGCAGTGAGATCGGATGCAGCGCAACGGATTCGGCGGCGCCGGTCTGCACGTTGCTGCTCGGGCACATCTCGAGCGGGATCCGGCGGTCCCGCACGTACCCCGCCAGGCCGCCCAGGGTGACCTCGGAAAGGTCCGCCGTGGCCGCGTGGGCGACGTCTGCGGAGTACGGCCGTCCGGCCACCTGAACGTCGTCCACGATGCGCACGCCGTGACCAAGCCGGTCCGCGCCGCACCACTGGATCGCCTCCCAGATGCTGGGCAGACCGAACCCCTCACCCGCGTGAATGGTGAAGTGGGCGTTCTCGCGGCGCAGGTACTCGAAGGCGTCAAGGTGTCGGGTGGGCGGGAAGCCGGCCTCGGCCCCGGCGATGTCAAAGCCGACCACGCCGTGGTCGCGATACCTCACGACAAGCTCGGCGATCTCGGTCCCCTTGGCTGCGTGGCGCATCGCGGTCAGCAACGCGGTCACCCGGATCTTCGCGCCCGACTCGGCCGCGATCCGCTCACCGTCCCGGAAGCCGGCGTTGACGGCCTCCACCACCGCCTCGAGGGACAGCCCCTCGACCAGGTGGAGCTCCGGGGCGTATCGCACCTCGGCATAGACCACCCCGTCGGCGGCGAGGTCCTGCACGCACTCGCTGGCGACCCGGTGCAGCCCGTCCGCGGTCTGCATCACCACCAGCGTCTGGGAGAACGTCTCGAGGTACCGCTCGAGCGAGCCCGAGTCGGCGCTGTCCCGGAACCAGGCGCCGAGCGCCTCCGCCTCATGCGAGGGAAGCCCCTGGTAGCCAATGGTGTCGGCCAGCTCGATGATCGTCTGCGGTCGCAGCCCACCGTCCAGATGGTCATGCAGGAGGGCCTTGGGAGCACGACGCAGGATGTCGTCGGTGAGCACTCAGGCCTCGCGGTTGACTGTGTCGGGGCCGAATGCCGGCAGGCAGACGGCGACATACTCGGCGCCTTCGGGCCCGCAAGAGTACCGGACGCGCTCACCTGCGCCGGTGAGGATCGACTGCCCGGCATGCGCAGTGGTGGGTCCGCCCTCGTGATCGACGATGACCGAGCCCTTCAGGACCAGGGTGATCTCGTCAAACTCCGGCGTCTGGAAGGGCTCACCCCAGTTGGCGGGAGCGACCATGTGGGCGACCGAGACGGCCGCACTGCCAGTGGTGACCCGGCCGACATGCTCGTTGATGACCTTGCCGCCGGGGACCGGGATACGGGTGGGTTCGGTGATGAGTCGAGGCACGCCTTCACACTAGCCGCAGCCCTTCGGAGCAGATTCTGGCGGTGCGCCGGAAGGCCGCGGAGCCGCGAGGGACCGGATCAGCTGACCCGTTCGATCACCAGTGGCAGCAGATCCGGCCGGGAGCCCTCGGGCGCGATGAAGTAGGCACCATCCAACGCCTCGATCGCCCGGCCGAACCGCTCAGGCGTGTCGGTGTGCAGCGTCATCAGCGGGTCGCCGGCCCGCAGGACGGCGCCAGGCTTGGCATGCAGCTCGATGCCCGCACCGGCCTGGACCAGGTCTTCCTTGCGGGCACGCCCGGCTCCGAGACGCCAGGCGGCGATCCCGACCTTCAGCGCGTCCAGCTGAGTCAGCACACCCGTGCCAGGGGCCAGGATCTGATGGGTCTCCCTCGCCACCGGCAGTTGCGCCCGGGGGTCGCCGCCCTGCGCCGCGATCATCGCGCGCCACACGTCCATGGCACGTCCGTCCGTGAGCGCGTCAGCCGGGTCAACGTCACCGCGGCCTGCTGCGGCCAGCATCTCGCGAGCCAGGACCAGGGTCAGCTCCACCACATCCGGGGGGCCGCCACCGGCCAGGACCTCCACCGACTCCCGCACCTCCAGGGCGTTACCGGCTGTCAGCCCGAGCGGGGTGGCCATGTTGGTCAGCAGGGCGATGGTGTTCACCCCCGCGTCCTTGCCAAGGTCGACCATCGTCCGGGCCAGCTCACGCGCCGAGTCGACGTCCTTCATGAAGGCGCCGGACCCCACCTTGACGTCAAGAATCAGCGCGCCCGTGCCCTCGGCGATCTTCTTGCTCATGATCGAGCTCGCGATCAGCGGGATCGCCTCGACGGTTCCGGTGACGTCGCGCAGCGCGTAGAGCTTCTTGTCGGCAGGCGCGAGGGTCTCTCCGGCGGCGCAGATCACCGCACCGACCCCCTCGAGCTGGCGCATCATCTCGGCCTTGGACAGCGTCGCGCGCCAGCCAGGGATCGACTCGAGCTTGTCCAGCGTCCCGCCGGTGTGGCCCAGGCCCCGGCCAGAGAGCTGGGGAACCGCCACCCCGCAGGCCGCCACCAGGGGTGCCAGCGGGAGGGTGATCTTGTCGCCGACCCCGCCGGTCGAGTGCTTGTCAGAGGTCGGGCGTGACAAGGACGAGAAGTCCATCCGCTCACCGGAGGCGATCATCGCCGCCGTCCAGCCGGAGATCTCGCGACGGGTCATCCCGTTGAGCAGGATGGCCATCGCCAGGGACGACATCTGCTCGTCGGCCACGGCTCCCCGGGTGTAGGCGTCGATCACCCAGTCGATCTGCCCGGCGGACAGCTCCTGCTTGTTCCGCTTGGCGACGATGACATCAACCGCGTCGAAACCAGCAGCAGCAGCGTCTTCAACCATGTGAGGGTCCCACTTTCAGGCGGTATGCCGGCTGGTGCCTCCAGCAACGGCGTCAGTCAGAGCCGGGTCGCCCCGAAGTCGTCGAGGTCCTGGCCACCGAAGGCATCCGGCAGCACCTCGGCCATGGTGCGCACGCCGACTGACGTCATGACCTGGCAGTCGGGACCACCGTGCTCCCACAGGAGCTGCCGGCAGCGCCCGCAGGGCATCAGCGGGTCTCCGTTGCCGTTCACGCAGGACACCGCGACCAGTCGGCCTCCGCCGCTGCGGTGCAGGTCCGAGACCATCCCGCACTCGGCACACAGTCCCACACCATAGGACGCGTTCTCGACGTTGCAGCCGGACACGACCCGCCCGTCGTCGACAAGGCCGGCCACCCCGACCGGAAAGCTGCTGTACGGCGCGTAGGCGCGACGCATCGCCTCGGTCGCTGCGTGGTGCAACAGGTCCCAGTCAATGGGCTCAGTCTGCGACATCAGCCCGCTTCACCCTTCCGGTACGGCAGTCCGTCGGCCGCCGGCATCCGCAGTCGCTGGGAGGAGAGGGCGAGCACGAGCAGCGTGGCGACGTACGGCGTCATGCCGGTGAACTCGTCCGGCACGGTCTTGGTGACCAGGTACAGGACTGCCACCAGGACACCGGCCGAGATGGCCACGGCGCCACGGACCATCCGACGCTTGCGGATCTGCCACAGACCGACAACGATCACCAGAACAGCGAGCAGGAGCAGCATGGCGTGAACCACGGTGCCACCGCCCCGCAGCTGGATGGCGTCGGTGTAGCCGAAGAGGGCCGCACCACCGACCAGACCACCGGGACGCCAGTTGCCGAAGATCATGGCGGCCAAGCCGATGTACCCACGTCCACCGGTCTGCCCGTCACGGTAGATGTTGGCCGCGACCAGTGCGAGGTACCCGCCACCGAGGCCGGCCATCGCGCCGGAGACCAGCACGGCGATGAACTTGTACCGGTAGACGTTGACGCCCAGGGTCTCTGCAGCAACCGGGCTCTCGCCACAGGAACGCAGCCGCAGGCCGAAGGTCGTACGCCACAGCACCCACCAGGTCAGGGCCACCAGCCCCAGGGCGATCAGCGTCACGATCGACAGGTTCGTCACAAACGACGCCAGGATGCCGGCCAGGTCCGAGAGGAAGAAGATGTGCTGCTGCTCCAGACTCACCAGCCCGGACGAGAGGCCGGGAACACTGAGGGAAGGCAGGCTGTCCAGGGGTGGCGACTGGGTCGGTCCGCCACCGGGGGTCCCGGTAAAGGCCTTGGCTGCGAGGTACTTCGCCGCCCCGAGACCGATGATGTTGATCGCGACGCCCGACACGATATGGTCCACGCCGAAGACCACCGTCGCCACCGCGTGGATGGCACCACCGAGCATGCCGCAGAATGCCGCGCCGAGCAGGCCGACCCAGGGACCATAGTGGAAGCCGAAGAACGCGGCTCCCCACGTCCCGAGAATCATCATGCCCTCCAGGCCGATGTTGACAACCCCGGCCCGCTCGCTCCAGAGACCACCAAGTCCGGCTAGTCCGATCGGCACAGCGAGTCCGATGGCTGCCGCCAGAGCTCCCGAGGAGGCGAGGTCGTCAGCACCGGTCACCACGCGCAGGGCCGCTATCAGGAACACCGCCACCATGGCGATCAGCGCGATGCGTGCCGGGCTCAGCCGCTGCCGGCTGACAGAGCCGGTGACGATCTTGGCCCCGGCCTTCAGCCCAGCGGTACTCATACCGGAGCTCCTGCCGGGGTCGGGAAGTCGGGTTGGTCGGAGAGCTGTCGTGCCACGTTGCGTTGCTCCATCCGCAGGCCGGCACGCCGGACGACCTCATAGGCGATGACCACCGCCAGGACGATGACGCCCTGAATGATGAAGACGAGCTCCGAGCTCACCCCCACGGCGATCTGCAGGCCGTTGCTCTGTTGCTCAAGGTAGGACCAGAGCAGGGCACCGAAGGCGATGCCGATCGGGTGGTTGCGTCCCAGCAGGGCGATAGCGATGCCGGCGAAACCCAGACCTGGCTGAAATGTCGTGCCGTAGCTGAAGTCCTGTCCGAACAGCAGCGGCATGCCGACCAGACCTGCCACGGCCCCCGACAAGATCATCGCGGTGAGCACCATCTTCTTGACGTCCACACCGCTTGCCACGGCCGACGTCTCCGAGCGACCAGTCGCGCGAAGGTCGAACCCGAACCGTGTCTTGTTCAGGACCACCCAGTACGCGGCACCGATCAGCATGGAGAGCAGGACAAAGCCGTAGATCTTGTTCGGGGTCCCCGGAATGAGGGCGAAGCCAGGTACCCGGGAGCCCAGCGGCAAGAGCTTGGTATTGGTCACGTTGCTGCCGGTGGTCGAGTCCGCCACCCGGAACAGGAGGTAGGACACCAGACCGGTAGCGATGGCGTTGAGCATGATCGTCGAGATCACCTCGGAGACGCCTCTGCTGACCTTGAGCCACCCGGCGATGCCAGCCCACAGCCCCCCGGCCACCATGGCGATCACCAGCGATACGAAGATGTTGAGCCAGCCCGGGAGCCAGCCCTGGCCGGCGAACACCGCTGCGGAGAAAGCAGCCACGCGATACTGCCCGTCAACCCCGATGTTGAACAGGTTCATCCGGAAGCCAATCGCCACGGCGATGGCGGACAGGTAGTAGACGGCAGCGCCGTTGATGATGGCCACCCCCAGCCGGGGCCGTGGAACCGTCAGCAGCTGGGTCCACACCTGGACCACCGGGTCGCCTGCCAGCAGCAGGACGACTGAGGTGACCGCGAATGCCACCAGGAGGGCCAGGACCGGCGCAGCCAGCGCCAGCATGAGCTTGCGCAGATCAAAGGTCTTCATTTGCCGGCCCCTGTCATTGCCGCCCCGAGGTCTTCGGCGGTCACCTCATCCGGATCGAAGTGACCGGACAGCTGACCGCGAAGGATGACCTGGATGGTGTCCGACAAACCAATCAGCTCGTCCAGGTCGGCTGAGATGAGCAGCACGGCAAGGCCCTCGCGACGGGCTTTCTTGATCTGGGCCCAGATCGCCGCCTGCGCGCCGACGTCCACCCCCCGGGTCGGATGAGCTGCGACCAGGACCCGCGGGGCATGGCTCATCTCGCGACCGACGATCAGCTTCTGCTGATTGCCGCCGGACAGCGAGTGGGCGGTGACATAGATGGAGGGCGTACGCACGTCGTACTCGGCCGCGATTCGCGTCGTCTCGGCCTTGGCGCCGGCCGCGTCGACCCAGATCCCCCGGATATTCGGTTTTTGCGTCTGGTGGCCCAGGATGACGTTCTCCCACAGCGGCGCGCCGAGGAGCAGTGCGTGCCGCTGACGGTCCTCCGGGATGTATCCCACGCCCGCCTCACGGATCTGGCGAGTGTGCCATTCGGTGATGTCCGTGTCTTCGAACATGATGCGTCCGGCAGCTGGGTCACGCATGCCCATGATGGCCTCGACGAGCTCGGCCTGGCCATTGCCCTCCACACCGGCAATGCCCAGAACCTCGCCGGCATGGATGGTCAGGCTGATGTCCTTCAGGATGTCGCGGCCGTCATCGGCGATCAGGGACAGGTCACTGATAGTGAGCACCGGGCGATCGGTGACCGTGGATTCCTCTGTGCTGGGGGAAGGAAGCTCCGAACCCACCATCAGCTCAGCCAGCTGGCGAGAGGTAACGGACTTCGGGTCGACGGTGGCCACGGTGGTGCCACGCCGGATGACAGTGATGGTGTCGGCCACCGACAGGACCTCGTCGAGCTTGTGGGAGATGAAGATGACGGTCAGTCCCTCACTCTTGAGCTCGCGCAGGTTGTCGAACAGCTCGTCGACCTCCTGGGGCACCAGGACGGCCGTGGGCTCGTCGAGGATCAGGATCTTGGCGCCGCGATAGAGCACCTTGAGAATCTCGACGCGCTGGCGTTTGCCCACGCCAAGGTCGGCGACCAGGTCGTCGGGGTGGACATCGAGACTGTACTCATCCGAGATCCGGACAATCTCGGCCCGAGCGCGGTCTCCGATGCCGTGTCGTTTCTCGGCACCGAGCGCTACGTTCTCCAGGACGGTCAGGTTGTCGGCCAGCATGAAGTGCTGGAAGACCATGCCGATACCAACGTCGATGGCATCCGAGGGACTCTGCAGGGAGACAGCTGTGCCATCCACGCTGATCGTGCCCTCGTCGGCTCGCTGCACGCCGTACAGGATCTTCATCAGGGTGGACTTCCCGGCACCGTTCTCGCCGACAATGGCGTGGACCGTGCCCCGGCGCACCGAGAAGGTCACATCATCGTTGGCGACGACCCCGGGATAGCGCTTGGTGATACCTCGGAGCTCAACAGCCGGCGCCACACCCGAACCGGTGTCCATGGTGCTACGCGCAGAGTCGGTGATGGGGCACACTCCTCGAACCGAGCCCGCTCCATGGCGGACGTTTGACATGTGAAGCCTGGGGCAAAAGAACCCTGGGGCAAAGAACAAGGCCCGGGTGGCACATTACGCGCCAGCCCGGGCCCCGCATCTAGCAGGTGACACTTACCTGGGAAGGCACCTACGGCTTGGTCGGAACCACGATCTTGCCGTCGATGATCTGCTGCTTGTAGGCATCCAGCTTGGCCTTGATGTCGTCGATCTTGCCGCCAGTGGTGCTGTAACCAACACCGTTGGCCTTCAGGTCGTAGATCTTGACGCCGGACACGAACTTGCCCTCGGTCAGCGACTTGATGAAGTCGAACGTCGCGACGTCGACCTTCTTCAGCATCGAGGTGATGATGACATCCCTGACGGCGGCCGGCGCGGTCAGCGCCTGGTCGGAGTCGACGCCGATCGCCATCTTGCCTGCGGCCTTGGCTGCGGTGAATACGCCGCCACCAGAGCCGCCAGCGGCGTGGTAGACCACGTCTGCGCCCTGCTGGTACATGCCCTCTGCCGCAGTCTTGCCCTTGGCCGGGTCACCGAAACCGGAGAAGTCCGGCGGCTGGGTGAGGTACTTGACCTGGATCTTGACCGCCGGGTTGGCCGCCTTGGCGCCCGCCACATAGCCGGCCTCGAACTTCTTGATGAGGTCGGTGTTGACGCCGCCGATGAAGCCGACGTTGCCCGTCTTGGACTTCAGTGCCGCTGCGGCACCGACCAGGAACGACCCCTGCTGCTCGGCAAAGGTGAGGTTCTCGATGTTGGGGCCCAGGGCATCCGTGGAGTCGATGAGCGCGATCTTGGCCTCAGGGTTCGCCGCGGCGACCTTCTTGACCGCCGGCGCGTAGGCGAAACCCACGGCAACGACGCTGGTGTAGCCGGCATCAATGAGCTGCTGCAGACGCTCCTCGCGCGCAGACTCAGGCTCAGCGTTGACGGCGGTGGCCTCCTTGGTGACCACACCCAGGTCTGCCTTGGCCTTGTCGAGGCCGGCCGCGGCGGCGTCGTTGAACGACTGGTCCCCGCGCCCGCCGACGTCATAGGCCATGCCGATCTTCATGCCCGCCGCTGCACTTTTCGAACCGCTGGCAGTCGGCGTGCTGTCCGTGCTACTGCCGCACCCGGCCAGAGCCATGACAGCCACCGAGGTGACGGCCACCATCTTCATCGAAGTTCTCAACGCGCTCTCCTTGTATCCACACCACATCCGCGAGTGCACCAGACGGCGCACTTTTTTCGACTCTACCCGCCGCCAGTGGCCTCCGCCCGCCCGGGTTGGGTCCGTATCCGGACCGTTATCAGGCCCGTTCTGGTCTGCCGCGCTGTCACCACGGAAACCGCGAGATCACAGTTGAGCAGGGTGGTATGACAGTGCGGCCCCCAGCAGCAGTCGTGCTCCGAGGGCCACCGCCCGCTCATCCACCACCAGGTCGCCCTGATGCAGGTCGTAGGTCACCCCGCCGGGGGTTCGAGTCCCCAGCCGCGCCATGGCCCCTGGCACGGTCTGCAGATACCAGGCGAAGTCTTCCCCGCCCAGGGACTGCGGGGTCGGCGACGGCGCCTCCGGACCCAGCATGAGCTCCGCAGCACTCCGAAGCCTGGCCACCGACACCGGGTCGTTGACCACCGGTGGCGCGCCCCGCACGTGCTCGATCGTCGCCGAGAGCGCGTAAGGGCGGACCACTGCATGGACGAGCTCCTCGAACAGGGGGCCGATGTCCTCCCACAGCTGCGCATCGAGCATCCTCAGCGTGCCGCTGACAGTCCCGGTCGACGGGATGACATTCTCAGCGCTGCCGGAGTGAACGGTCCCCCACACCAGGGCGACCCCGGCCCGGGGGTCAACCCGCCGGGAGAGCGCCGCGGGGAGGTCGGTGATGACCTTCCCGAGCCCGTAGACCAGATCCTGGGTCAGGTGG
Source organism: Actinomycetales bacterium (assembly GCA_038236535.1). GTDB lineage: Bacteria > Actinomycetota > Actinomycetes > Actinomycetales > Dermatophilaceae > UBA4719. The sequence continues at coordinate 35,589 of JBBRZQ010000035.1, forward strand.
GGGCGGGATGTGTGACCGCCACGACCACGCACGGTGATGGTGACCGAGTCGGCGGCTGCGGTGATCGGGCCTTCTCGCAGCCCCACCCGGCCCACATCCAGGGTGGGGTCGCAGTGAACGCTGAAGATGGAATCCACTCCCTGCAGGCCCCCCTGTTCGATCACTGCCAGGGCTCCCCCGGGGTTGACCTCCTCCGCCGGCTGGAAGATCAGGCGGACGCCAAGGTCCCTGTCGACAAGCAGGTCGGCCCGTTCCTGAAGCGCAAGCCCCGCCCCGAGCACGGCGCAGACGTGGACGTCATGACCACAGGCATGGCAGACCCCCTCTACCTGTGAGCCGAACAGCAGCCCGGTGCGCTCGGTCACCGGCAGCGCATCCAGATCCGCCCGAAGGGCCACCCGGTATGCCGGCCGGGCCGGCCCGATGTCAGCGACCAGCCCGGTGCCGGTCAGCAGACGCAGACGGACCCCCGCCGCGGTCAGCCTGGCCGCAACGAGGCTGGTGGTGCGGGTCTCCGCGTGCGACAGCTCGGGATGTGCGTGAAGGTCCCGACGGAGCTCCACGAGCTCGTCCTGCAGCGCCGCCACGGAGTCACCCGGGCTCGGCACGTCATCACCGGGCCCGAGCACCCGCCGACCGCTCAGAAGGTGTCGTTGGGAACGTACACGCCCCAGACGTCCCGGAGCGCGTTGCAGACCTCACCGCCGGTGGCCCTGGCAGCCAGGGCCTCCTTCATCGGCACCAGGGTGTTGTCCGTCCCTGCCGCCGCAGCGCGCAGCGCATCCAGGGCACGCGATACCGCGTCGTTGTCGCGCTCCTTGCGCAGCACCGCGAGGCGCTCGCACTGGTCCTGCTGGATCCGCGGGTTGACCCGCAGCGGCTCAGGGTGCTCGATCTCGTCGATGGTGAACTTGTTAAGGCCGACCACGGCACGCTCGCCCCCGTCGATCTCCAGCTGGATCCGGTAGGCGGAGCGCTCGATCTCGGCCTTCTGGAAGCCCTGCTCGATGGCGGCCACGGCGCCACCCTTGTCCTCGACCTGTTGCATGAGGTGCAACGCCTCGGCCTCGACATCGTTGGTCATGGACTCCATGACGTACGAACCGGCGAACGGGTCGACTGTCTTGCACACGTCGGTCTCGAAGGCAATGACCT
>JBBRZQ010000036.1:0-36354 GCA_038236535.1 Actinomycetales bacterium
CTGAGAGGCTTCTTGAGGTCGCCACAGAGCTCAACGCCAGACCCCGCAAGACACTGGGTGGCATCACACCCGCAAAAGCCATGCAGCGGCTACTGTTTGACCCCGAAAGGCCCATCGTTGCGACGACCGCCTGAATTCGCCGATCCTTCTGCGGTCATGGCGAAGGGCGCGGCAAGGGTCATGACTTGTGCCGCTGGCCGTTCCTTTTCCGGGTTTGACTTAGCGGGGCCGCGTCGTCACCTACACCTAACAATCACTCACCCACGTTGCTCGCAGGCTCCGGCCGGTGCCACTATTGGTCCCGTGAACAACGTCTCCGACCCTGCGGAGCAGGGTCGGATCATGCGCTGGCTCTATCGCGATTGGCGCCCCACACGGTTGGCGCGCGTCCTCAACCGCAGCAGCGGGTGGCTGGCCGCCGCGGGTCTTCCACCGCGCTCCATGGTGGTCCTTGAGGTCACCGGACACAGTACCGGCTGTATCCGCACCACCGTCCTGGTCATGCCGCAGTACGGCGGCAATTGCTACCTGGTCTCGATGCTGGGCAACAATTCCAGCTGGGTGAGGAACGCTCGGGCCAACTCCGACGCCGTGATCCGCCACGGACGCAGGCGCAACGTCCGGCTCGTAGAGATCCCCGCGTCACAACGCTCGCCGGTGCTCAAGGAGTACGTACGGATCGCCCAAAGCGGCCGTCGGCACTTCCCGGTGGCGCCCGGCGCCCGGTTGTCCGAGTTCGACACGATCGCCGATCGGTACCCCGTCTTCCGTGTCGATCCCCGCTGACCGGCCGACGCGCTCGGCGCCCAAGCACGGCCAGCGCGCTACTCCAACTACATCGGACGGCGAGGCGACCGCTGCCTGATGTAGTTGGCGTCTTGGTGGGCAACCGCGGCCTGGCCCCGGTCGACGCAGACGCCCGCCACGCCACGGCCTCGCCCTAACGTCCCGATTTGCCGAACCAGCTACGGGCCTATTCACGGACGTTCCAGATTGCGGTCCTTGGGCTGATCTTGGTCTTGCAGCGGGATCCTCTTTCGGTGACGGTTGACCCTGATCTCGGACAGTCTCAGATCACCGGTCCCTGGCTTACGTGACGTCGACCCGCTGACCGGAGGCCCAGGGCACTGACCGACTTCACGTCGTACGACGTGGAACCGGCTGCACTGCTGAAAGGCGGTTGTAGGAGTGTCTGGCCCGCGCCTAGCATGCGACAGATGACCTCGCGACTGCTGGCTCTCACCTTCGACGCGCACGAACCGGCTCACCTGGCGGGCTTCTGGGCCGAAGTTCTGGGACGGGTGGCCGTCGACGACGCCCGCGGTGCGCTGCTGCCCGGGTCCGACACCCAGGTCGACCTGCGATTCACCCCGAGCGGAGCTGAGAAGGTCGCTCCGAACCGGGTGCACCTACACCTGACCAGCACCAGCCCCGCCGGACAACAGGACACCGTCGCGTCGGCGCTCGAGCTCGGCGCCCACCACCTCGACGTCGGCCAGCTCCCTGACGAGGGACACGTCGTGCTCGCCGATCCCGAGGGTAACGAATTCTGCGTGATCGAGCCCGGCAGCTCGTTCCTGGCCGGCTGCGGCTTCCTCGGCGAGCTCGCCTGCGACGGCACCCGGCAGGTCGGGCTCTTCTGGGCCTCGGCGCTGGGCTGGCCTCTGGTGTGGGATGAGGACGAGGAGACCGCGGTCCAGTCCCCGCACGGTGGGACCAAGGTCGCGTGGGGAGGCCCGCCCGTGGCGCCGAAGCGCGGAAGGAACCGGCAACGCTTCGACCTCACTTTGGCCGACGGCGACCTGGCGGCCGAGGCCGATCGACTAGTCGCGCTGGGGGCGACCCGGCTCGGCAACGTCGGAGACGGGGCCGTTGAGCTGGCCGACCCCGACGGCAACGAGTTCTGCCTCACCCACGAACACCCCAGGACCACAAGAATCCGATCCTGATACAAGAACGAACTACTGCCGCCGGTAGGCTCTTGGATGTGGCGGCTCCGAGAAGCGTGGATCAACGCATCGTGGACACACGGAAGCGACTTGAGTACGACGTGGACGCGTGGGTATCGACCACCAGCCCTGATCGTCCTTGGCTGATCCCGCTGTCCTTTCTCTGGTGCCACGATCGACTCCTCTTTGCGACCAGTGCCCACTCGCCTACCGCCGAGAACATCGGCCTGGTGCCACGGGTGCGCGTTGCCCTTGGGGGACTGCGTGACGTGGTGATCATCGATGGTGACGCTGACCTCGCTCCGTCCGCGGCGCTGTCCAGCGTCGAGGTCGAGGCCTACACGACAAAGCACAACTCCGATCCGCGCACCTGGGCGAACACCGTCATTTACCTCGCCCCGCTGCGCATCCAAGCCTGGAGAGAGGAGAACGAGCTCGCCGGGCGCACCATCATGCGGAACGGGGCGTGGGTTTCCAGTCCATGACGACCTGTGCCGAGGGCAGAGGGCGCCGCCGCGATCACTGACACTTCGGGGCTATCCCGATGACCCATCCGTGAACGACGTGAGCCCCGAGACTTGAATGCGTCAGGGCCGGCTGGAGTCGCGGCGCCGACGCAACACGAGAACACCGGCAACCCCGAGGCCCACCAGGGCACCGACGACGCCCGATACCCAGCCGCCGGGCCCGAGGACCGCCCAGATGACCACTAGGGCCACCAAGATAACGAAGGTACCGGTCTCTACTCGGGTCATGAGCTGCTCCTGATGTTGTTGAATTGGGTCCCTCGGGGCGCACCATCGAGGCGCTCAGGTCCAGCATGTCTGATCGTGCAACTCAATGGATCGGGTTCCGGAAGCCGATCCGTATCTGACACAGATTCAGCAGAGGTCGGCGCCAGCTGGCGGGCCGCCGATCGGCACCGCAGCCCGTTGGTACTGTGAGCCGCGTGGAAGCGGATACCTACGACCTGTACCGCTCCGCCCAGCGCTTGCTCGAGGAGCGAAAGGCGCCAGCCGCCGTGGCACTGCTCGAGCAAGCAGCCCGTCAGCTGCCGGATGAGCGCGCGATACTGCGCTTACTGGCCCTGGCGTACTACGGCTCGGCGTCCTTCACCGCCGCCGAGCCCCTCCTGCGCCGCCTAGTCGATGCCGACCCGCTCGATGCGGATTCGCTCCACATGCTCGGGAAGACCCTTGAACTGACCGGCCGACCAGAGCAGGCTCAGCAGTACTACGCCCTGGCCGGACAGCTCACCCCTGCGTACGCGGTGAGCTGCCAGGCTTGGGGCGGGGCGCGGATGCCAGGCTGACGCGACCTGCGCGATGGTGCCAACGGCGTCGGCCAGCTGATCGGGGCTGGCCCAGTCTTCGGATTGGCTCCAGCGCGAGCAGGAATCGTCTTGACGCCGGGGCGACGGCCACCAGCGGCGCGAGTGGGGTAACTGATCAGTGACCGGTCGCCGATCGCCGATCCCGCTACGCGACGAACGCACCACGGCCCGGCAAGGGTTACAACTGGTCCCAGTGGCCGTTCCGCTTTCGGGACAGTGGAAGCCACGGGACATGTCGCGGCGGTCAACCTCCGGGCCGGGTACCGAGGGTCATCAGCCGACGGTAGAGGGAGCGGCAGCTCAAGACATGCGGGAAGATCAGTCGTGAAGATAACTGTGATAGCGCAAGGTGATTGTGACACCGTTTTCGACATTGACTGGCCGGACTGGCTTCGTATACCCGCCATAGACGAGTCGCTATGGGTTGCCAACCGAAAAGTGCATGGTTCGGGTGAACTGAGGACCGACACACGGGGATACAAGGTCAGCAATGTGGAGTGGATTCTCCACGACGACGAAGCCACAGCCAGGCGCGGGGAAAGAGCAGCAGTACAGCTTCGTGTCTGGCCGCTGGATGATGCAGAAAGGCACCGCGCCTTCAGGGACGCCGTGCGCCAGCGAGCTGTGGAAGACGTGCAGCGCGAACGGGCGGATCGTCCCCAACGCCAGAAACGGGTTCGATGAACGAGGCATCATCACAGCCGCGAGGGGATTAAAGCCTCTGGCTCTGCAACCCCCGACGCGCACGGTCCCGCTGCTCACGGACGCCCACCTAGAACATGCCAGCGACAAGGACCTGCTGGACTCAGTGGCCCTGGCTGCCTAGCACTGCGCGCTGGAACGACCGGAAGTAGCCGCGATTCGCTCGTGCCGAGAGAAGGTGATGCCGTGTTTGGTGAGTTGGTCCCACTGATCGCTCTTCGACGTCCTGGTCGACGATCCGCATACGGACTGGGTCATTTGGATGAGCAGGCTTGCCGAGGGCAAGATCACCGCATGGGCATCTTTCGTGAGCGGGCCTCCGCATACCTGGGTCTGCGAGCTCCACGGCAGGAGACGAAGCCCTTGGTGAGGCCGTTCCTCGTCGCCGGCATTGTCTGGGGTGCAGTGATGGGCGTGCTGATGCAATGGCTCTCGGGACGCGGCTTCTCAGTTTGGGTCTTCGTCTTCTGGGTGCTCGCTGGCATCCTGGGTTTTGGCCTGTGCACGTACTGGCTGGCCTCGCGTAAATGGCGATCCAAGGAACACTGAACTGCTCGGTCGTCACCGTGTCGGGATCGATGAGCGGGGCAGGTCTCGTTGACCGGTCCACGACGGAATGGAGCTGTCATCTGCTGATACGGGGTCGGCCCGGGAGTATGTTGGGACCTCGCCAGCGACTTCGGGGGACACATGAAGCTCAACCACAACGTCCGCAGCGCTCTTCTGGCCGGCGTGATTGCACTGGTCATCTACGTCGTCATCGCGACGATCACCGGCCAGGCTCTCGGAGCGGCGCTCGGCTTCGGCCTCGCACTTGGCGTGTTCACCGCCCTGGTGTCCTTCACGATCTACATGCTGATCACGAACGCGAAGAAGAAGCGGGTCAGCTGACCTCCTCGCGAAGGCAACGCACGGACTCGTGGTTCGTCGCTGGACGTGTGTTCCGGTAGTCGAACCCATTACGGAGCAAGCGGCTGCTGCTCACCGCCGCCTTTGGTCGTCCCGTAGCGCGATCCCCTTGCGTACAACTGATCGGGGTCAGTCGTAGATGCTGCTGCGGTTGCCCACGTCGAGGGCGATGATGACGAGTTCCCCACGGCGGATGTCGAGGATCACGCGATAGTCGCCCACTCTGAGTCGCCAAAGGCCTGTATAGGGCCCCGACAGGGCCTTGCATCGTGTTGTCGGGTCGTCCAGGTTTTCGAGTGCGGCGAGGGCCTTTAACACTCGGGCAGCGACCTGACGGTCCAGCTTCCTCAACGCTCGGTCGAAGTCGCGGTCCGTGCGAATGGTCCACGTCATGCAGGCTGATCAGGCATGGCGTCCAGTTGCTCACGGGTGATTCCCAGCTCGGACATCAGATCGTCAAGCGGCCGGGTCTCGCGCTGGCCAGCGCGGATGGCCTCAGCCCGGGTGACGAGTCCGTAGGCGTACTCCAGATCGTCAATCCCGGCGGTGACCAGTTCGCGCAGATAGTAGCTCTTGGACCGTCCCGTGGCAGCCGCCAGCCGTGACAGTCGTTCGTCGATCTCCACCGGAAGACGAAGAGATCGGGGTACCTCACTCACCGTCACAGCACACCTCCATCACTACATGTAGTCATATGAGGGTACACCCCGACTGCCTCCGCCCGCCGCGGTCATCTCGGAGTAGACCTCATCGGCTCCGAGTCGCTCGCCCACGAACCCCTACGACTACGCAATGGCTGCCCCGCAGCACGATCGGCATACAGACTCGATTTCGTCCCGTATGCGACACCATTACGGACACTGGCCGTCACCGGGCCCGGTGCCCCCTGTTGTGGTCGCAAGCCGTTCCCCTATCGGTGCGTCAAGAAGCCCACTATCTGCGCCACTATGTGGGTGAAACGGGCTGACCCTCTGGCCAAGCTCGCTACTATCCCTATCCGGGCGGAATCGACGCTGCTGTTGTGGCCGGGCCGGTCAGATCAGACGTCGGCGACGTATGCCAGGAAGTGGACGCCGGGTCTGTCGAGGTTGCCTCGGGCGTGGTCGTAGTGCCATATCCACAGGCGGAAAGACGCACCTCATCGCGCCTAGATCCGGACGTTTGCCGGTCCCGAGGTCAAAGCATGGTTATGCATTTCAGCAGTGGCGGAGAGTGCCTGCCGCGGTTGGGCATGTCTGCCCTGATCGGGGCCACCAGGTGGGCCGCGGATCCGACCCGAGTCATATGCGTCCGCAAGCGCCGGACGCGGCACGAATGACAGCCCCTGGACAACACCAGGGGGGATGTGCGCAAGTCTCAAGTCCTCCATTCGGTGATGCCCCAAAATCGGTGCGTCTCGCGGACGGCAGCCTGGTGCTGATCGTGGCCTACGCCGAGGTAACACTCGATGTGGCGTCGCCGAAGTTATACAAGGGCCCTTGTTGCGTCGCCGTCGGGCTGCGACGCTCGGGGCATGACCCGACGTACTGCGGCGACGCGACACGATGACACCCGACCTACCGTGGCTGGTGAAGAGGCGGGTGAGGACCTGCTCGACGTGCTCATGGCCTTTCATCACCCGACCCGGCGGTGGCTCGCGGAGGTGCTTACGGCCGATGGCCCGGCACGGGTCGCGGAGCTTGCGTCGCGGACGGGTCTTGCTGCCGGATCGGTGAGCCACCATCTCAAACTGCTCCACCGATACGGCTTCATCGAGCCGGCGCCCGAGCTCGCCCGCGACACCCGCGAGAGCTGGTGGCGCAACGCCTCGCGCACGCTGCGCTGGTTGTCCGAGGACTTCGAGGACGAGACGGTGGGACGGCGGGTCGCTGAGAGCGCCGCGCTGGCGAACTTTCGCCACCAGGTCCGCGCTTTCCAGCGCTGGCGGGCCACCGCGTCGCAGCTGCCCGCAGCGTGGCGGCGCCTATCGATGGTGACCGACTCCTACATTCCGGCGACCGTCGAGCAGGCCGAGGACCTGCACCGGCAGCTGACCGCGCTGGTCCTGGCATGGACCAGCGACTGCCGCGCCGACCTCGACAGACGACCCGAGGTGTCACGGCGCCCGGTACGGACGGTGACCTGGGTCTTCCCGAGCGACCCCTTCAGGTCGTGAGCGCTGCGACGGACGAACCGGTCTGTGTCGCGGACCCGCCACCGGTCGGCCGTGACCGTATGGTGCAGGTCTGGATCGTCGCGACCACGGTCTCCTGGTTCGGCGACGCCCTGTGGACGGTCGCGCTGGCCGTCACAGCAGTGCAGACGCTCACGCCCGCCCTGGCCGGCGTCGTGCTCGGCCTGGAGACCCTGCCGCAGGCCGTGATGGTCCTGCTTGGAGGCGTGATCGCCGACCGGTTCGACACTCGGCGTGTCCTGGTGACTGGTCAGGTCGGACAGGCCATAGTCATGCTGCTCGGCGCGGTTGCCTGGACAGCGGGGCTGCGCGGGGCGCCGACGCTAATGGGGATCGCGCTCGCGTTCGGCATCACCACCGGGCTCACCGTGCCGGCCGGGATGACCCTGGCCCGTCAGCTGGTCCGCTCCAAGGACCTCAGTAAGGTGATTGGCTGGAACCAGGTCGCGAACCGCATCGCCCGGCTGCTCGGCGCCCCGGTCGGCGGGGTTCTGGTGGCCTGGCAGGGCCTCAGCGCGGCCATGCTCGTCAACGCGCTGTCCTTCGTGGTCGTGGCCACAGCGCTCACCCTGGTCGTCCGGGTGCGCTTCCTGCTACCCCGTACGACAGGAGAGTCCTGGCTTCGCAGCCTGGCCGGCGGACTGGGCTATCTCAGGCGCACGCTGTCGGCACGTCTGCTCGTCCTCGCCTTGGTCGGGCTCAACGTCTTCGTGACCCCAGTGGTTGCCCTCGGGGTCGCGCTCCGGGTGAGCGCTTCCGGGTGGGGCTCGGTCTGGGTCGGTATCGCCGAGGCGTCGTTGGCCGCGGGCGCTATCGCGGGCAGCCTGCTGGCGATCCGACACCCGCCCTCCCGCCCGGCCCGCTCGGCGCTGTTCGTGCTGATCGTCGAAGGGGTGGCCGTCGCCGCTGTCGCTGTGGATGCTCGGCCGGTGGTGGTCGCGGCGATGGCGGTCATCGGACTGGCAGCCGGGCTCGCGTCGGTCTGGCTCGCCGGTGTCTTCCAACGCACCGTCGCCGCCAGCCACCTCGGCAGGGTGTCGTCGATACTCGTGCTCGGCGACCGGACGCTGGTCCCGCTTGCGTTGCCAGCCTTCGGCGCCCTGGCCGCAGGCGCCAACCTGTTCGTGGCGACCGGCCTGTTCGGCCTGGGGATGGGACTGCTCTGCCTCACCCTCGCCACCCGCCCAGCAATCGCCCGACTGACCTGAACGGCCACCCTCATCCCGCCCGGTGGACGATGCCTCTACGGTCCGGGGGGAACCTCAGACGGCTGGCTCAGCAGCACCCTGGGTTCGTCTGCGGAGGCTGCTTCCGAAGAACAGTTGCCGGTTGGTGACGACGACGACTGCGGCCACGATCAGCAAGAGTCCCGTTTGGATGAACTTGGTGTCGGGGTGCGTCATGAAGATTTCGTTCGCCAGGTTTGCCGTGATGTGGAAGATGACTGGGATGAGGATGCTGCGTCCCGTGACGAAGTAGAGCCAGTTCATCAAGATCACGAAAGCGATCATCGACAGCGGGAAGTTGAGAGTGTGGATCCACCCGGACTGGACGACCTCGTTGTGGTAGTAGCCCTCGATGAACGACAGCGGAAGATGCCAGAGGGCCCAGTAGACCGTGAAGACCATGGAGGCGGTGAAGACAGACATTCTTCTGATCAATGCGTCCGTGCCATAGGTGTGCCACGCAAGTTCCTCGAAGATGGCAGCACCGATGAGTGTGAACCACACTGGCAACAACCCGGCCGTGAACGTGAAGCCGCCCCGGAACTGAAACTGCTCGGGACTGTAGCCGAAAGCCAGCGAGACGGCCTGAGCGGCCAAAATGCTGCCCAGCAACAACAAAAGTGCCACGGCAAGGTAAAGCCTGCCGATCCGACGCGGGCGCAGCCGTTGCAAGATATCAGCACGAAGATCGGACCGGCGCCGGACCAGGAAGACCACGACGAGAGCGGGCGCAACCAGACCGCAGACCCCGAACGCCGCCGTCCACCACTGCACTGCGGCAGTTTGTGCGTCGAGACGGCTCAGGTAGGCGGCGGAGAACCAGAACGCCCACGGGAAGACGGTCGCGAGTGTGTAGAAGAGGACGGGCCGGTCGTAGTTGTACGCGACCGTGTCGATCTGCGATTCGGCACGAGGAGCAGATGTGTCTACGCGCTCAACTGGTCGGTTCATTCTCATGTCCCTAGTCTCGGCGAAGTGGATACGCCAGGGCTATCCGGTACCTCCCCCATCCAGACCCTGACCTCGCCCTGACACCCCCTGCCCTGATGCCTTGACGACCCGGTTAGGACCACCGGCAACGCAGCGGCAGCGTGGGCAATACCCAGCAGGGATCCGCCGTCGGGTGCCCCGATGGCGGATCCCTCAGCGGTCACGTGGCGATCGGCCAACAACGCCTCCTGCTCAATTCAAGCAACGACACCCAATGTCAGTTCGACGCCATCAGCCCGTGCGGGAGAGCCATTGCCGGTGACGCAAGATGGCCTGCGTCCGCTCGGACAGGTCTTCGGGTGCGCCGCCGTCGTCGGAACGGTTGCAGACCTGGTCACGCAAATAGGCCTCCGATTCCTCGAGATGCCCCTCGGCCTGCCGGACTGCCACGAGATCCAGTCTCGGGATCTCCTCGTAGGGCGCGGCCCGTTGGGCGACTTCGGCAGCGGCGCGCGCAGCGGTGAGATCGCCGGTGGCCAGCGAATGAGTGGTCACCACATGCGCCACGTCGACGATCGCGCAGACGAGGTGGTGGTCGACACGCACGCCGTCGGTCAGCCACTCGTACCCGTCGGCCCGCAGCTGGTCGAAGGGTGCACCAGTGACCAGGCTCAGGGCCATGGCCAGGTCCGCCATGCCTTCGTCGGCGCGGGCCTCACCACGGACCCGCAGCCGGCGGAACAAGTCGGCGTCGACGAGAACACCCTCGAGTTCGTAGACACCGATGCCGCGGACCTGCCCGCTCTTGGACTTCAGGGCATCAGGCAGGTGCTTGTGGCCCGTGCGTGGGTTGACCCCGAGCCAATTGCGGGCGATACGAATGTCGCTGCGCGCCCGAGCCTGCTGCAGGCTGAAGGCAATCTCGAACTGGGCCAACGTCGCCCCATTCTCCCGGGTGGCCAGGTAGGCCACGATCTCGGTGTAGAACGCCACCCGGTTCTTCTCCAGCCCGCCGTGGGCTCGTAGCCGGACTGGTCCCATGAGGGTCAGCCGGGGCAGATCGGTGTTCGGGTCCAGCCATGCGGCGACGTCCTGGTCGAGGGTTGGGTCTGCCTTCTCCACGGCTGGCCGGACGGTCGCAGGCACCCTCGGGGCCAGCGTGTCCAGGTCGTCAGCCGTGGTGGCCGCGGCGTCCAGGTAGCTCTGATCCGGCAGCGGTAGCAACGACGTGGCCGAATCGTTGACCGGCGGTAGCGGCCACTCCCCCAGTACAGGACGGGGCAGCGTGTATTCGGCCAGCAGAGAACCGGCGGCGTCGCAGTAGGCCTGCCACGGCTGGTCGCCGCCGGCAGCCGGCATCGGTTCGTCGGCTGCCATGTCGGCCTGGCTGAGCATCTGCGACAAACCGAGGGCCTCATGAGAGGGCAGCTGGTTGCCGGTCAGGTCAAGTCCGAGCTCGGGCACCATGAGGCGGCCCGCTTCGCTCAGGTGCATGGACCAGGTGGCTTGCCCCGAGAGGGTGCTGTCTCCGGCCAGGATGATCGCCATCGCAGTCCGGTCCCGGTGAGTCGTCAGGATCTCGAGCAGCTCGGCGAGCTTGGCAGAGTCATCGACGAGTTGTGGGGCCACGAGCAGCACGTGCGGCATGAACATGTCAGCGGAGATGTCGTGGACCCGGCCGGTGCGCACGTCGATCCCGTTGCCGGCACACGAGTCCACTGCGTCAACGGCGTCAACGGTCAGGGCGACCGCGGCCGCGTCCAGATCTGAGCTGTAGCGCAGGCGGGCGGGGTTCAGCCCGACCATCTCCTCGCCGAACCCCACCATCGTCACCCTCATGTGATCCGACCACGTGTTGACCGCCAGCTCGGCGGCCAGGAACCGGGCGAGGTCGAGGCACCGCGCCGGGTCGCCGGTCAGGGAGATCACGCCGGCGCGCTCCAGGTCCAGCAGCCAGCAGTAGCCCTGGTCGTCCGAGCCGATCGCGGCCAAGGTGGGCAGCGGTGCCAGGTAGTCCGAGGCGTTGGCTTGGGTCACCAGCAGCTCCTGCTCGGTGGAGATCGACCACCACAAACCAGAATCGTCTGCCGTCCACGGCGCTGGAGGCGCTCCCGGGTGCGGGCTCGCCAGACGCAGGTTCAGCTGGTCCCCGCCGTGCCGCACGGCAACAACATCGGGCAGGCGCCCATCCGGGTCGGCCGCGGTGGCTGCGGACAAGCTGCGCAGGGCTGCGTCCAGGAACCCGGCTTTGACCAGCCCCGGGCCGCCGTGGGAAAGCACGGCCTTCTCCACGGGGATCAGCTCCGGGGCGGTGGTGGCAATGGTCCGTCCGGTGCGACGGTTTCGGAACTGACGGCGCCGCGCGACGAGCAAGGCGCCCATCGCCCCGGCGGCCAGCAGCGCTCCCCCGGCGGCAAACCCACTCATCTGGGACCCGAAGCTCTCCGGCGTCTGCGCGCCCATATTGGCGTCATGGCCGGTCGGACTTTCGGCGGGCGACGGCGTCGGTACGGCAGCCCGCGCCCTGACTCCGCGGGCCGACTCCTGGTCGGGTGTGTCGGCCTTCGCCCCTCCGGGCACGACCGTCGGGTGATTCGGTGGCAGGACCCGCGGGGTTCGTGCCGGCACAGGCCGAGCATAGGGGGCTGAGGTTGCAGCAGGCGTGCGGTGTGCGGTAGCCCCGGGAACGGCGACGGTCCACCCGGGCTCGATGTGGTTGGGGTCGGTCAGGGCCCGGCCACCCGGCTCCGGCCGATCCTTGTTGGCCGGCCAGATCGTGTGCCAGTCGACCGCGCCGTGCTCGGCTGCGATCTCCGAAAAGGTGTCGCCGGCCTCGACCGCAACAACATGCTCGGACATGTTGCCGGGATCGTCATCGACCGCCGACGCAAGGTTCAGGGTGGATCCTGCCAAGATCAGGAAGTCAGGTGCTGGCCCCACGACGCCCGGGTTCAGGTGGGCCAGCTCCGGCCAGCGCAGTGGGTCGCCAAGCTGGGTTTCGGCGATACTCCAGAGGGTGTCTCGTCGTTGGACCGTGTATGTCGCGGTCTTCCCTTGCGCTCGGCTCGAGGTGGCGCTGCGGGCGCCTTCGCGGACTGGGGGGGGATGCGTCGCCACCTCGGGGGTCGTGGCCCCCTTCGCGGTGGCATGCATGGCCGTTGCCACCACAGGTGAGGCCGCGGCGGTCGGCGCGGTCGCACTGATCAGTGCAGGGGCGGAGACGAACAGCAGAACCACCGCGGCGACGAGCTGGGCGGCAGGGCGTCCGACCCACTCCATCCGGGGCAACGGCCGGGCGCTGCCGCGTCCGTGGGTCCGGATCGCGGCCGCGATCTCCCTAGCGGTGGATACGGTGAACGCCGCCCAGCAGAACCAGACGACCGCTGCCAGAACAGCAAAGACGACCGCCATGTTCTGGTCTTGGACGAGCAGTGCGTGCCGTACCTGCCCCAGCGAGGGCACCGACGTTGGCGCCGCGCCGATGGCAACCAACAGGGCTGGGACACCAACAACTGCAGCGAGCAGCACAACGGCCGCGGCCAGTCCTGCAGTGATCCTGCGCAGCCTCATAGCTGTTCTCCCTTCTCAACGCCAACCAGCAGCGCGGCTACCGCGGTGCGGGTGACGGTGAACATGTGGCCGCTGATGGGGCCGCGCTCGGTCGCCCGAACTGTCACCTGGACCCGAGCCGGTCCCAGGATCACGGCGGACCCCTGCATCCCAGCCTTGGCCAGGTAGGCCTTGGCGGCTGCTGCCGCGAGGCGGGACTCCGAACTGTTCCCGACCGGGCGTGGTCCGGCTGCCAGCACCGCCGCGCGAGCCCCCTCGGCCGCCGCAATGTCGGCGCGGTTCCCTGCCCGGATCTTGGCGCCCCCGTCAACGATAAGAACCAGGGTGAACAGGACCGCCACGGCCATGAGGGCCACCCACAGCGACACCGACCCGCGGTCAGCGTCTCGGTTGGGTTTGGTGCCGGCAGACCCGCCTCCTGGCCTTTGCCTGACCCTCATGTTGATGAGCTTCATTTTGAGGCCGAGCGGTAAGAGTCCAGCGGGCTAACCGCTCTCTCATGCAGGGTGCGAGTCTTTGGCAGGCCGGGCACGTTCAGACCGTTGACGACAACCACGCACGTCAGGTCCACGCTGACCGAGGCGGGCGTCCCCGGGCGTGCCGCGAACCCAGAGGTATCCACCCGCACCGTCGGCGCGCCCTGACAATGCAGGTTCTGATCGGCCAACGTGGTCAAGGCCGTCGAGACCGCAGCGGCGCGGGCGGCCGCCGGGTTCCGAGCCAGCGACCCATCGCGGGCCGCAGCGCCGGCGACGCCGGTGATCGCGGTGGAGGCCATCGCATACCGCCCGCCCATGACGATCAGCGCCATCAGCACCAACAGGACCGGAGCGATGATCGCCAGTTCCAGCGAGGCCGAACCTCGCTGGCCGGCAAGCGGCGGGCTCTGATGGGGCACGCGGGCATTCATCGGTGTGAGAACCGTTCAGGAGCGGCTGCCGCCGACTGGGCCACGTCCAGCGGGAGACCCGGCAGCGGCATCACCCGCAGGGCTGTCCCGGAGCACCCCACGCTGACCGTGGTGGGCGTGCGGGACTCCGTGATGCGGGCAGCGCCGACGGTGTCGCCGGCCGTGGCAGCCAGGTAGGCGTTGGCCGCGTTTCGCCCCGCGCCCGGCGGGGCACCCAGGACCCGGCCGGCGCGCACGCCGGCTTGCGCGGCGGCCTGGCACATGGCCCTGGCTTGGAACCAGAAGGCGACCTGCACCCCGCCAAAGGTCAGGACAAGGACCAGCGGAAACACGATCGCCATCTCCAAGGCAACAGCCCCGCGCTCCCATCCGGGCAGCCCTTGCTGGCTGGCTCGAGCTCGGGCCAGCCAGCAACGATACGAGGGCCGCTTCACCGCGTGTCTGCTACTTGATCTGTGCGGCGTGAGCGTTCACCGCTGCGATGATCTTCGCGCCGACGACGGTGGCAATCCCGACGACGATCGCGGCGATGATCGCCCATTCCAGCGTCTGTGAGCCCCGCTCACCGGTGGCCGCTTTGAGGCGCCCCCGCAGTTGCTCCTTGGATGTGGTCAGAGCCAGCACCACCATCACGGCCAGCATCAGTGTCTGTGTTCTTGCCTGCGTCATCATGGTTGCCTGCCCTTGATAGGTATTGCGCTCACGGAGGTCCTACCGACTGCTCGTCCAATGCCGGGCCCCTTTCAGAACCGGGTCAGAGCTGGGTAGAGGACGAGCATGATGAAGCCGAAGGCGAGCACGATCGCCGGCAGTGTCAGCTGCTCCCCGGCGACCCCGGCTTTGGCCTGCTGGTCGTTCAGTTCGGCGTTGCGCAGGTTCCGCGCCTCGGCCAGCAGGGTCTCGAAGACCGCTGCGCCGTCTGCAGCGGCGGCAACGATGTCGGCCAGGTTCGTCAGCTGCTCGACGGCGATCCGCCGGCCCAGGTCGCGCAAGCCGTCCCAGGGCGGCTGCCCGGCCAGTTCGGCACGCAGTAGCTCGGTGTGGATCATCCGGAACGGCCACGCTCCCGAGATCCGGGATGCTTCCTCCAATGCCTCGGTAGGGGACCCGCGGGCCTGCCGCTCCAGGCCCACCAAACCCAGAAAGGCTGTCAGTGCGGCCAGAAACTCCTCCCGTGCCTCTGCCGCGCGGGCACCGACACGCCGTGATGGGATCACCCAGCCCAGTGCGCCCAGTCCCACGCTGACTCCGGCAGGCAACAGGGCAGGGATGTCGACGCCGGCCACTAGCAGGACCGCAGCTAAGACGGGCGGCCCCAGAAGGCCACCCAACGCCAGCGCAGCCTTGCGCCCGGCGAGCTCGGCCCTGGAGATACCCAGGATGTTCAGGTCCTGCTCTCGGGCGCCCAGATACCGCTCGGCCAAGACCACCAATCGTGCGGGCAGTAGGCGGCTCCACCATCCAGCCCCCGGACTCAGAGAGCGCTCGCCGAACAGTTCGGCCTCAACCGGCGCCGCGTGGTTCAGCTGGGCCAGGACCAGCGACAGTTTCGGGGCGCCGGGGCGAACCGCCGCGACTCCCAGCACCAGTCCAGCTGCGGTGATCATGCCGCCCACCACGGCAACCTGAAGCGGGCTCACCGTCTGGGCCCGGTCGTCTCGCCGGGATCCACCAGGAACCTGGCCCCGACCACCGGCCGGGTCAGCCGCCTCAACCAGAACATCCCCACAGCGAAGTCGCCGACGATGACCAGGAGAGCGAGCTGACCATCGGGGTTGGAGTAGGGGGCCATGTACTCACGAAGGAAGAACGCTGAGAGCACCCACACGACCACAGTCAAAATGACCAACCCGCGGATCGAGTTCATCGGCTTTGCCCGTTCCGCCTTGATCTGGCGGCGCATCCGAACCTGGTCGTCGACGTCGCTGGACAGGTTCAACAGCACCTTGGCCAGCCCGCGCCCACCATTGCGGGCGCGCAGGATCAGCGCCATGGCCACGTGGTCGCCGGCCGGGTCGCCCAGATCCCGACCGAAAGCCCGCAGGGCAGGTTCCAGCCCCTGCGGACCCATCCGCGACACCAACGCCGCGACCTCAGGATGGATCGCGGGCGGGCAGCCGGTCGCCGCCCGGCGCAGAGCCTGGTCCAGCGACCCGACCGCACCCGAAACCAACAGGTCCGCCAGCCGGCGGGTGAAACCCGCCAACCCTTCCAGCCGAGCGATCCGGGCATCGGTCTCTGCACCGGAGGCCAGGATGGCCGGGACGATCACGCAGGCTCCCGCCGCACCGGCCGCCACCGCCACCCACCCAGTGGCCACCAGGACCACCAGCCCGACAGTGACCGCGGCAAGCCAGGACCGGCGCACCACCAGCCGACGACCTTTGCGGGCGGGCCGACTGGCGCCGACACCTGCCACCCCAGCCGCACCCAGCACCAGCCCCGCCAGGGCAACCATCACGCCGACTCCCGCCAGCAGCACCAGCGGGTTCATCGTCGCAGCCCCGGCCGGTCGCGGTCCCAGTCCGAGGCGGCAGGGTCCATCCACGCCCGGTCGAAACCCACCTCAGCCAGCCGGCTCATCAACCGGGGCCCGACATTGGCCCGCTTCGACACCGCGCGGCCATCCTCGCGAGCCGCGAAAAGCGTCTCGATCACCGGCATCGAGTTGTCCCCGATCGTGCCCTGCAACTGCGCGACCTCGGTCACGAACCGCTGGTGGTTGCGGTTGCGGCGCACCTGCACGATCAGGTCCAACGAGCAGATCGCGCTCAGCGCGTAGTCCGCCGGCAGAGCCGGGGTCGCCTGCCGCACCATCTGCACCACCCTGCTGAACACACCCGCGGGCGCGTCGGCATGGATCGTGCACATCACCCCGGAGATGCCGTTGGTCAGTGCATCCAGGACATGGACCATCTCAGGGCCACGGGTCTCACCGATGACCAGCACATCGGGTGAGTCCCGCAGCGACTGCCGGGTCAGGTCGCCCATCGTGATGGCGCCGACACCTTCAGAGTTCGGCTCACGGGCCTCATAGGCTCGCACCAGCGCGGCGGGGCGCGCCGGGACCGGCCGGCCGCGCCGGTCGACCACGACCCGGCCCTGCCCGTCACGGGCGGCCAGCACATGCAGGCCCAGCTCACGTTCATCCTCGATCGTGACGATCATCTGATCCGTGGGGATCTCGGCACACAGCGCCCGCAGCATCATCGTCTTGCCCATGCCAGTGCCGCCCGAGACGAAGATCTTGGCCCCGGCCAGCACAGACGCGCGCAGGAACGCGCGCAGCGGTGCGTCGATCATGCCCAGCCCGTAAAGCATGTCCAGGTTGGCCTCGACATGCCTGTGGACGCGGATCGTGCCCGACGGCCTGTGCGTAACGTCCATCGCCGCCGACAACCGCGCCCCGAGCTCACCAACTGCCTTCAGCCGCAACGACAACAGCGGGCGGGCCGCAGAGAACTCGCGGCTGGTCCCATCACCCAGGGAGGTCCCCAACGCCTGCACCAGCGCGGTCACCTCCTCATCGGTTTCGCCGATCGGCGGTCCCGGCGTTTTGGTCCCGTCGGCCAGCCGCAACATGGTCGGCTCGCAGCCGGTGAAGAAGATGTCCTCGACATCCGACCTGGCCAGCAACGGCTCGAGGCGGCCGAGTCCGCCCAGGGCCGCCATCACCGCCTCGACAAGGTCGTCCTCAACCTCTATTGACGGCGCGGGCAGCCCCCGGTTCACCTGGTAGCGAACCCAGGAATCCAGTTCCTGTTCTACAAGAGCGCGGGTGCGCATGCGTGCCGAGCCCGGGTCCAGCTGCTCGAACGAGACACCATCGGCCGACAACCGTGACGCGACCCGTCCCCGCAGCTGCGTGACGGTCTCGAAATCGACCGCAGCCACTGTGTTGTCCGCGCCGCCGGGCACTACCGGCAGATCCACCGGCGATACCTGGCTCATCTGATCAGTCACGTCAACACCACTCCGCCGCCTGCGGCCTCAGCGCCGGCCGCGGCTCCGGCCGCCACCAGCTCCGCCGCCAAGTTGGCCGCCGAGCGCAGCAGCCGTGACCGCTTCAACGGCCGCATTCCTGCGGCCGCTCCTTCGGTCAGCACGGCTGCCGCCGCTCGGTCCGCAGGCAGCGCCCCGGTCAGCGGGACTACCAGCTCCTCGCTGACGTCCTTGGCCGAGTACTCCCCCGCACCGCAGATCAGCAGCCGGACCAGAGCGAGGTCGCCGAGGTGCTCGCGCAGCTGGTCCACGGCGGCGCGCGCGCCCTGGATCGACCGAGCGGTCGGGCGCACAGCCAAGAGAACCTGGTCGGCCACGACGAGCACCGGCCAGCACGCTCCCAAGCTCAGCCGCCCGGTGTCCACGATCACGTCACGCTGCCCAGCAGTCGCCTCCCTTTCCAGCACGCGAGCCAGCCGTTCCCAGCCGCCCGAGGCCAGGGGCTGCGCCTGCCCGGCGTGCTGAACTCCCGGCATCAACCACACGCCAGGTGCCTCTGGCAGGCAGACCACGTGCTCGGCCAGAGCCTGCGCAGCCTCCAGCACGGTATGGCGCCTCGTAGCCACCAACCACGACAGCAATCCACGCTCGGTGCCCACCCGCCCTGGCAGCATCCCGGGCACCATGTCACCGCCAGCAGGATCGGCATCGACCAGCAACACCAGTCCGGGCCACGACAAGCCCAGAGCAAGCGCGGCCGTGGTCGCGCCTGGCCCTGCCTTGCCACCAGTGATCGCCACCACGGTCATTTCCCACCGCCCGGGGGCAGGACGACCACGGTCACGTTCCCGCTGGCGGCCATTCGCGCCAGCGAGGCACCAACAGCCTGTGGCACTCGCACATCAACCACCGTTACCGCGGTGGCAACATCAGGCTCACCAGACTCCGCGACCGTGGCCTCGATCGGGTCCGCCGCGGCGCCTCCCTGTGCGCCCTGACCGGTATTCACAGGCGTGTCCACCAGCAGCACTCGTTGCCCTGGCGCTACGCCCACTGCCGGCAGCTGTCCAGGCTTGAGCTGCAACGGCACAAGGACTTGGCCGGCGGTGAGGGATTGGGACTGCCCGACCTGCGAAGGGTTGACCAGGGTGCCTTTGGCCAGGTCGACCAACGCCACCTTCCCGATTACCTCACTCTGTTGTTCCACCGTGAACGCAGTCACCCGTGGATCCAGGGTCAGGTCGGCCCCGGCCAGATCGTCGACGGTGATGGTGTGTCCCACAGCCACGTTCTGAGAGATCACCAACACGCGATCGCGATGTGCGTACGAGCTCACCGCCCACATCGACACCAGTCCGCCGAGTGCCACCACCAGCACCGCCAGGAGAACCTGACGGGGTTTCCACTGCCGAGGAGCCGCAGCAGCTCGCATCACCGGAGGCGGCGGTACCCCCGCCGAGATCGTCGAGACCGGGGACTGCACCGGTCCCGACCCCATCAGGGAAGGGGGCGGAGTCGGGACCGGAGCTCCAGGGCCGAACGTCGTCACTTCACAATCACCGCCTGCGCCTCGGCAACCGCAAACCGTGAAGTGGCTGTCGTCGTCACGTTGGGGAAGCTGCCGCCAGTGCCACCGGAGCCGGTCCAGGCGGCCGACCAGATGATGCCGTAAGTGGCCGTCAACTGACCTCCCGGATACCCATATGTCGACTGCGGGTAGGAGTAGTCACAACCACCAGGAGCGTGCGCCCACTGCCCAGACTGCGCAGTCCACACCTTCCCAGGTCCGGAGCACGTCACCATGCCGCCAGCGTCGCCGGGGGCAAACGTGAGAGCCACCGGGGTCACCGTCACTTGAGCAAACACCGGTCCGACAGCAGCCCGGGCGATCTTCGGCCGGTACGACGCTGCTGTGGTCCAGTACCACGTCGGAACCCGCACCACCGTGTAAGGCCTCCCGTCTACCAACCTCATCCCCGACGGAGACGACGGTGGAACCGGCCTCGGCAACGTCAGCGTCGCGAACGCCTGCTGCGCGAGCTGAACTGTTGTCACGGTGACGGGTTGAGGGGAAGTAGCACGCCAACGCCACCCTCCGCCGGTACCAGCCCAGGCAGGACACATAATCTGGTAGATCGCGCCCTGACCGACAGGGTGCCCCTCCCACAACGTCGAGTCGTATGCCGGCTGAGGGTTCACCGTGCCGTAGTAACAACCATCCGCGTTGGCAAACCACCCGAATAACGGGTCCTGGCAGGGATACGCGTGGCCTTGCCATGAGCACAACCCCGGACCGGTCGCCGTCTTCGGTCCTGGCTTCGGGTTCTGGCCCGGAGAATTGACCACATGGCAATTCCACTGTTGGAGGGCTGGGTCGTAGGGGCAACCAGGCGCAGCGGTCACCGCGGTCGCAATGGTTGCTGAAGTGACGGCCAACAGCACCATCGCCACAGCCGCAAGGGCCACCCGGCCAATCCCACCTAAGGGGAACATGTGCGGCTCGTGTCCGCGTCGATCTTCGACACGCCCCAACGACCTTGGTAGAAGATGACTTCGACTGTCGACAAGTACGGCGTTGGTTGCGTGCCCGGCGGTGGTGGCAGCGTCATGTCCTTCCCCGTCGCGGCGTCATAGATCCGCCAAGTTGGCGTGGGTGTGGGACAGTCCTTCAGTACGACCTTCGGATACGGCTTCGCGTCGGTCTCGATTGCTTCCACGCTCACTCGCGGACGCCCTGGATCCCCCTTGAACAACAGACCTTGCTTGCTGAGCGACGCGATGGAGGCATTCGCCTGACCGCGAACGGGGTCAAAGGCGAACTTGGTGAAGTCCGCCGCTGGAGTCACGGTCTGACCCAGCTTGCGAGGGTTCCTCAACGCTTCGGCACGCGCGGCGACGAAGTTCAGGAACGCGGCAACTGCGGGTTGGGCCTTCGCGTCGATCGTGGGTGCCGGACTGCTCGTCGGTGAGGACGTCATCGAGCTCGACGTTGGTGCCGTCGTGACCGCGGGCTTCGCGGCCCGGTCACCTCCCCCGCAGGCTGCCGCCGCCAAGATCGTCAGGGTGGACGCGGACGCGATCAGGATCCGTCTCATCAACGCGTAATCGCCTCCAAGGGTCGGGCAGGGACGCAGGCTATACCACACAATGCGCACCAATTCTGTCGTGAAACGGCGAAACCATGACAAACCAAGACAAAGCTGAAATCGAGAACACCCACTCTCAAAGGAGATCTTCGCCTCATTTGTGGCGCAGCACGGGCAGCAAACCTCCTCTCGACTCTGATAAGCACCGGACAGCGCCCCTTGTGGACAATCGGCCCTTCCCTAAATCTCCAGCGCGCCGACTACGGCGCCCTTCAAGACGAAGATGGCGGCCCGGGCCTCACTACTGAAGGGGCCGTGGTCCTCGAATCCACGTGTCCAAGTCGACCCAGCCCAAAGGTCGAAGACAGCCCAGATCATTCGGGCAGCGGAGCCTGCCGCCAACGCTCTGCGAGCACGGAAACTGTCAGACCCCGCCAGCAAAATTCCTGATATAGGAGTTGGCAGCGAGGCACGGATGATGCGCAGTGAAGTGCTGACGAACTGGCGCCCGGCTGCCTTGACCTCGACAGCCTGGGTTGCACGACGACGACGACCTTCTGCTGTCTGACAGCCAGATCGCGCACAGCCCGGAGGTTCCTGGCGGCCCTGGATGAGCAGCTCAATGGCCCCCAATGGCCCGATTCGCCGAGAAAAGAAGCGAGGGTGTCCACGCGAGGCATGCTCCGGTGCTTACCGATAGTGACCGGACTTCGACGTGCTGACGAGGCAGGACAAGACGCGTCGCCTCCGCGTGGCAGGAAAGGAGACAAACCGATGGAGAAGATGTTGAGTGTTGGGGAGGCGGCCGAACTGCTGAAAACGACGGCGCAACGCTCGGCGGCCGGTTGCCGAACGAGGCATCAGGTCCGTCCATATTGGCCGACACGTGCGCATTCCGAGATCGGCCTTGGAAGACTTCGTCGCCGCCGGCACCGTCGAGTCAGGCGACTTCTCCTGACCGGGGCGACACTTGCCGACCTGAAGAAACGACTTGGGCACTCGTCCTCCGCGGCGGCTCAGCGCTACATGCACGCGATCCAGAGGCGAGCATCGAGATCGCCAAGGAGCTCCCGATGCTCGCCTCAGCCGACGACGCGCAAGCGGGAGCCAGCGCCACGCTCCAAGTCCGGGCAGCCCTGGGACAGCTCGTGCGACCTTCTACGGCGGCTGAACTGCCCAGGCAGGCCCCGTCCGCCAGATCCTCAAATCAAGAACTCAAGCCGATCAGGGGCCACAGTGGACCTGACCTGTACTGAACTAACTCCCCGCGAGGGCGTCGGACGGTTGGCTACTCATGGCGTCCCGCGTGAGCAGACGCGGGACGCCAGACAGACCTCCCGACCATGACCAGCATCCAGCCCACGCGCCCCGGCTCTGCGGATCGGCTCCTCACGATCCAGCAGGCCGCCGCCTATCTCAACGTCCCCGCGCGGACCTTGGGCGAGAAGGCGCGGCTCCGTGAAGTGCCCTTCACCCGGATCTTCAAACACATCCGCTTCTCTTCGGCGGACATCGCGGAGATCATCGCCAAGGGCCGCGAGGGCATCATGGCCCCGTTGGACAGCCCCCGGCATCCGTCGTCAGGTCGTGGCGTTCTCTGACCCCTCTGCGTCACCCCTTGCCTTCAGGGCTTCCGTCGTCCCGGCGTTCGCTCGGTCCAGGCCCTCGGCCAGGGCCAGCCGACGGGATCACGGGAGCCTCCCTGGACTCCGAGCAGTCCTTCAGCCCAGGTCACCAGCCGGACGTACCCCTTTCTCGACGTGCGATTCTTCGGGCGCGCTCGTGGCGGGACCGACAGCAACTCACCGGACACGTCGTGCTGTATGCGGGTTACAGGAGCGGCTGCAGGGTGGCGCGGGCCGGGGCTTGTTGTTCAACGGCGTACCCGCGCGCAAGGCAGCTGCGCGCAAAAGCTCCCACCGCGTCGGTGCGTTCCGCCCTCGTGGCGATTCGGTCGCGGGTCATCGTGCTGAAGAGATCACCTTGATCGTGCTCGCCGGTGCCGATGTCGACGATCACGCGATGGGTGTCCGGCGGGAGGTGGTCATGGATTCGAGCCGCGATGCGGACTCCGCCGAGGTCGGCGTCAGGACAGATCACGACGTCGTTGACGCCAATGGCGGCTTGGTTGATCAAGTGAAACCCGTAGCGCGCGACAAAGGTCAGCCTGCTGCCGCTTTGGCTTGGGGATCGGACTTGCCGAAGCCCCCCGGCCGACACGCCCCGATCTTGCAGCTGGCACCCGCCATGCGCCGGCAGGTCCGCCACCCTGCTTCCAGCCCCCTGTTCGCGGACTGCAAGCTCGGTCTTCACCTACTGCCCGGACAGATGGGACGTAGTACCTTCAGTGACGTGGTGTGAAGCCAGGTCGCCAACCGCCGACTGGCTCTCTGTCCGTTCGGGGACGATGCCACCGCACGAGGATCGAAACCCTGTCCCCACGTGGGGACAAATCCCCGCGACAACCCGTGCCAACGGGTAATAACCGACACCCTCAAATGCCTTCTGACCTGCTCTATTGCGGATACGGCCTGCTCATGGGACCATGCGACAGCGGGTTCAAGTCCCCCTCCGGACACTTGTTCGCGTCTTTGACCTGCAGATATTCACATTCATCGATGTCTTTGCCCGGCTGGAACCCCCACACGGTCGTGCTCCACCCGAGTTGAACCCCCACGCTTAACCGCAGGTTGGGAACCATCAAAGGCCAGCAGCTCATTTCTGTCGGCGACGAGGCACCCGGCGGATGGGCTCCGAGGCACGGGTGTCACCTGCGGGACTGCCGAGCTGGCGCTCAAGGTCAGTGAAGGCGTCGATGATGTCCGCTGCCTCGAATGCGCGGTTTCGCCGGCCAACCGTCACCTGCTTCAGGATGCCTGCCTCGACCAGGCGGGCGACAGCCTGGTTGGTCTGCACGAAACTGCGTCCGATCAGGTCGGCTGCGCTGTTCACCGTGAGGACCGGCGCTCCCACCAGGGCGCGGAGCAGCAGGTCGGTGGCGGAGCGAGCCCGGACCTTGTCGAGTTGGTCTCGCCACGCGGCTTCGATCGCTTGCGCTCGGTGCTCGAAGGAGGTCGCGTCCGCCGCGGCGCGCGTGCACGCGCCGGCGAATCGGCCGATCCACACGTTGGTGCCCTCGTGGGCCGCACGCGTTGTCGAGGGGCCGTGGTAGCGGCTGGCCTCGAGCCCGCCGACGTAGTCCTTGGCCCAGGTGGCGAGGATGAGGGATACGGGCGGCAGCACCCGTGGCGCCAGGCCGCGACGACGCAAGATGAGATGGATCAGTGCTCGGCCGGTCCGTCCGTTGCCGTCGATGAATGGATGGATCGTCTCGAACTGTGCATGTGCCACCGCGGCCTGGGCGACCGCAGGAAGCGTGTTGCTGTTGGCGAACGCGACAAGGTCCAGCATGAGTTGTTCGACAAGCTCCGGTGGCGCCGGGACGAACGCTGCGCTGCACGGGTTGTCGTCAGTGCCACCGATCCAGTTCTGGACCTCCCGCAGATGGCCTCCGTGAAGTTCGAGCCTGGTCCCGGCAAGCAGCCTTCGATGCAGGTCGAGCAGCAGCTCGATGGTGATGGGTTCACCTTCGTCTGCGCTCCGGATGGCAGCGACCACCGCGTCGATGTTGCCGAGCACCTCCAGCGCGGTCACGTCGCTCGGGGCTTCGCCCAGGCCGCGTGCGGTCTCAGCTCGTAGCAGGCGGCAAGCGCCCACCTCCAGCCCCTCGATCTTGGAAGACGCGACGGACTCCGCCCTGAGCAGGATGCGCGCCAAGGACTCGGTGTCTATCAGGCTGGTGGCCGCCACGTTGAGCCGCACGATCGCGGACTCCGCATCGGCGACGTCGGCTGCGACGTCGCCGTCCAGCATGATATTGCGGCCTACGAGAAGGTCGGGAACGTACGCCTTGTACTCACACGACCTGTTCCCCTGACGCGTGGGCGCGGCGAAGTCGCTGGTCCAACGGTGTCGGATAACCCGTGACATGCTCACCGCCTTAGTAAGGTCTAGCCTGTAAACCTTAACAAGCGTACCGGGTATTTAGCCTTGGACAACGCCAGATCCGACACAGCGTGCCAGTGCTTCTCACCAATGGTGCTGGTCAAAGAGCTTCATCAGGTTGCGCTTTGCCTTGTGTCTCGCCCGAAGCTGCGCCGCGTATGGCGGGAACGCCTCTTCGCAATCGGCCGCCACCATCAGCGTGCGGATCCTGGCGATCGTCGCAACCGCCTCGGCATAGGCATGGTTGTTCTTCGCATCGATCGCACGCTCGACCTCCCCCTGCCAGATCGGGATCACCTCAGACGGATGGTCCTGCTCGCGAAGTCGCGCGAGCTCAAGCCAGAGGGCCCGCGAGCAACCGGCAGCCTGCGCCTCCGACCAGGCCTGGCCCGGATCCCCCTCAAAGAGGAACACCGAGACCAGGGCGGAGGCGTCGCACACCGCCCAGGGCTGCGTCCGACCCGATTTCTTCCTGCTGGCCGCGACGATCTCCGTCTCTACCTGCCTGCGGAGTTTCGCCAGAGCCCGCGCTCTGTTGTCTTCCCACACGCCGGCGAGGCGCGCCTGCTCGGACAACCGCTGATACTCCGCCGGGGTTGTCCTCTCCTCATATGCCCGCCAGGCCAGTGCGACCGCTTCCTGGCCCCTACCCGCGCGGTGCAACTCCCTGGCCGCCGCGTCCACCAGGCGTGAGTCCTGGCAGGCGAACAGCTCGAGACCCTTCTGCGCCCAGGCCAGCGCATCGTCATACCGGCCGGCGTCACGAAGTCGCTCAGCGATCAAGACGAACTGGTAGGACGACGACTGGTCGCGGGCAAGCACGTCAACCACGGCGTCGACGTCCCCCGCAACTTCAGCCAGTGTCCTCATCATGCTGGTGATCTGGAAGCGGCGTGAGTCAAAAGAACTCTTGTCGCCCGGACCCAGGGCGGGAAGCGCATCCCAGGTGATCTGAGCCCTCCGGCGATACTCGGCCAAACCAGGTTTCCCCAGCACCTCGGCATAGCTGGCTGCCGCCCCGTGGAAGACGTCGAGCTCACCGGAGTGAAACTCGCGCTCGAAGAGTGTCGTGGCCAGCGCGGCCGGATTGGGTCGCGCCCTCAGACAGGCATCGAGGTGCAACCCCTGAAGGTCGTCGGCAATGCCTGACATGTCGCCGTCCGAGTCGTCCACATAGCCGAGCGCGTCCTCGGCGCAGTCGATCCCGTGCTCCGCGAGGGCGATCACCTCTTCAGCATGCCCATCCTCCAGCAGCTCACGCAGCGTCGTGAGCACCTCGTGGATGTTGGATGTGTAGGCGTACATGTCGCGGTAATGCACGTAGCCGTCCGTGGAGAAAGCCCTGTCAACTGCGTCACGGAAGGCTGCCACGGGCAATGGTCCATCGGTCGTCCCCGTGGCCTGCAACCGGAGCCGGGCGTCGAAGAGGTCGTCGGCATCGGCGCGCTCGAGCACCAGGTCCACGAGGCGGGCGTGCCCGAGCGAGGTGAGGTAGTCGCGCAAATCGATCGAGAAATCCATGCCGGCCTGCGTATCGGAGACGGCCTCGGTGGCGACCAGCGCACTCGCCGCATAGAGCTGACCCCGCTCAAATGAACGCGCACCAGCAAGCGCCTGCACCGAGGGAAGGGAGAAAAGCTTTCGGAACTCACGCCCCGGCGGCACGTCGCTCATGTGTCCATCGCTGGCTGCCTTCTAGGCACAGGAGCGAATCTATGTGATCGCCGTGGCCTCCGTGAACCCACTGGACCTCTTCGACCCGGCACAATGGCATCCGTGCAGGTCAGAGGCCCTTCCTGTACCACGCGGCGACTGCGGCAGAGCGGCGCGTCATCTGGCGTCAGGACGGTCAACGGACGGAGGAGAAGTTCGCCTTAGGCCGCAACCCCCTGCTGGCCGCCAAGCCCTGGCCGGGTTCGTCAGGGGGCGGCCGCAGAGGACGCAGTTGTAGGCGATCGCACGCACTCGCTCCGGTGGTTCAGATGGCGACCTCGCCAGACTTGCCAGGCGCGGTCGCGGCGCCCGCGGCGCTCGCGGATCGGGCACTCCTCAACTTCTCGGTAGGCATCCTCGCCGGTGTCGGCCTGGCCAAGGCGACGACCCCGACCATCCGCCGGCGCCTGATCCACGTCGCTACGGGGCCGTCAGCACCGCCGGTCGCCGGTGATCTAGACGGGGAGCAGATACGGTTCGAGCACGATGCGCAGGAGCCGCTCACCGTCGGCGGAGTCGACATAGGTTCCGTCCAGCTCGCCCACAGCCAGCCACATCTCGGCGATCACCCACAGCGCCTGGATGAGGTCCGCGATGCCTTGGTCGCCAAGGGGGCGAAGGACGCCGTTCGCCCGCCAGGTTCGGGCCAGGGCTTCGAATATTGCGGTGCGGCGGGCACGCACCGTGGCGTACTCGTCGGCCAGGATCGGGTCGGTGTGGAGCAGCCCGAGTAGCTCGCGCCCCACGAATGCGTAGCGGTGGGAGAAGTCCGCGCCGGCCGCCATTCGCCTCAAGACCTCGTCGGGGCTCACGTCGACGAGGTCGGCACCGTCGGCGCTCCACATCTGGTCGTACGCTCCGGCCAGGCGCGCGTAGAGCTCCCGGATGATCTCGTCCTTGTCGCTGAACCAGTAATAGAGGTTGCCAGGGCTGATGCCGGCCTGGGCGGCGACATGGTTGGTGGTCACGGTCGCGGTCCCGCGTTCGTTGAAGAGCTCCAGGGCAGCGTCGAGGATGCGATCGCGCGTGCGGCGCGCCCCGCTGGTGGTCGGTGTACGTGACATTCTTAGAGCATAAGCACTAGTCAGGCATTCTTGGCAAACCTGGCATCGCCGAACATGCGGACTCCATGGCGAGCCCGCCGGCTTCGTCCGCACAGATTGTCGCCTTCGCCATCCGAACTAGAGTTTCCGCTCTAATTAGAGTAAAATACCTAACATGGTCGGCGGTGCACTCCCATGCAGGTCGACACTGATCATCCGTGCCTGCCGATGAAGGGACCTCTCCGTGACGAAGCAGCCGAGCAAACAATCCCAGCCCACCGTGTCGAGTCCTGAGCCAGCTCCTGGCCCACAGGTGGATCGACGCGGCTTCCTACGGATGATCGGTGTCGGGGTGGGCGCCGTCGCGGTGACCGGCGCGGCGGGCCTGACCTGGAAGGCCATCGACGGTGGGGTGTTCGCCACCGGCACCGGCCCCGCGTATGCCGCCTGGGACGCGGCTCACGCGCCAAGCGAGCACACTCTGGCCCTGGTGGGCGCGGCGGTCCTGGCGGCCAACGCCCACAACAGCCAGCCGTGGCTCTTCCGGGTGGGCCCGCAGCGCATCGACCTGTTCGCCGACATGACCCGCACCCTCGGTGCGATGGACCCGCAGCTGCGTGAGCTGGACCTCAGCCTGGGGTGCGCCCTGGAGAACCTTGTGCTGGCCGGACCCGCCCACGGCACCGCGGCCGAGGTCACTCTCCTGCCCCAGCCCGGCGACTCGACGCACATCGCCCGCATCGACCTGATCGCCACCGCTGCGGCCGCGTCGCCTCTGTACGCGGCCGTGGCACATCGCCACACCGATCGCGGTGCCTACGACACCGCCCGGGCGGTAGGACGGGCTGCGCTCGACAAGCTAGGCGCCCACGTGGGCGCTCCCGATGCCCAGCTCGTCTGGTTTACCACCGGCGCCGAGAAGGCCGCCTTCGGCGACCTCACGCTGCGCGCCACCGAGGCGATCATCGCGGACCGCCAGCAGTCGGCCGACGACTACCTCTGGTACCGCAGCAGCTGGCAAGAGATCCAGGCGAAGAAGGACGGGATCACCATCGACCCGTCGGGCCAGACGCCGCTGATCCGGGCCGTGTCGAAGATCGTCCCGGTCTCCCGGCAGCAGAACAGCGACGGTTGGCTCAAGGGGATGCGAACGATCCAGGTCCCGACGGCGGCTGCGTTCGGGGCCATCGTGGTCCGCGACCCGGCCGATCGCACCGGCCGACTCGCGGCTGGACGCGCCTGGCAGCGCATGCACCTCTCCGCGACCCTCGACGGCCTTGCGCTGCAGCCCGTGTGCCAGATTCCCGAACGAATCGACCGCGAGGCGGCCGCCGGCCTGCCGGCCGAGTTCTCGACCGCGATGGCCGCGCTGCTGCCGTCGGGAACCCACCCGGTCATGACGTTCCGGATCGGGTACCCGACCACGACCGCGCTGAGCAGCCCCCGCCGCCCGGCGCGCGACGTCCTGCTCTGACCGCGACCACCCAGCACCCCGCCTCACCGAAGGAGCCCGACCATGAACGCCCCCCTCGTAGGACGCTTCCGCACCACCATGACCGCGATCCTCGCCGTCCTGTACGCCTCCGTCGGACTCGCCGGGAGCGGATCCGTCCGCGTCGCCGGCTTGCTCGGCGCCACCGCGATCCTCGCAAGCCTCGTCCTCGCCGGCCGCTCCCGCCGCCCGGCGATCCCCCTGCTCGTGCTCGGCGTGGCACCGCTGGTCGCCCTGACCTGGTGGAGCATCGCCACACCCGTCATCGCCATCGCGTGCCTCGCCCTCGGCTGGCCCCGGCGCACCCAGCCAATGCGGGTCCCGCGAGGACAAGCCCCAGCGGGGATGGCCCCTTGAACCGTTGGCGTGCCCGGAGCCTCCGGGCACGCCTGGATTCTCCCTCACCGTCGGACTCTCGCCGCGGCCAGACCAGACCAGACCAGACCAGACCAGAGAAGAATGCTGATTTCGTCGTCTGGCTACCACCGGGGGCCTTCGGGCGCAGTGTCGGCATCGACGTGACCGACGGCTCGCTCGCCGACGGCCAGATCGCCGGCTCCAGCAGAGCACCGCCACCGACCGCGGCTGGGCCCCAGGTGACGAGGTCACCCTGACCCCCCAACCGGCACTGCGCCGCGACCGCGGGTGCGACCCGTTGGGAGCGCCCATGCCGACTGACTCGGCGATCAAGCGCCAGATCTCATGTGGTCAGCGGCGGGATGCCCTTGGCGATGAGGTCGACGCCGAAGACGAGGAAGAGCACGGCCATCACGGCGGCGTTGTGGAGCCCAAGCCAGCCCTTCACCTCGTCTAGCTTGGCCTTCGCTTGCTGACCGCCGACAAGGTAGTAGACGACGGGGCCGATGATGGTGATGCTCCCCAGGACGACGAAGACGCTGAGGGAGACGATCGCGTCGGTCGTGGAGAGGCCGAACTGGGCAAGGCCGCTGGCGGCGCCGATCGTCAGGATCAGGTTCTTCGGGTTCACGGCGGCCAGCAGCACGCCGAAGCCGAGCGCCTTGGCCGGCTTGAGCGTGTCGATGCCGGCCAGCCATTTCGGCATCTCGGGGTCGGCGCCAGGGGCCGGCCTGCTTCGCCATTGGCGGGCGGCCAGTACCAGCAGGAGCAGGCCGAGGGCGATCTTGAGCCAGGAGATGCCGTCGGAGGCGGTGCTGCTCGTGGTGGGGTTGCTGAGGTGGGCGAACAGGTAGACCACGCTGCTGACGACGGCGAGCGCCAGGGCCCACGCGAGCAGGAAGAGCGGGCCGTTCACCCGTGCCCGCTGGGAGAACAGCATCAGGATCACAGCGATGATCGGGATGGGGCTGAGTGCGACGCCGACGGCGTACGGCAGGACTTCGCTGATTCCTTGCCCCATTGCTCCTCCTTCAGTGGTGGTGCTCGACTGCGGTCACGGGGGTTCCGTGGCACGGCGTCCATGTCTTCCCGCCGCCACACGTGCACGGGTCGCTCTGGCCCCGTCGCGCGTCTCGGCTCGCATAGACCCGCATGAGCGCGGCTGGTGGCCTGTTCGCTCGCAGCAGGTTGGCCATCGCCTGCATGGGCTGATCGACGTGGTGGAAGAACCGCTTGTAGCCGGGGCACAGGTAGTGCTGGCCGGGCTCGCCGTACGGCGAGGTCGCGAACCGGTCCTTGGGGCAGCCCCGTTGCAGGCGAAGCGCACGTCGCGGTCGAGGCAGTACTCGGTGAGCGTGTCGAACTTGTCCTGGCCGAACTTCCGTTGCCGGGGCAAAGGCGACCAGCTCCAGCATGGTCCGCTCGCCGATGTTGCCGAGCAGGAAGCCCGGCTCGACGAAGTGGTCGCAGGAGTAGAGATCCCGGTCGTGCTCGAGCGCGAACTGCGACCCGCACGTCGTGGAGTGAACGCACATCCCGCCCGGCTCTCCGCACCAGTTCGCCAGGGCGGTGTCGAACATCTGGACGTACACGGTCCCGATGTCGCGGCGCACCCATTCCTCGAAGACATCGATCAGAAACCGCCCGTACTGCTCGGGCCCGATCGACCGGTGCGTGACGAGCGTCCCGGCCTGCGTGTAGAGAGGACGGCCCTTCACGCCGTCGCCCCACCCGGCGTTGGCGATCGAAGGTCAGCTTGCCTCCCTTGTCGACGCGGTAGGCGTTGTGGGTCTCGGGTGGACCGTCTATCGAGATGCCGACGAGGAACTCGTTCTCCTTGAGGAACTCGCCCCACCCATCATCAAGCAGCAGCGTGCTGTTTGTCTGGAGGGTGTTGAGGATCCGCTGGCCGGGTTTCGCGTACTCGTGCTGAAGCTCGACCGGGCGGCGGAAGAAGTCCAGGCCCATCATGGTGGGCTCGCCCCCTGCCACGCGACGACGACATCGGGCGCTGCCGCGTGCGCTTCCAGGAGCTGGGTGGGCTTGGCCATCACGTGGAACGCCAGGGGCGTCCCAGGCATCGTCAAGACAGGGCCGGCGCGCTGGGTTTCGTCATTCACGCTCACGTGGATGTCATCCTTTTCGACCCGGATCGATCCGTCGTGACGGCGCCTGGCCTGCCTTGTCAGTCACGAGCGGATAGATGACCTTCCAGTCCCGTCTCATGTCCGCAACCGTCCAGCCCCGGTCTTCCGCTTCGATCAGCGCCCTGTCGAGCCGGCCGAAGGTGGCGTCACGATCGTAGGCCGACTCGCGCTCCCCGTCGGTGTGGTGAACGAGCAGCCCGAAACGCGGACCGGCGCCCGAGGTTGTCCACTGGAGCATCTGCAGGTCGCCGTCGGAGTTGCCGAACGCGGCGATGGGGCGGCGGCCGATATGCATCTGGATGGCCACCGGCTTGCCCGCCTCGTCGTCGATGAAGTCCACGTGCGGCTGGCGCACCAGCACCGGCTTGCCGTCGCGCAGCTCGAACGTCGTCGAGATGCTGCTGCCCACGACCTGTTCTGGCGGGATGCCATAGACCTTCTCCGACCACGGGCGCACGAACTCGATGCCGCCGCCGGAGACCATGTAGGTCGCGAAGCCGTGGACCCGGAGATACGCGAGCAGCTCGAGCATCGGCTGATAGACCATCTCCGTGTACGGGCGCTTGGAGATCGGATGCGTAGCAGTGGCGACCCAATCGGTCGCGATCTCCTCGAACTCCTCGGTCGTCATCCCCGCGTGAGTGGCCATCGCCAGTTCGAGCAGCGCCTGGACACCGCCGGCCGCCAGAGCATTCATGTCACCTTCGAGAACGGCCTTGAAGGGCTGGGTCTCGCCCCATTCCGGGTGGTGGGGTGCGAGGGCCCTCACGCGGTCGAGTGCGAAGGCGAGCTGGACGTACATCGGCTGCTCGCCCCAGAGCGTCCCGTCGTTGTCGAACACCGCGATCCGTTCGGCCAGCGGGACGAAGCTCGAAGCTCCTTCCCGGGTCACCTGAGCGACGAACTCCTCAATGGCCAGCTTTGTGGCACCTTCGTTCCATGACTGCAGCGGGTCGTCGGGCTCGTGGTTCTCGCTCATGGTGTCCTCCTCGTTCCAGGTTGTGGCTGAGCGATCGCCATCGAGGGGGCCAGTGTCGGCTCCTGCGGGTCCTGCCACAGGTCGAACAGCTCCGGAACGGTGGCCACGGATTCCGCCTCGCCCTTCCAACCTGAACGCATGTTCCAGACGGCTTTCCACTTGCCGAGGCGAACCGCGCCGGGGATCTCCTCGGTCTCGGTCATGTAGAACCACTGGTTGCGCGTTGAGCCGCTCGTGCCCCGCAACAGGCCGCTCTGGTCGCAGCTGTCGAAGATCGTCGGCTGGCCTTCACGATCCTTGTCGGGCAGCTCCACGCCGGCCAGACTCGCGAAGGTTGCCATGAAGTCAAGCGAGCCGACGATCTCGGAGTTGCGCCGTCCCGGTTCGATCGTTCCGGGCCACCAGGCGATCGCCGGCACGCGGCTCCCACCCTCGTAGTCGGTTCCCTTGGTGCCCCTGAACGGCGTGTAGCCGTGAAGAACGGGTCCTCGTCCTTCGCGTGCGCCTCGAGATACTCCATGGCATGTCCGATCGTCTTCTCGTCGATGAACGGGATCTTGGACGAGTCGAGCTTCTCGGCCTCCTTCCACTTTTCCCCTCGACAAAAGCCGCGGCGCGCCTTACCGGCCATCTGGCGTAGTGCACGCGGCAGCTCGGCCGACCCTCTGCTCACAGCGCGGTCGGGTCGTCCTGGCTGAGGATGCCCTGTGCGGCATCGGCCCCCGCCGCAGTCGGCTTGCCCTTCAGGATCCACTCGAACCCGACCGCGACGGCTGCACCGACGATCGGTCCCACCAGGTAGATCCAGTAGTGGCTCAAGTTGCCGGCGACAAGATCGGGTGCGAACGACCGGATCGGGTTCATCGACGCTCCGGTCACCGGGGCAGCCCACACAGACACGAGCCCGATGTAGCCGCCGACGGCGAGGGCACCGTTCACCCCGACGTTGCGCGCACCCGAGGCGGTACCCAGGATCACGCTCACCAACCCCAGGGTCAGCACGGCCTCGGTGAGCACCCCGACGGTGCCGCTGATCGCAGGAGCCGGCTCGGTCGCGCCGTTGATGATCCCGCCGTACATGGCCTGCAGGAACAGCGCGGCCAGCACCGCCCCCACCAGCTGCGCCACGATGTATCCGGGCACCCGAAGCCACGGGAAGTTGCCGCGCACCGCGAACGCCAACGTGACCGCCGGGTTGAGATGGGCGCCGGAGATCGTGCCCATGAAAAAGATGATGCCCATCACCATGACCCCCGGGGCCAGAGCCTTCATGGCCAGCGTCAAGCCGCCGCCATAGCTGGTCGCCCCGATCACCCCACCACCGGCAGCGACCATCACCAGCAGGAACGTCCCCCACACCTCGCTGAACAGACGCCGATACTCCAGCCTGGGGTCGTCGAACTCCACGGCGCGCCGGCGCTGCACCGCGCTGCGTCGCGCCAACCACGCGAGCAACGGTTCACCAGACGCGCCAGATCGGGACCCAGGCTCGTCGCTCATCTCAGCTCCCCCTGCCTCACTCACACCGAGCCTCAAGTGAGGCACGTGGAGACGAGCAGTGGCACTCGCGCGCCCTGCCGAAGCGGCGAGGCCATCTCCGCCGCCAATGAGATCATGACGGGATCCCGTTCGTATAGACCCAGAAGCACAGCCCTCGCGGTCTCAGCCCGGGTCTACCGCATAACGGTGAACTGAGCTGGCAGGGCGACGTGTCGAGTCGATTGGCCGGGACTTCGATCGTGGGCCTGACAGTGCTACCGGTCCGCCTCCTCCCGGGGGAGGCCATGGGCCGTGTCGCTCTGTTGCGGGGACGGCGGGGCTCAGGGGCAGACGACCGGAGAGGAGGCAGGCCTGAAGGCAAACTGGCGCTGGATAGGCATCACCCGACAGGGGTCGAGTAATGCTGGCAACGTGATTCACCTGCGGCGGATGACGCCGCGCACAGTTCGAGCCCACGCTTCAGGTGCATCTGGGCAGTATCTCTTCGTTGAAGGATGATCTGCGGGCTGTGAAGATGCCGCCCACGCGGCGGTCCCGGAGCCCTAGCCGTGGGATCGGATATTGCTCCTGACAACCATCGAGTCGGGGGTGTCGGTCGGGTAGGCAACAGCAGCCGCACACGTTGAGGTCACCTCCCTCGCCTGGGCTGCCGACAGGGTGTAGGCGTAGAGACCGGCTGAGCTGGTGCGAACGGTGGTACGCCGGTAGGCCCCATTCGGACCACCGGTCAAGGACTGGTTTTCCTCGCCGCAGAGTGGGCGAATCTCCAGTCGCAAGCCAGCGACGGGCATCAGGGAACGCGTCAGGCTGACCCCGCCGCGGACGACGACGTGTGATCCGCTCAGTACAGGGGTTCCGAGCCAGGCGCGTGGCCAGTTGTAGCCGCGGACGTTGAGGGTCACCTGGTTCCAGGGCGCGGGCACGCTGGTGACCGTCTCCTCGTCATATTGGTTGTGCGCAACGATGTCTCCCGCTGCCATGTTCCCAGGGCGCCAGAAGCCGTAGTCAGCGGCACCGACGGCGAAGCGTCCGCTCCAGACTCCGTTCGTCCTGGTCCCGCTCGTGAGGTGCAGGGTCACCGCTCGGATGGACCGGCTCCGGTGCGGCCAGGGGTCGCTGGTGTTGTAGAGCACGACGCATGGGCAGTTGAGAGGGCCGATCATGTCGACGCCAGTCGAGGAGATCCCGTCTGGGTCAACCAGAGTGAGGCTGACGGTGACGTACTTGACCTGGGTGTTCTGCAGCATCCCGCCCATCCAGGAGAACCGCAGATTCGTGAGCTGGGTGGGCGTCGCCGCGTGTGCGGGGGGCGCCGTGAGTGACAACGCGACCCCGGCACTGACCGCCAACACGGCCACGCTCAGCAACACCATCATTCTTCGCATGACAACCCCCTTCAACCAGTCGCGAGTCGCCAAGCGGGAGCGCGAGGACCAACCCGCCCTCGGAACCGCGCCAAAGCGCGAAACCGTCCTGCAAGACAACCGTGGCTTCGGCCAGTTCAGTTTGGTAGGAACCAAAGTCCCACCTGTGGCGGGGCCGGCGCGCCGATGTGTGGGCAGTCCACAAAAGGGCCCCGCCTCGGCGGTTCACCTGCCACCAGCCATGGCGAGCAGCTCGCGACGACTCGACGTGCGGGTCTTGGTGAACACCACCTTGAGATGATCCTGAACAGTGAGATCGCTGATCGACATCGAATGCGACCACGGTGCGGGTGTCAGACCCGTCGGCGAGGTGCCTGAGCACCACGGTCTCGCGGCGCGTCAGTCCATGGGAGCGGCAGAAGACGTCACGGCGTTCCGCCGGCGAGCTTGCCTCCATGGTCACCACGATGTCTCGATGCTCGACCGGCTCGGGGCCGCCGAGGCGGTCTGCCCGCAGGGTGAGCCACGTGCTGCCGCCCAGGTGCACACGGGCCTGCGGTGGATGGGCATCGACGCCCGCGTCGGTAGCCAGAAGCTGAGCCGCCACGTTGTAGGCGCTTGCCGGTACGGGACTTCCTCCCGGAGGGGCAGGGATGAGCGCGCTCAACCAGTCCCGGGTCTGGGGGGTTTGAGCGCGGATGAGGGATCGGCCGTCGGCCACCGGCCCTGCCTGCAAACCGCTCACGGACCGTTCGCAGCCTCCCGATGCGGAGCGAGGACAGCGATCGTGATGGCGCCGCCGGCCGTCGGTCGAACAGCCTGTGCCTTGAGCCCGGCTTCGTCGACCAGCGCGGGTAGGCCGCCGCGGCGCAGGTAGCTGAACGAGTTGGCCGCATGGCGCGGTCCGCCAGCGAGCTCAGCGAGCACCGTGATCCCGCGCCCCAGCCATCCCCGAGGGAAGCGCAGTCCCGACGTACCGAAGTCGACCACGAGCACCCGCCCGTCGCCGACGAGCACGCGGGCC
>JBBRZQ010000037.1:0-36243 GCA_038236535.1 Actinomycetales bacterium
CGGGACTACGCTCGATCCCCCGCTGGATCCCCATCCACCGGCTGATCTGGCGCAACTACTACCGCAAAACCAGACACGCCTGAGCAAGCCACCCAAAAGTCACACCACTGAAGGCCCGTTCCCACCCGAGCGGGCCTTCAGTATCGGGCGACTTCAGCACGGTCCCGGTTTGACCGGGTGAATCGTCATCGGCGCCGCCCTGGCGGCCACAACGGCTGAGTCATCACAACTGAGCCAGGCCTTCACTCTGAGCGAGGCTCGGTAAGGCGGTCCTTTCTACCTGACAGGGCGCTTTTGCCGGAGTATGGGACTTGTGACCAGTCTGCGTGCTCGCAAGGAAACGTTGCTCTTCTCCGTCTCGACCGTGCTTCTGCTGGCCGGGGGGATGGCGTGGCTGCTGGATGCCGGGACGCAGGCGCGCACCTTGTGGCTTCTCGGCACCGGGCTGGGTCTGATCTTCTCGATCGGATGGACCGTCAGCGCGATCCGGCGTCACCAGCTCAGCGTCGACGTCATCGCAGTGCTCGCGCTGGCGGGCGCCATCGCGGTCGACGAGCCCTTCGCGGGCGCCATGATCACTGTGATGCTGGCCAGCGGGCAGCTGCTGGAAGCCAGGGCGGCGGCCCGGGCCCGGCGTGAGCTCAGCCTGCTGGTCGAGCGAGCGCCACGCACCGCCCGGCGGATGGTCGAGGGCAGCATCGTCGAGATCCCGGTGGAAGAGGTCGTGGTCGGCGACCTCCTGCTGGTCGGGACCGGCGAGATCGTCCCGGTCGACGGGAGGCTGCTGGCCCCTGCCGTGCTGGATGAGTCCGCTCTCACCGGCGAGGCACTTCCCGTCGATCGGGTGGCCGGCGGCAGCGTCCGCAGTGGCGTGGTCAACGCCGGGAAGGCGATCAACCTGGTCGCCACGGCACTGGCCGCGGAGTCCACCTACGCCGGGGTGGTGCGCCTGGTCGAGCAGGCCCAGGCAGACTCGGCTCCGTTCGTCCGCGCCGCCGACCGGTTCGCCATCCTCTTCGTCCCGCTCACCCTCCTGCTGGCCGGCGCGTCCTGGTGGCTCAGCGGGGACCCGGTCCGGGCGGTCGCCGTCCTGGTGGTCGCCACGCCGTGCCCGTTGCTGCTCGCCGCCCCGATCGCGATCATGTCCGGACTGAGCCGCGCCGCCCACATCGGCGTGGTCATCAAGGGCGGAAGTGCCCTGGAACGACTGGCTGCCGGGCACATCATGCTGTTCGACAAGACCGGCACGCTGACCCAGGGACACCCGGTCCTGGTCGACATGGTCACCCCGGACGGCACGATGGATGCGGACGAGGTGCTGCGGCTCTCGGCTTCCCTCGACCAGGTGTCCGCGCATGTGCTGGCCAGCGCCATCGTCACCGGCGGCACCCGTCGCGGGCTCCGCCTGGAGATGCCCGAGAACGTCCACGAGGTG
Source organism: Actinomycetales bacterium (assembly GCA_038236535.1). Lineage (GTDB taxonomy): Bacteria > Actinomycetota > Actinomycetes > Actinomycetales > Dermatophilaceae > UBA4719. The sequence continues at coordinate 1,436 of JBBRZQ010000037.1, forward strand.
CACGGCTACGGCCTCGAGGGAACCGTGGGCACGCACACCGTCAAGCTGGGCAAGGCCTCGTGGATCGTGGGCGACACCCTGCCCGCCGAGGACATGCCGCCCTGGGTACGCCAGGTCCGTCGCCGCGCCGACCTTGACGGCTCGCTGACCGTCTTCGTGGCAGTCGATGACGAGCCGGCCGGCGCGTTCTTCCTGGAGGACCGGATCCGGCCTGACTCACCCCGGATGGTGCGTGCGTTGCGCCTGGCCGGGATCACCCGCGTCGTCCTGGTCACCGGCGACCGGGCGGACATCGCCGAGATGGTCGGGCGGATCGTCGGCGTCGACACCGTGCTGGCCGACTGCGACCCCGCCGAGAAGCTCGCCGCGATCGAGCGCGAGTCGGCCCAGGGCGCGACGATCATGGTCGGCGACGGCATCAACGACGCCCCCGCGCTCGCTGCTGCCGGGGTCGGGGTGGCGCTCGCCGCACGCGGGGCGACGGCATCCTCCGAGGCAGCCGACGTGGTGCTGACGGTCGACCGGGTCGATGCCCTGGCCGACGCGATCCTCATCGCGCGGCGCTCGAAGCGTATTGCCCTACAGGCCGTCCTGGTCGGCATGGGCCTCTCGCTGGTCGCCATGGTCCTTGCCGCAGCCGGGTTCCTGCCCCCCGCAGCCGGCGCGGTTGTTCAGGAGGTCATCGACGTCCTCGCCATCGGCATCGCCCTCAGGGGGGTGCTCCCCGGCAAGGTGCACACGATCCCGATGGCCCCGGCGGACGTCGCCACCGCGCTGGAGCTGCGGGCCGAGCATGATGCCGTGCTGCCGTTGATCGAGAAGATCCGGTCGTCAGCCGACGGACTCTCCACCACGTCCCGCGACCTGACCGCGGTGCGAGGGCTGCTGGACCGGCTGGAGGGCGAGCTCATCCCGCACGAACGGGCCGACGAGGAGCTGCTCATCCCCCTGGTGGACCGGGCTCTCGGGGGGACGGACGCGACGGCGGCGATGAGCCGAACCCACGCAGAGATCGAGCACCAGGTCGCCAAGCTGCGCCGGCTTCTGATCGGCCTGGACGCCGAGACCACCCAGCCGGAGGACATCGTCGAGCTCCGACGCCTGCTCTACGGGCTGTATGCGGTCCTGAGGCTTCACAACGCCCAGGAGGAGGAGGGTGCTTTCAGCCTCGTGCCGAACGGGGCGGGCAACGGTCAGCTGGTGGCGCAGGGCGCCGAACCTGCGTCGACTCGTCAGTGACCACAGCCGGGCCGTCTTCCCTGGCAGCCGGTACTGGCGGCGGGGCGTAGGTCTCAGCAGAGCGCGGCCGGGCAGCGGTTCGTCAACGGCACTGGCATGCTTCACCCATGAGCTTCTACGTCCTTGAGTACCGCTATGCCGACCTTGATGCCCGGGCCCGCGTCCGGCCCGACCACCTCGCCTATGCCAGAGCACTGCACGACGAGGGCACAGTGGTCCTGGCCGGTCCGGTCGGCGATGGTTCGGGCGCCATGATGGTGCTGCGCGCGGGATCCCTGGAAGAGGCCGAACAGATCGTCAAGGGCGATCCGTACACCGCTGCCGGAGTCGGCGTCGATCACGTGCTACGGCCCTGGAACGTCGTCGTACCAGCCCAGTCCGAGTAACGGGTCAGCCGGGTCAGCCGGGTCGGCCGGGTCAGCGTGCCAGGAAGGCCGACGGGAAGGCGTCCCGGTAGGACCGCCACCGCCCGGCCGGGGTCTCGACACTCACGGCCGCCAGCATCGCGTTCCCGACCGCGCGGGTGAAACAGTCTCCGGCGGCATCCAGCAACGCGTGGAAGGCCAGCGGATCCGGCGCGGCGCGGTCCCCGGTGGCCAGGCAGAACACCGTGTCGCCATCGAACATCGTGTGGACCGGACGGATGGCCCGCGCCATCCCGGAGTGGGCGATCCCCGCCACCTTGGCGCACTGAGCCTTCGTCAGGGTCGCGTCGGTGGCCACGACGCCGACCGTGGTGGCCAGGGCCTGGTGCGGGAGGCCAGGGCCAGCGGCGGCGCTGGCTGCGTCGCGGGCCGCGGCCACCTCGTCGGGGTCGGGGAGCAGCAGCCCGCTGAACTCCCCCGGCAGCCCGAACCGGGCGGCATACAGCTCTCCGGTGTGCGGGTCAACACAGGAACCGAGCGAGTTGACGACCACCAGGACTGCCACCGTCCCGCCGTCGGCGAGCACCACGCTGGACGAGCCGACCCCTCCCTTGAGTCCCCCCGCCGTGGCGCCCGTACCGGCGCCCACAGCCCCGTTCAGCACCGGACCGGTTCCACCTGACCCCGCCGTCCCCGCCGGCTCAGACACCGCCGGCTCAGACACCGCCGCGTCGTATGCCTGTTCGCCCATGGCCGCCCCCGGACGGCTGGCGAAGTCCCCGCCCCGGCCCAGGTCGAAGATGACGGCACCGGGCACGATCGGGACCACCTCACCCGGCCCGCCGACCGGGTAGCCGACCCCCGCCCCGGCGAGCCGCTGCATCACCCCGTCCGCAGCCGCGAGCCCGAAGGCGCTCCCGCCGGACAGCACGATGGCGTGGATCCTCTCGACCTGGTTGCGCGGGTCGAGCAGGTCGGTCTCCCGGGTGCCGGGCCCGCCACCGCGGACGTCAACCCCGGCGACCGCGCCACCATCCGGGGCCAGCACGACCGTGCTGCCCGACAGCCAGCCATCCCCCCGGCGATCGGCATGCCCCACCCGGATCCCGGTCACGTCGGTCAGGCTGTTGGTCGGGCCGGGATGCAGGACTGCCATCGATACTCCCCCTCGCCTCGGGCCGGCCCGGTCAGGCTGGACCAGCCTCGTCGCGGCCCGCGGTCATTGGTGCCCGCCGAGCTTCCTGCTAGGCGACCCGTCGGCCGGCCTCCGCCATCAGACCCGATTCCGCCAGCTTCCGCAAGAACTCGGCAAGGGAGGGATCGTGCCCGCCGACGCCGGAGGAGTCGAAGACGACCGGCAGCCCCACCCGGCCAAGACAGAGCCCCAGGCAGTCGAGGTCGGCCACCCGGGCGGCGCAGGGATGGCCAGGCAGCCCAAGCACCACCGAGTCGGGCTGCCACCGCACCTCACCGCCGAGAGCCCGGACGAGCACCTCGATGATGCCCGCCCACCCCGGGTCCACCGCGGTGTTCGTCATGCTGACCTCCGGGGAACCGGGTGACTGGTTCCTCCGAGGGTGCAGCCTCACCGGCCGATCCACAATAAGTCGTTGGTACTAGTAACTGTTCGCGCCGCCCTGAGCCAGCGGCACTAGCCCACAATGACCACTCGTGGCGCTGCGAGACCTGACGCGCTCCTCCCGCGACACCGTCGAGGGAGGAGAGCGTGGTATCACTCGTTGACGACGACCTGGACAGCGTCCGGGGACGTGTCGGCCGGGTCGGCCGGCTCGTAGGGGCAGGCCGGGTCCTCGGCCAGTGCGTCACCGAAGGCGGCATAGGCCCGGGCACGCGAGCCGCCGCACAGGTCGGCATACTCGCAGCGGCCGCAGCGGCCGGTGAACTCCGCGTTCCTGATCGAGCGCAGCAGCGGGTTGTCACGGTAGATCGTCGCAACAGCCTCGGTCCGGACATTGCCCAGCGGCAACGGGAGGAACCCGGCCGGGTTGACCTCACCGTCATGGGCGACGAAGAGGATGCCCTTGCCGTCACGGGTGGACGCGGTCTGTGCCCTGGGACGCCCGGTAGCCGGCCCCATCAGCTCTTCGAGCCGACCGGAAAGCCTCGTGTACAGCGCGCTGGTCGGGGCCGGCTGGCCCTCCTGGCGGCAGTGCACCACGCGACGGAAGAACGGCGCCTCGACCGTGCGGACGATGAAGCCGTGCTGGGACGCGTCATACAGGAAGTGGCAGATCTCGTCGTGCTCCAGCGGGCTGACCGCGTCGGCGGACACGCCACGACCCATCTGGACCAGGAAGAAGACCTCCCAGATGTGTGCACCGGCCTTGGAGATCAGGTCTGCGATATCGGCCAGCTCATCGACGTTGGCCCGCATCACGGTGGTGTTGACCTGGACGGTCAGCCCGGCCGCGGACAGTGCGGCGATCCCCTTGATGGTGTCCTCGAAGTGGCCCGGAATGCCGCGGACCCCGTCGTGGGTGGCAGGCACCGCACCGTCGAGGCTGATCGAGACCGCGCTGATCCCGCTGTCCACCATCTGCTGGATCTTCTCCGGGGTCAGCTGGGGCGTGATCGACGGGGAGAGCGCCACCGGGATACCGAGGTCTTTGGCGTACTTGACCAGCTCGAACAGGTCAGGACGCAGCAGACAGTCACCACCGGTGAGCACGAGGATCGGATACGGACGCCCGAAGCCGGCGACCTGGTCGATCAGGGCGAAACCCTCGGCGGTGTTGAGCTCGCCGGGAAGGGCGCCCTCTGTCGCGCTTGCCCTGCAGTGGAAGCAGGCCAGCTGACAGGCACGGGTGACCTCCCAGAAGACCAGCATCGGCCGCTTGTCGAAGTTCAGCTTCGCGCGGGGTGGGACCGTTGTGATACCAGTCGTGGTCATGAAGTCACCTCAGTAAGGGGCCGGACGTCGGCCGGGGGTTGACGGACGCCTTGGGCGACGTCCTGGGCAATGCGCTTGGCGTTGGCCACACAGCTGGCCAGGCCGACACCGCGATAGGCAGCGCCGGTCAGGTAGAGCCCGGGCAGGTGCTGAGTTGCCGAATCCAGCGCGTCCAGCCGGCCCTGGTGTCCGACCAGGTACTGGGGCATCGCCTGCGGCCAGCGCTGGATGCTCTGATGGACCGGGCCCGCGGTCAGGCCCATGGCCTCGACCAGCTCGTCATGCACCCGGCTCACCATGGTCTTCTCGTCCATCTGCAGCCAGCGAGTATCGCCGCGACGGCCCACCATGCACCGGATCAGGACCAGCTTGTCGTCGGCGAGCTGTGGCCACTTGGCACTCGACCAGGTGCAGCCCACCATGAACTTGCCCTCCTCCGGCGGAACCAGGAAGCCGGTGCCATCCAGCGGGCGGCCCATCGCCGAGCGCGGATAGGCCAGCCAGATCGTCGCGACGTCGACGTAGGGGATCTGCGCCAGCACCGTCGCCGCCTCGGGGGCGAGATCGGCGATCAGGGCGGCAGTGACGAACGCCGGGGTGGCCAGGACGACGGCATCAGCCGCGATGCTCTGCCCGTCCGCCAGCTCGACCCGGTAACCCGCACCGGCCCGGGCGATACCACTCACGGTCGTGTCCAGCCGCAGGTCGTCGCCGGACAGCCGGGCCACCAGTGCCTCGACCAGCCGGGTCAGGCCGCCTGCCAGGGTGATCAGGACCGGCGCGCCGGTGGCCGGCGGGGCGTGCCGGCGCATCTTGCGCAGGCCCAGGTACAGGCTGCGGTTCTTACGGGCGAGCGCCTCGATGTCGGGCACCGTGCTGTGTGCGCTGAGCTCGGCGGCCCGTCCGGCGTGCACGCCGCCCAGCAGGGGCTCGACCAGGCGGTCGAACACCTGTGAGCCGAGCCTCGGGGTGACCAGCTCGGCGATCGACGGGTCGCCGGTGGAGGTGGCGCGCCGAGGCAGCACCAGGTCCATGGCCGCACGGATCAGGCCGGCCGGAGACATCAGCCCGGATCTCACCAGGGGAATCAGCCGGTCAGGAACTCCGAAGAGGGTGCCGGTCGGCAGACGGCGCAGCTTGCCGCGCGACCAGACATGGGCGCCCAGGGAGGCCGGGGCGACAATCTCGTCAGTCAGGCCGAGGTCCTCGAGCAGGGCCGCCATCGCCGGCACCCGCACCAGCAGCGCGTCGGGCCCGGTGTCGACCAGGTGGCCGCCGAACTGCCGGGACGCCACCTTGCCGCCCAGCTGGGAGCCACCCTCGACCAGGGTCAGCTGTATGCCGCTGCCGAGCTGGCTGTGAAGGTAGTGCGCGGTCGCCAGACCGCTGACCCCGCCGCCGACGATCACGACCTGTGGTCGAGCCTGCATCCTGCTCCTCCTCGGGTCCGGGCTTGATCCCGGACTCTCTGTTGACCAGCGCCGGCTGACCAGCGCCCTTCCTGACGACGCACCGTGAAACGCGCGCCTGCGTCTTCCTGCACTCCTGCCGTGGGTGCGCCTGCTGTCAGTGCGTGCTGACGTGCTTGGGCAGCTTCGCGGCTCTGGGTGGCTTGGCGAACGCCTCGCGCATGTGATCGGTGGACAGGTACTCGGCGATACCGAGAAGGATGAGGGCGAAGAAGATCTGCTCGGTGACCATCCACAGCGGGTAGAGACCCGGGATGGCTGCGGTCACCAACGCGACGATCGGGAAGATCTTGCTGAAAAGCCTCAGCCGGGAGTATGCCCAGTAGTAGCCTCGCTGGGCCCGCCAGGCGAAGTAGAACAGCGTCAACGTCATGGCGCACACGACGACCAGGCGCATCCAGACCACCCAGGGGACCTCCTGACGCATCCCGAGGGCCACCGGCACGACCAGCGCTGAGGTCCCCAGCACGAGCTCGACCACCAGCAGCCCGGTGACCACCACGAAGACCCGTTTGGTCCGGGGGTCGGTACGCATCGCCTCGGAGATGGTGTGATCACCGTGCCGGCCGCCGGCAACGCGGTCGATCGTGAGAAGAACGTCCTCAACGTTCATGACCGCTCCCTTCAGGCTTCGGCGACTGACCTACCAAGGTTAAGGCAGGAAACGGGGCAGCCTGCACCGTTCGACGCCAGCGCGGCTCCGGCGGGGCAGCCGGAAGCACAGCCGCGCCCGGCCACGCCCACCACGCCGAGCCGTTCCGCGTGGTCCAGGACGGCCTCCACCAGAGGCAGTGACAGCCCGAGGCGGGTCGCCACCTGAGCCGGGGTCCCTCCCCGGGTTGCCACGTCGTCGAGCACGGCCGCCCACGCGCTCACAGCCGTGACCCGATCTGGAACACCAGGACCGCGAGCACCCACGCGCCGGTCAGCTGGGCACCGAGCGCCGAGACCGTCGGCCGCCATCCGAACAGGCGCCGTTGCTCGGCCAGAGCGGCCACACAGGGGGTATAGGCAAGGACGAAGACCATGAAGGCCAGCGCTGCCGCACCGCCGTGGCCGCCGGAGGACTCGTCGAACGAGGCCCTGAGCCGGTCACTGAGGCTCCCCGTCCGGGCCGGGTCGTCCGGCGACACGACGGCATACGACTGGGCGAAGGCACCGACGACGACCTCCTTGGCCACGAAGCCCGTCATCAGTGCGGCAGCGGCGTGGTCGTTGCCGAAACCGGCCGGGGCGAGCACGGGAGCGATCCCCGACGCCACGCTGTAGTAGAGGCTGTCCGTCACCGGCACGTCCCCGACAGGGTGCTGACCGCTCACCGGCACGGCCATCAACGCCCAGACGACGACCATGGTCAGCACGATGATCTTCCCGGCCCGGATGACGAAGGCCCCCACCCTCATCCGCACCGACAGCGCCAGGGTGCGCAGGTGCGGGCGCTGGTATGGCGGGAGCACCAGGATCAGCGGCCCGGCCTGCACGTCCCGGAACGCGGTGCGGCGCAGCAGCAGCCCGCCGCCGAGCACCAGCAGCACGCTGAGCAGGTACATCACGAAGATGACGGTGCCGGCGTTGTCCGGGAAGAACGCGCTCGCCAGCAGCACGTAGACCGTCAGCCGGGCCGAGCAGGAGGTGAGCGGGATCAGCAGTCCGGTCAGCAACCGCTGGCGGGCGTGCGGCAGGGTCCGGGTGGCCGCGAGGGCAGGCAGGTTGCAGCCGAAGCCGATGATCAGCGGCAGCAGCGCGCGCCCGTCCAGCCCCAGCGAACGCATCGCACGGTCGGCGACGAACGCGGCCCGGGCGAGGTATCCGGAGTCCTCGAGGACCCCGAGCGCCGCAAACATGATCGCCATGACCGGCAGGAAGGTCAGCACCGTGCCGACACCAACGAGCAGTCCGTCCACCAGCAGCCCCCGGACCCAGCCGTCGGCCAGGCCCACCAGTCCGAGGGCCCAGGTGACAGCGGAGGCCAGCGGCCCGTTGACGAGGCCGCCAATGGCGACCTGCAGCGGCGCAGCGAAGCGGGTGGTGAGCTCGAACAACAACCACACGACGGACAGGAACACAGGTATCCCGGCCCACGGGTTGAGCAGGGCGGTGTCCACCCGGTCCGAGAAGGTACGCCGCAGCTCACCCGGCAGCGACCCGGATGGCCCGGAGGGCCCGGGCCGGCCGGAGCTGGCCCGCCCGCTCGTGCGCTCGCGCTCACAGCACGTGCTGACCTGCTCGACCACCTGCTCGACCCACCCGAACAGGACCTCGGCCTGGGCAAGCTCCTGCCCGATGTCGCCCGAACCGTCAGGCCGGACATCGGGCAGCGGGGTGATACCGGTGACCTGCAGCGGGCAGGCTGCGACACGGTGAACGGCCTCGGCCAGGGCAGACAGACCGCCATGGGCCCGGTTGCGCGCGTCCACCGGGACCACCGGGACACCGAGGACGGCGCTCAGGGTGGCGGCCAGAATCCTCGGCGCGACGGCGGTGGTCGGCGTCTCGGTCGCGGTCTCAGCCAGGTCGAGCATGGTCAGCGCGACCACGATCGGCACCCCCGTGCCGGCCACCTGAGCCAGGAGATACAAGGACCGGGGCAGTGCGGTGGCGTCGAGGACGACAACGGCGACCCCCTGCCGACCGGTCATGCCGTGGGTCTTGCCGAGCTCCCGGACGGCGTCAGCGGTGACCTGCTCGTCCGCCGAGCGGGCCCGGAGGCTGTAAGTGCCTGGCAGGTCGACGATCGACAGCTCTGCGGCTGATCCCCGATGGCCGGCGGCGGCGGTGCGCCAGGTGCCGGTCGCCAGCTCGACCGTGGTGCCCGGCGCGTTCATGGTGCTCTGCCGCGCTCCGGTCAGGGTGTTGAAGAGAGTGGACTTGCCGACGTTCGGGCCGCCGACCAGCAGGACCCGCGATGATGCCGTCAGGGCCACCCGGGTTCCGGCGCCACGGTGGCCCGGCGCCTGGGCCGTGTCGGTGCCGTGACAGCTCATCCGAAGAGCTCGAGGGGTTCGACGTCGATCAGGGCCGCCGTGCCTCCGTCGAGCGCGAACCGGGACCCGGCCACGGCGATCACCCGCCCGCCGAACGCCGCGTGCTGGGTGACCTGGGCGATGGTTCCGAGCCGGATGCCCATCTCGTTCAGGCGGAACGCGTCCGAGGCCGGGAGACGAACACCGGTCACTCGCAGCCGAAGGCCCAACGGACTCTCAGGCAGTGTCATAAGTTGACCATGTGCGTCATAGGTACGACTGTACGTGGCGAGGTAAGGCTTGCCTTAGGACTTTGGTCCCGCTGTCGAAGCCCGAGTCAAGACCGATCAGATGGCTGGGCCAGCCCTGACGAAGTTGCTGAGGGCACAGAAGTCAGCCCTTACACTGATAAGGTCCCGGCGGCCACCAAGAGAAAAGTCCACGGAGGGACAGAGGAGGCAGCATGTCGCTCGGGACGCACGACCTGACCTCCACAGACGAGGCCGAATCTGCGCAAGCGACGCCTGAGTCCTCCCATGCCAGGTCCGAGTACGTGCAGGCCACGGGAGCTGAGTCCGTTCACGCAGCGACCTCCTCTTCTGCCTCCGAACCGTCGCTGCCCCAGGAATCGGGTCGCTGGGCCTACGAGTGGGTTGATCGTCGTCTCAAGGTGATGAGCGTGCTTCTGCCGGTCGCCTTCATCCTTGTCCTCGAGTTCATCCACTACTCGGTCGAGGCGCAGGACAAGCGACTCGACGGTTTCTGGGATGGCTACCGTCCCGTCTTCATGCTCATCACCGTCGTCTCCATCATTGGCTTCGGCCTGGTGATGTTCCGGTTCATCGACCGCGCGCAGCGGCAGGTGATGCGCCAGAACCGTGAGCTTGCCGCCACCAACGCCGTTTCGAGCGCGGTGCAGGGCGAGGTCGGCGTCGACCGGATCATCGACGTCGTGCTCGAAAGCCTGCTCGCCACCAGCGGAGCCGTTGAGGCGTCGGTGACCATCTTCAACACCGAGGACCGATCGCCGGACGGCACAGGGGTGACCAGGAGCCGGCTGTGCGAGGCCAGGGAGGCCGGCCCGAGCAATCACAACGTCACCGGGCCGGTGATCAACTTCCCGCTGTCGACCGGGACTGCCAACGTCGGCCGGATGCGGGTCCGGCTTCCCGCGGGAGCGGATGACTATCTCGCCTCGGGCACCTTCCAGAACATCGGCCATCAGCTGGCCAGCGCCATCCAGCGGGCCCAGCTCGTTGCCGACCTGCACCGCCGGAAGTACGAGGGTCACGCTTTCTACGACGTGCTGGTCCAGATCTCGAACCAGAACGCCCCTCCGGACGTCCTCTCGGCCGTGGTCCAGCACGCGCGCGACCTGATGGGCAGTGACGTGGCAGTCCTCAGCCTGGACGAGGACGCCTCCCGGTCGGTCCAGTTCGCCGGGACTCTCGAGGCCGGCGCCGCCGCCTTCGCCGACGGGACCGCCTGCATCACCTCGGAGTCGGGCCCTGGCCACGAGGCGCACGGAACCGAGGTCCCCTGTCCCGTCCGATCGTCTCCGCTGTGGACATCGACCATGGCGGTGCCCATTCGAGGCCCGATCGGGAGCCTCGGTGAGCTGTGGATCGGCCGTCGGTCCAGCACTGCCTTCTCGGAGCGCGACCGGGCCTTCCTGGTCACCCTCTCCGGTCTGGCCGCGATCGCCATCACGAGCGCCCAGATGCGCGAGAACGGACGCCAGCGTGCGGTCCTTGCCGAACGAGGCCGGATCGCCCGCGAGATGCACGACAGCCTGGCCCAGGTTCTCGGGGTGACCCACCTGCGACTTCGGGCGCTCGATGCGCACGAAGGGGTCAAGGACAACAGCGAGGTGGCCGTCGAGCTGGCCGAGCTGGCCGACATCTGCCAGGAGGCCTACCGGGACGTCCGGGAGTCGATCCTTGGTCTGCGCGGGTCGAACAGGACCGAGCGCGGGCTGCTGGACAACCTCGGCGCCTATCTGGCCAAGTACAGCCAGCAGTGCGAGATCGCCACCTCACTGGACAGCAACCTCGACCACGAGCTGACCCTCTCGCCACGCGCCGAGGTCCAGGTGATCCGGGTCATCCAGGAGGCCCTGACCAACGTCCGCAAGCACTCGGGAGCACGATCAGCGACCGTTCACGTCACCGAGACCGACTCGACGACGACCTTCGTGGTCGAGGACGACGGCCAGGGCTTCGACTCCGGGGGCGGCGAGACCGACCGGGACGGGTTCGGTCTGTACACCATGCGTGAAAGGATGGCCTTGCTCAACGGTAGCCTTACCGTCGAGTCCGTGCCGGGGCGCGGAACGCGTGTCATTGCCGACGTCCCCGAAAGATCACGACCTAGGCCAGTTCACAACGAGGTGAAGAATGCCGCCGCACGAACCGATACGCATCCTGCTGGTGGATGACCAACCACTCTTTCGCGGTGCCATCGCCTCCCTGATCGACGGCCAGGATGACATGACGGTCGTGGGTGAGGCCGAGAACGGTCTCGACGCCGTCGAGAAGGCGCGCCTGCTGGTTCCCGACCTCGTCGTCATGGACGTCGAGATGCCGGTGATGAATGGCGTGGAGGCGACCCGGCTGATCCGCGAGCAGCTGTCGACCGTCAAGGTCATCATGCTCACCGTGTCCGAGGCCGATGACCACGTCTTCGACGCGATCCGCTTCGGGGCCCACGGATACCTGCTCAAGGACCTGCGGCCGGATGAGCTCTACGACCTCATCCGTGGCGTCATGCGTAACGAGACGCCGATCTCTCCGGCTATCGCCGGGCGGCTGCTGCGCGAGATCCAGAACGGGGTGACCAAGCGGAGCACTTCGCCGGCCCCTCCGCAGGGACCTCCGATCACCCGGCGCGAGCTCGAGATCCTGCAGCTCGTGGCCGAGGGCCTCAGCAACAAGGAGATCGGCAAGCAGCTCTCGATCACGGAGGGCACCGTGAAGAACCACGTACACAACGCCCTCGAGAAGCTGCACATGGAGAACCGGATCCAGGCCACGGCGTACATCGTGCGACAGGGCCTGGGGCGTCGTCCCGTCGGCGACTGACCCCCTCGCACGCGCGGGGCAGCCGCCGCGCCTCGCTGACCGCACCGTGGACGCCCGGTGTCCACGGCCAACCGACCAGTACCTCGGGGTAGAGGAAGACAGCCCCCTCAATGTGCCGGTTCGGGGATGGTCAGTGAACCCTTTGCTGGCTACCTTCAAAGTGGAGGCCATCACGCGCCCTCCTCGGAAGGGTCGGCAGTGGTCACTGAACAGGAACACAAGGTCGTGATCCTCTACGAGCACTCATTGCTCGCTGAGGGCATCGCGAAGTACCTTCGTGCCCAGATCGGCGTCGAGGCGACGCTGGCGTCCGCGCGCAACCCCGAAGCGGTCAAGTCCGCGCTGGCCCTTGGCCCGGAGGTCGTCATCTTCGAGTCCAACGATCCCTTCGAACAGTTCGACCTCGACGCCCTCGCGCCGCACGCAGTCCTGATCGACGTGAGCACGGTGATCACCCGGGGATCCGCGGTGACTCCCTGCGTCGCCGGTCTTGAGCAGATCCTGCAGGCGGTCCGCGACAGCAGCAGCACCGTCGCCCAGCCGTCCGAGTCCCGACACGTGGGGACTTCTGCGTCTCCCGCCCGCTAGAAGACCGCTCCTACCGGCTAGTGCGGTCTGTGCCCTGAAGGTCGAAATCTGGCACCGTGAGCACGATTTGGCCGTGATCGGGATCCATCGGGCCTGTACCGGAGATCTACCCTGCGACGGATGGGAACGCCCCTTCCGGGCAGACAGGATGGTTGGTGAGGGCATTGCTCTCATGTCAGGTGTGCGCTCGATAACCCGAAGCCGCCAGGCACAGCAGTGCAGGAGAGGGCAGATCGTGAAGGGATCTTCGTAGTAATGAAGCCGAACCAGCTGAACACGTCCGCGGCGGGCCAGAGGCTCACCCGCCTGCTGCGTCTGGGAGTCGCGGTACTCGTGATCGGTGCCCTGGCGTTCGCCGGCATCTACTACAAGGACCAGCACGTCAACGCGGGCCCGTCACTGATCGATCGGCAGACAGACTCTGCCGAGGCGGCCGTGAAGAAGGCCCCCAACAACATCGGCGCCCGCCTCGAGCTCGCTTCCGCCTATCGGCTGGCCAAGCGCTACGACGACGAGCTGAACCAGTACGACGAGATCCTGAAGGCCGACAAGGCCAACCGGTTCGCCCTGCTGGGACGCGGCTTCGCCCTGCTGTCAAAGGGCGACCTCGCGGCTTCCGCGGTCGCTTACCACCAGATCGCCGACGCGAACAAGAAGGGCGAGTTCGCCGGCGCCGACCCTCAGCTGCAGGAGGCCCGCTACTACCTCGGGTCCATCGCCCTCAAGCAGGGCAACACCAAGGAAGCCATCGTTCAGCTCCAGTCTGCCCTCAAGATCACCCGCTCGGACTCGGACGCCCTGTACCTCCTGGGGGTCGCGGAGCTCAAGGAGGGCTCGACCAAGCTTGCGGTCGACTCCTTCACCCAGGCCGTTGCGTTCGTGCCGACCGGATGGTGCGAGCCGTACTCCCAGCTCCGAGTGGCCTACACCAAGCTCGGCCTTGCGCCGAGGGCAACCTACGCCGGGGCAATGGCGGACTTCTGCAACAAGAAGCCGGTCGAGGCGAAGCGCGCACTCAACACCTTGACCACAGGGCCCGGGAAGGTCGAGGCCTGGCTGGCCCTCGGCCTGATGGCAGAGACCGAATCCAGCAACCCTGAGGCAATCTCCTGGTACCAGAAGGTCCTCACCGCTGATCGCAAGAATGCCAACGCGATCTCCTCATTGGCGCGGCTCGGCGCGGGCACGACCCCTGGGGCCAAGAGTTCCTCCACGACACAAGGACCAAGCTGAGATGACTAACTCCAACAGCACCCCCCCGGCTACCTCCGAAACCAGGGCGTCGCGTCGCACTGAGGGTGACGTCGCCGCTGAGGCGAGGCCCAGCGCCGCGGCAGCCACTGGAGTGACCCCGGCGGGTGAGGCCGCCGCAGCAGCAGGGTTGAAGAACCGCAAGAAGAAGGTCGCCGTGCTGGTTGCCCTCCTGGTGATCCTGGCCCTCCTGTTCACCTGGTACCTGATGAACCGCAAGCCGCTCACCGCTCTGCCGGGCCTCAGCGGAGAGAAGCTCCCGCACTACCAGTCCAGCATCTACGGGACGACGAAGCCTCTGGGCGTGGCCACGAACGCCACCGGCGACCGCATCTACGTCACCGAGAGTGACGGCAAGAGGATGACGCGGGTCTACGACCGGTCTGGCAAGCAGATCGGCACCCTCACCCCACCGGCCTCCACCGGCCTGAACCACATTCCCATGTACGTGGCCGTCAACCCGACGAACCAGGACGTCTACGTCAGCGACCGTGAGTCCGTCGCGATCTATGTCTACAACGACAAGGGGACCTACCTGCGGACCTTCACGCCCACAGGACCTGTCGGCAAGTGGGCGCCTCTGGGGCTGGCGTTCGCCCCGGACGGCAGTCTCTATGTGACCGACGTGCGTGGCGCCACCCCCAAGACCCACCAGGTCCTGCTGTTCACCCCCGCCGGCGCGCTGGTGCGGTCGCTGGGAACCCCCGGCCAGCTGAACTACCCGAACGGCATCGTGGTCGACGGTCTCGGCAACATCGAGGTCAGCGACAGCAACAACGGCCGGATGGTGGTCTTCAACAAGTCCGGCAAGGTGCTCGCCGCGATCGCCCGCGGTATCGGTGAGGGCGACCTCGGCCTGCCGCGAGGCGCAGCGGTCGACGACGCCGGACGGCTCTTCGTCGCGGACACCACCGACCACATGGTCCGGGTGTACAGCATCGACAAGGGCAAGGCGATGCCGACCTACATCGGGTCCTTCGGTGACGAGGGACAGCTCGACGGAAAGTTCGAGTACCCGAACGGCGTCGCGACCGACAAACGTGCTCACGTCTACATCACCGACCGGGAGAACAACCGGGTTCAGGTCTGGGGCTACTGAGTGTGGGAAAGAGGAATCAAGGATAACCACCGTTTAGAGCAGTAGAAGGGTTCTGAACATGTCTTACGCATTAAATGAAATGGAGCACGTGTAATGAGAACAGGAAGCAGGGCAATGAAGAAACTTCTCTTCCTCGGAGTTGGAAGCGCCCTCGTGTTCACCATGAGCGGCATCGGGTCAGCATCTGCTGACAACGGCCCGCACATGAGCAGCGCCCAGTCCGCCGGCACCACCGGCGTCGTCATCGCGAACGCTGGCGCCAGCAAGTGCGCCAGCTGCCACCGGGCACACACGGCGAAGGCGGAGTACCTGCTGAAGCAGGCTCAGCCCCAGCTGTGCTACACCTGCCACGAGGCAGGCGCCGGAGCACAGACCGACGTTGTCAACGGCACCGCCAACGGACTGGCCCTTCGAGGCGGCGGCTTCGCCAACGCCCGGATCGGTTCAGGCCTGGCGACCAAGGACATGGGAGCTCTCACCCCGGGTTCAACGAGGATCCCGACCCTGAACCAGACCATCCCGGCCCTGGCGATCGGCGCGCCGACCACCTCCAAGCACCAGATCGACGGCACGACCGCAGGCACTGCCTGGGGCAACGGCGCCATCAACTCTGGCATCGGCAAGAGCGTCACGCTTGAGTGTGGTTCATGTCACGACCCGCACGGCAACGGCAACTACCGCATCCTGAAGCCGGTTCCGGTCGACTCCGACGCAACCGTCGCGGTCAACATTCCTGACGCGGCCGCGAAGGTCTACACCACTGCCAACTACTGGTTGGCCGGAGACCTCAACGTCCCCGCCGGTGGCACCGTGCTCACCGGCACCCCCAAGGTCACTGACCCTGCGGGCGACGGCTACATCCAGAACGTCGCCGCGTGGTGCACCACTTGCCACACGCGCTACCTCGCAGGCAGCGGGTCCTACAAGACCCCCAACGCCGGCTACCCAGCAGTTGCCGGGGCCACCCCCGTCGACGCGACGTTCATGTACCGCCACCGTTCTGACGCGAACTACAAGGCTGGTGCTGCGAACTGCATCACCTGCCACGTCTCTCACGGCTCGAACGCCGTCATGGGTGGCACCTCAGTCGGCCTGAACCCCGGCGACACCCCTGTTGTCGGCAACGACAGCAGACTGCTTCGCGTTGACAACCGTGGTACCTGCGTTATGTGCCACAACGTCTAAGAAGACACTGGCCACGTAGAACTACGTGTTCTGACATCGGGTGGCCCGGTAACGGACCACCCGATGTCGCTTTTCAAGTCTCAGCAAGCCAAGGAGTTACCAGTGAAGTGCAAGAACAACGACATGGCCCGCCATGTTCGCGTGCGCGCCGTCGTGGCCTACCCTGCCCTGTCGGCCACCCTCGTTGTCTCGATCGCCCTCGCCCTCACCTCCTTCAGCCCCTCCCAAGACCTGGCACACGCGGCCACGCCGACTCCGCCGGTGACCACGACGTCCAGCGCGACGCCAACGGCGACGCCGACCACGGCGACGCCGACCACGGCGACGCCGACCACGGCGACCGCAGCCCCCAGTGCAACCCCCTCGGCGGCTGCGACTCCCTCGGCCCCGAGCGCAACGCCCAGCCCGATAGCCATCCCCAGCGCGTCGTCCGGGAGCACTGTCACACCCGGCAGCCCCGTCGACCATCACGTGCTGGCCTGGATCGGAGGCCCCAAGCTCCAGGCCCTCTATCTGCCAGTCGACGCCCTCATGGCCGACGTCTCCCAGTTCCAGACCATCCGGATGCGGTTCAAGCTGCACAACTCCGGAACCGCCGCGATGACCGCGGCTCCCCAGCTCGAGTACCGGGTCAGCGGCAGCAAGGGCTACACCGTCGTGCCTGAGGCGCTTCTGAAGGGAATCCCCTTCCGGGTCGACCGCGAATGGGTCCCGATCCGCCCCGGCAAGGCCGGCACGAAGCAGGGCCCGCTCGGAGCGGACATCGCCGTGACCAGGCTTCTGACAGGCCGTGAAGGGGGCGGCCGCGCAGTTACCGGTCATCACTCGATGGGCGCCAACCCAGACCGGGCACTGACGCTGGAGCCCGGCTCCTACACGGAGCAGGAGTTCACCGTCCAGGTGACGAGCGACGCCAGGTCACTGACCGGCTACGAGTTCCGGATCACCGATGGCCACAGCATGCTGGCGGGATCGCAGATCGCAGCGATTCGGCTGGGCGCACCCCCCAAACTGACCCTCTCTCCCAGACAGCAGCAGGGTCTCACCGTCAGAAGCCCCAAGCCGGCCAACCGATCGGTTGTAGTCAAATGAGGACCGTCAGACTGAAGAAGATGAGCCTTCCGAAGATCCTGGTGCTCGCCACGGGTCTGGCTGGCGCTGTCCTGGCAGTCACCATGAACCCTCAGGCCGCCCATGCCTTCCCCAGCCGGGCAGCGAACTGTGCAAACTGCCACTCGGGCTCTACCTCGACGGCCACGACGGCGACACCGAGCAGCACCAGCGCGGCGGCCGGCGCCACCTACACCGTGGCGATCACCCTCGCGGCGAACCCGACCGGGGGTAACAGCGGCTACGCGATCATCCCGGTCACCGCCGGAAGCGGCACGGCCAACGGTGGCAACACCGGGGCCCTGCTGTCCTACACCGCCACGATGACCGCCCCGGCAGCGGCTGGCACGTACATCTACACGGTCTATACCAACATGGGTCCGACGAACGCAGGACAGACAGGGTCGACCACCTACACGCTCACCGTCACCGGGGGCTCGACCACCCCGCCGGTCACCGCGACGACCACCCCGCCTGTGACAGCGACGACCACCCCGCCTGTGACAGCGACGACCACACCGCCGATCACCGGGACGACCCCCCCGCCGCCGATCGACGCCTCCAGCATCCATGGTCCGTACTCCATCAACTCGCCGCAGTGCGGGACCTGTCACCGCGCCCACGCGGCAAAGTCGCCCAGCCTGCTGGTCAAGGGCTCGCAGAGCACCCTGTGCTTCACCTGCCATGACGGCCTCGGAGCCAACTCGAACGTCCAGGCGCAGTACGCCCTCGTGCGACCGGTCAACAACCCCGCGGCCCGCGAGTACTACTCGCACGATGCGCTCGCGCCGAGCAACCACACGCTGTCAGGGCAGGACGAGTTCGGTGGCGTGAGCAACCGGCACAGTACCTGCGCCGACTGCCACAACTCGCACAATGCCAGGGTCTCCCCCGACGCCACCCAGAACGTTGACGGCTGGGCCGGCTCAGGGGCACTGGGCGGCGTCTCGGGTGTCTCTGTCCTGAACGGAGCGGCCGGCACTGCCCCCGCCTACACGTTCCTGAGCGGCAGCGCGGGCATCCCTGCCACCCAGATCACCCGCGAGTACCAGCTCTGCTTCAAGTGCCACTCCGGATCCACGGTGCTCCCGCCGCCGATCGCGGGGAAGCCCTCAACGGATCAGCTGGACAAAGCCGTCGAGTTCAACCCGGCCAACCCCTCCTTCCACCCGGTCGAGGCAGCCGGCACCAACCAGACCGCGAAGATGGCCGCAAGCCTGGCCGGGTCGTCCCCGTACAAGCTGTGGAACTTCACCGTCGGAAGCACGATCAGGTGCCTGAACTGCCACACCAGCAGCGAGACTCCCGGCGCGGCACCCCTGCCCCTGCCGGGCAGCGCACTCGCACCGCACACCTCGAGCAACCGCGGGATCCTGCTGAGGAACTACCAGGACCGGGTGCTGAAGTCGACCAACGACGCCTACTCGGCCGGCAACTTCGCCCTGTGCTACGTCTGCCACGGTGAGGCGCCGTTCTCCAGCGAGACCGCCACTGCGACGAACTTCAAGCTGCACGGGCTGCACCTCACGCAGCTCGCAGGCAAGGGCGCGGGGGGCACCGACATCGACACCCCCGGCGCCGGGCAGGGCAACGCCATCTGCGCGGAGTGCCACTTCCGGCTCCACTCGACCACGAACAAGGTCGGTACGCAGGTGGTCCCCGGATCACGCCTGGTGAACTTCGCGCCGAATGTCACGCCAGCCGGCACGACACTCTCCTGGACACCCGGTGCCACCGGCACCGGCTCCTGCACGCTCACCTGCCACGGCCAGTCGCACACCGGCTTCAGCTACGGCCCCTGAGCCACCTCGCCCAGCTCCCCACGCCCCTGCCCTGCCCTGCCCTGCCCTGCTCTGCCCTGCCCACCTGACGGAAGGCACAGTCCCGTCTATACCCTGATGCGCGCTCAGGGCGCGTGCTGCCCTGAACACCCCCGAACCGTATCTATCCGATATGTGCCTCACGACGGATAGTTCTACAAATCGCTCAAACGGATACTAGTTGCGAGACCATCAGCGTCCCGGCCACGGCTGGGCGCAAACAGATCAGACGGGAACCACAGCATGAGTCGTGAACCAGTATCCGCGGGGGACCTTTCAGACGCCGCCGAGTACAAGCGAGAGCTGCTCAGTGGTCTCGGTCTCCGAGCCGATGCCAGTGACCAGGACATCGAGTCGGCCCACAACGCGCTGGTGGAGTTCCTCGAGCTGGCGCCGCACGACGTGAAGTCCTGGGCCTCGACCCAGATGGCGAATGTGGACCAGGCATTCGCCGTGCTATCCGGCCCGGAGAAGGACCTGGTTCCGCCGACGGCCTTCGCCACCACTTCGCTGGCAACCCCGGCCCCCGCCCCGGCCGTCCCCGCCCCGGCGCCGGCAGCACCAGTGACGCCGGCCGTGGCCGCGACCCCCAGCGCGCCGCCTGCGCCGGCCGCACCCTCGGCCCCCACCGGATTCGCCGCTCTGGCCGCCAACAAGCCGCTCCAGAAGAAGCTGGCCTGGGTGCTGGCCCCCCTGCTCATCATCGCCATCGTCGTCGGCGTCAAGGTCTCCGGCCAGGGCGACGTGCCCGGCATCTCGGGCAAGCCCACCGGCCAGCCGACCCAGGAGGCCTCCGGTGGTGCCTCCGCGACCCCCGTCGACAAGGCAAAGGTCGCCGCCCTGATGAAGAAGCTCAGCACGAACCCCCGGGACGTCGCCTCCCTCCAGGGGCTCGGCGACATCTACTTCGCCGCCACCGACTACAAGACCGCGGCCACCTGGGAGCAGAAGGTCCTCACCGTCGACCCTAAGAACCAGGTAGCGCTCCTGGCGCTGGGCGCGGCCAACTTCAACGTCGGCGATGCCGCCGCAGCCAAGAAGCAGTGGCTGATCGCCGCCGGGCTCTACCCGAAGAGCCAGGAAGTGCACTACGACCTCGGCTTCCTCTACATGAGCGCGACCCCGCCCGACTCGGCCAACATGCAGGCCGAATGGAAGAAGGTCGTGGCCATCGACCCGAACTCCAACCTGGCCAAGACGGTGGCCACCCATCTCAAGAGCTCCACCGCTGCTCCCACGGCCGCCCCCAGCGCCAAGTAACGCCATGACCATCGTCAGCATCGCGCTCGCGTTCTTCGCAGGAATCGTGTCCTTCGCGTCGCCGTGCTGCCTGCCGCTCGTCCCGGTCTACATGACCTACATGGTCGGGACGACCCCGGCAGACTCCCCCAAGGCGCGCAAGGTGGCGTTCCAGCAGTCGCTGGCCTTCGTCGTCGGTTTCACGATCGTCTTCGTCGTCCTGGGGGCGTCGGTCGGACTGCTCGGCTTCTTCCTGCGGGACTACACCACGATCCTTCGACAGGTCGGCGGCGTCATCCTCATCGTGATGGGCCTGCACGTCGCCGGGCTGATCCGCATCTCGGCCCTCTACCGGCAGGTCAGCGTGCCGACCGGGCGGGTCCTCGGGAAGTCGGACAGCGGGGACGGCACCGTCAAGGTGCTCGCCCCGAGCTACGCCCGCTCCACCCTGCTCGGCGTGGTCTTCGCCGCAGGCTGGACGCCCTGTATCGGGCCCATCCTCGGCGGCATCATCATCATGGCCACCCAGAGCCCCACCCCCGCGCAGGGCCTGGCCCTGCTGATCGTCTACGCGCTGGGCCTGGGCGTCCCGTTCGTCCTGGTCGCCGTTGGTGCGACTGCTGCCAGCCGGCGCCTCACCTGGTTCCGCAAGCACGAGGCCGGAGTCTCGCTGGTGACCGGCGGAACGCTCATCCTGGTCGGCTTCCTCATGTTCACGAACCTGTTCATCAAGCTGTCCGGCGCCCTGCCCAATATCGGTATCTGAGAAAGAGTTCACATGAGCCAAGATGTCCGCACACGCCCTGCCGAGTCCGGCGATCGTGAGTCGCTCGACGGACTCGATGGTGACAGCTCGGTCGACGCCTCAGACCTCCTGAACCGGCTCTGGCGCTTCTTCATCTCGATGCGTACGGGTCTCTGGCTGATCCTCGGGCTCGGAATCTTGTCCCTGGCCGGCACGCTCCTCAAGCAGGCACCGGCAGGAATGTCTTCTGACCCGCAGGCCTACGCAGGCTGGCTCACCTCGGTCCGTCCGACCTACGGCGGCTGGACAACCGTGCTGGACAAGCTCGGCATGTTCTCGGTCTTCACGTCGATCTGGTTCAAGGGGATGACCGTTCTCCTCACCACGAGCATCCTGGCCTGCTCGGTCAACCGGGCGCCCCGCCTGTGGAAGCTGGCCTTCCACCCCCGCACGCGGATGGGCGAGGCGTTCTTCGCCCACGCGCCTCTGAGGTCGAGCATCCTGGTCACGGCCGACCCCGAGACAGCGATCGGCGACGTCCGCAAGGTCCTGAAGTCCCACCGCTTCCGCACGGTCACCGATCCTGACGACCTCGGCCTGAACCTCTACGCCGACCGCTTCCGCTGGGGCCCCTTCGGCACCGTGATGGCCCACCTGAGCTTCGTGCTCATCCTGCTGGGCTTCTTCCTGAGTGCGACCGCCGGTTTCAAGGACCAGAACTTCACTGCGCCGGTCGGCCAGAGGGTCGAGGTCGGCCACGGGACCGGGCTCTCGGTCGAGGCGAAGTCCTTCAGCGACGTCTACTACGCGGACGGATCTCCGAAGGACTACGCGGCTGACCTCGTCCTGTACAAGAACGGCGTCGCTGTCAAGCAGCAGACAGTGCGGGTCAACCAGCCGATGCGTCAGGACGGCGTCGCTTTCTACCAGTCGTTCTTCGGTGTGGCCGCCTCCATGAAGGTCACCGATGCCGCCGGCAAGACCCTCTACAACCAGGCAGTGCCGCTGGTGTGGTCCTCCGATGACGGCACGCACAGCATCGGCCAGTTCGACATGAAGAGCAAAGGCCTGAACGTCTACGTCATCGGGGCAGCCTCCGGCAAGACGGACCCGAATATCAAGGCTGGTCAGATGCAGCTCGAGGTCCACCAGAACGGGACGAAAGAGCCCATCGCGACCCAGGTCGTGGACCAGGGCAAGGCGGCCACGATTGCCGGCGTGACCTACACGTTCGAGCGCACCCGTCCTTTCACCGGCCTCATCGTGGCCCGCGACCGGGGAGCAAACTTCGTCTGGGTGGGCTCGGTGCTGCTGGTGCTCGGACTCTTCCTCGTCTTCTTCTTCCCACACCGCCGCATCTGGGTGCGGGTCCGCAAGACCGCCGGTGGCAGCGAGATCCTCACCGCCTCCACCATGAAGCGGGACATGGCTTTCAAGCCACAGTTCCACCAGCTGGTTACTGACATCCAGCTCGCCGGCACACCGTCGAGCGCCAACCAAGGAGTAGGGCAGAACGATGCTTGAGCCAACATTCGCAATGCAGTTGTCCAAATATGCTCTTGATGCCAGCCTCGCGCTCGTCGTCCTGGCCCTGGCCTGCTACACCCTGGTGCTGGCGCTCGCGCGATCCACTCACCCCGAGCCAGCGATGGCCAAGGTCGGCGGACACGCTGCCGGGGGCGGAGTTGCGACGGATCTTGCCACGCCGCCGCCGGCCGCTTCCGGATCGACCGGCAGTCTGGCGCAGTTCGGCACCTACTTCACCTGGCTCGCCCTGGCGTTCCTCACCGCCTGCCTGTTCTTCCTGACTATCGGGACCGGGCATGGGCCGTTCACCAACCAGTACGAGTTCTCGGTCTCCTTCAGCTGGGGCGTCCTGGTGGCCTACGTCTACTTCGAGCAGCGCTATCACGTGCGCACCATCGGCCTGCTGACCCTTCCGATCGCCGCGGGCTTCCTGCTCTACGCCTTGTCCCTCGGGGCCTCGGCCAACCCGCTGGTGCCGGCGCTGCAGAATCCTCCGCTGCTGATCACCCACATCGCCGTTGCGGTCATCGCCTACGGGGCATTCGCCATCTCTTTCGCCGCGGCGATCCTGTATCTCATCCAGCCCGAAGAGGGCAGGCCCGGACTTCCCAAGCCTGCGCTTCTGGACGACATGGGCTACCGCGCAGTCATCATCGGCTTCCCGCTGCTGACCCTGACCGTCGTCCTCGGCGCGCTCTGGGCAGACCAGGCCTGGGGCAGCTACTGGAGCTGGGACCCGAAGGAGACAGCGTCGCTGCTCACCTGGCTCATCTACGGTGCCTACCTGCACGCACGAGTGGCCCGCGGCTGGGTCGGGCGTGGCGCAGCCTGGCTGCTCATCGCCGGGTTCTCCTCCGTGCTGTTCACGTTCATCGGCATCAACGTCTTCGGCTCGGGCCTGCACAGCTACGGCAAGACCAGCTAGCACCTCAGCGCGACCGCACGGACCGCAACCAGCTGCCACCAGACAGACGAAAGAGAAGTCTCCGCCATGAGTACAGAAACGACGGTCGCCCCGCCCAAGGGCCCGCGGCAGCGATTCGGCCAGAGCCGGCTCGGTACCCTGCTCGTCCTTGCGGTAACGGCGGCCGTCGTGATGGGTGGTGCCTACCTGGTGAACCGCCCGGCGGACGGGGCAAAAGCCGGTGGCACCAGTGCCGTGGCGCTGACCGGGGAGGGCGACGGTCCCCCGCCAAAGGTCGGCACACCCGCGCAGGACTTCACCGCCACCACCGTGGACGGCAAGAAGACCTCCCTCAGCGCGTACAAGGGCAAGCCTGTGTGGCTGACCTTCGGGGCCAGCTGGTGCGCCGCGTGCCAGGCAGAGGCGCCGGACATCGAGTCTGCCTACAAGAAGTTCGCGCCTCAGGGGGTCGTCGTCCTGGCGGTCTCCATCTCTGAGGACTCCGCGACTGCTCTCGACTACGGCAAGAGGATCGGGCTGACCTTCCCGCAGATTGCTGACCCGGACACCCGGATCGCCTCGGCCTACCGGGTCAACGGGATTCCGGCCCACTTCTTCGTCGACAAGACAGGCACCATGCGTTCGATGAAAGCTGGCGGCTTGAGCACTGACCAGATGAACGCGGCCCTGAAGGAGATCAGCAAATGACCGAACCCACCGAGGCGCCGGCGACACCACCAACCGCCACGGTGGCCAAGAATCGGCATTTTCTGCGTGCTCGGGCACTGTTTGCCCCTGTCGGCCGGGTGCTCCACAAGATTCCGCACCCGCCGTGGCGAAGCAAGCGCGGCATCTTCCTGCTCTTCGTCCTGTTCGGAGGGTTCGGCGCCGTGGCGACCATGGGCGGGGTCACTGCCGTCGGCTTCTCTGAGACGCCGGCCTTCTGCGGCATGTGCCACACGATGGACCCCGAGCTCAAGGCCTACGCCATGTCGCCGCACCGGGACGTCACCTGTGCGGAGTGCCACGTCGAGCCCGGCGCCGCCGGCTTCATCAAGGCAAAGGCCAATGGCACCAAGCAGCTCTTCGGCATCATCACCGGCCAGTTCCCGACACCGATCGAGCCGCCCGACCACGCCAAGCTCCCCGCCATCAAGGACACCTGCCTGAAGTGCCACTCGCTGGAGGGGCTCACTGCCAACGGTGGTCCGGTCAAGCTGGTCCTGCGGCCCCGATACCGCCCGGACGAGACCAACACCCAGGAAACCGTCGCCGTGATGCTCCGCCCCGGCGGGCTGGGAGAGTCCAGCGGCGTCCGCGGCGTCCACTGGCACGTTGCGCAGAAGGTCACCTACACCACCAGCGACATCCGTTCCCGCAAGATCGACCTCGTCGAGATCACGGGCAAGGACGGGAAGGTCGAGCAGTACATCTCCGGGACCCAGGTTGCCGTGTCGACGGATGTCAAGCCCGACGTCGCCCGGCTCAAGTCGACCGAGACGAACCGGCGGATGGACTGCATCGACTGCCACAACCGGATCGGTCACGGGATTCCCAGCCCGGACCAGGTGGTGGACGAGGCGATGGCTGGCGGAAAGATCAGCTCGAGCCTGCCGTTCATCAAGCGCGAGAGCGTGGCGCTCCTGAACGGGAACTACCCGTCCATCAAGGCCGCGAACACGGCCATCGACGGTCTCCGCGCCACCTACGCGGCCAAGTTCCCGCTGGTGGCCAAGGCCCAGAGCGGGCAGGTCACCGCCGCGATCGACGAGCTGAAGGTCAAGTACGACCTCATCGCCACCCCGGCCATGAAGGTTCAGGCGAAGACGTACCCGGACAACCTGGGCCACCAGACGTCCCTCGGCTGCTTCCGCTGCCATGACGGCGCCCACTACCTCGTGGTCAAGGGACAGATCACCACCAAGACGATCCCGTCGGCGTGCTCCACCTGCCACACGTTCCCCCAGGTCACCGGGACTACCCCGAAGTTCCCGCTCGCCAAGCCTTCGGCAGCCTCCATGACGTCGGCGATTGCCAGCATCCCGCTCGGCGCCAAGCCAGCCGATCACAAGGACCCGGTCTACGTGTTCAGCCACAAGGGCGCGGTCAACAGCATCGACCCGACCGGGACCTCGTGCGCGGCCTGCCACACCAAGACCTACTGCCAGGACTGCCATGACAGTGGCGCGATCAAGGTCAAGCACGACTCGATGCTCTACAACCACGCGGCCTCAGCGAAGGCCGCCGGTGGCACCCAGTCCTGCACCTACTGCCACCAGCCGATCTCGTGCGCGCAGTGCCACAAGGGCCCGGTCATGGACGGCTCGGCATCAGGGTCGTCGATAGCGGTGCCGACGCCGACCATCAACGCGCCGAAGGCCATCAAGGCGAGGCAGATTCCATGACAACGTCTCGCACGCCGGACACGGAGACCCTCGAGGAGTGGCTGACCGTTCATGAGGCGTGCGCGTTGATCGGGGTCTCCCCCGCCACGCTCCGTCGCTGGAGCGCAGCCGGCGACGTCCAGGCGTTCACCACCCCCGGCGGCCATCGCAGGTTCGCCCGTTCGACGATCCTGGGTCTGCTGCCTTCAGAACGCCGGCAGCGGCCCACCCTCGAGCGCCTGGGCGAGACACCGGAGCACATGACCCGCGTCTACCGTCGCAACGTGGCGCAGGCGTGCCACGGCGTCGCCTGGCTGGACGGGCTCAGCGAGGACCAGCTGGAGCCGCTACGCGACTACGGTCGCCAGATTGCCGGGTCACTGCTGGTGGTCATCGATGCAGAGACGCCAGACGAGCGCCGCCCGGCGATGCTGAAGGCAGGCAATGCAGCCACCGAGTACGGTCGGATCGCAGCCCTCGGTTGCGGGGGGATTCGGGAGACGGTCGAAGCCTTCCTCCGTTTCCGGATGCTCTTCCTGGGCGAGCTGGCCCAGGTGGCCCGGCGTCGCGGGCTGGACACCATCGAGGCCACCAACCTGCTTGTCACGGCAACTCAGGCCATCGACCAGCTGCTGGTCGCGCTGATGACCGGTCATGAGACCGAGCTGGCCCGGAAGGCGTTAGTAGGGGGAAGCTTGTGAACACCAGGACCGCACCCTCCGACGTGCTTTCGCGCACGGCAGACGGGGCGCCGGCAGCTACCCCGGACCAGGCACCAGCGGGTGCCGGGTGCGAGGCACCGACCACCACAGTGCTCGCCCTGGTCGCTCATGCCCGAGGGGTGCCCAGCGCCGCCCGTGAGGCGTTTGCCGCTGAGTGCGAGGCTCTCGCGGCCCATGACGCGATCATCCTGGTGCACACCTGCCACCGGGTCGAGCTGTATGTCGCCCT
Source organism: Actinomycetales bacterium (assembly GCA_038236535.1). Lineage (GTDB taxonomy): Bacteria > Actinomycetota > Actinomycetes > Actinomycetales > Dermatophilaceae > UBA4719. The sequence goes on from JBBRZQ010000037.1 coordinate 28,266, forward strand.
CGGCGCGTTCGGCGGCCGGGCCCTGCCCCGGCTCCCGGCTGGCGGGCTGCGCCTCGAGGACGCCGCGGCCGCCCGCCACCTGATCAATGTCGCCTGTGGCCTGCACAGCGCAGTGCTGGGCGAGGACCAGATTCTTCATCAGGTCCGCGAGACCTACGCCCTGCGTCACGCAGCCAGGCCGCTGGACCCGGTGCTGGACCGGCTCTTCCAGGTCGCCCTGAACGCCGGACGGCGAGCCCATGGGTGGTTCGCCGGGGCGCCGCGGTCACTCGGCGACGTCGCGTTGGACGAGATCGAGCGGGTGTCCGGCCCGATCGCCGACCAGCCGATCCTGATCGTCGGGGCCGGCAGCATGAGCCGGCTGACCGCCCAGGCGGCAGCCCGGCGAGGCGCGCAGATCTTCGTCACGAACCGGACCACCGAACGAGCGGTGGCCCTGGCGCACAGCGTGGGGGGCCAGGCCATCAATGAGGGCTCGGACGGCACCCTCGGACGGTTCGCGGGCGTCGTGGTCGCGGTGTCCGGCAGCTGGGCTGTCCACGAGCAGGACGCAGCCAACCTGCTCGAGCAGGGCACGCCTGTGGTGGACCTGTCCTCGCCCCCCGCGGTCTCGGCCGCGCTGCAGGCCCGGCTGGGAAATCGTTTCGTGTCCATCGACGACCTCGCCTGGGGTCCCGAGGTCGAGCTGGCCGGCGGGCTGCGCGACCGGCTCGAGAGACTGGTGACCGAGTCCGGCGGTGAGTACTGCCGGTGGCTGCGGGCCCGCGACTACCTGCCCGCCATCCAGGCCATGACCGAAGCAGCCGAGGCACGTCGTCTCAGCGAGCTGGCCTGGCTGGCACGTAGGCTTCCGGCTATGAGCGAGGATGACCGCGCCCTGGTCGAGCAGATGACCCACCGCCTGGTCGGCGGCATCCTGCACGCACCCAAGTCGGCGTTGCGGCTCGACGAGAGCGGCGAGCTGGGCCGCGCAGCATGGGAGCTCTTCGCCCTATGACCAACGCGACGCGCCCCGCCAAGGAGCTCATCACCGTACCGGTCTCGGGAATGACCTGCACGGCGTGCGAGCGGCGCATCGCCAAGGCCCTGACAAAGCTGCCCGGCGTGGTCTCGGCAACGGCGTCGACCCGCAAGGGGACGGCAAGCCTGATCACGACCAGCGAGGCCAGCCGGGCCTCGATCGACAAGACCATCGCCGACCTCGGGTACGGGATCGGTCGCTCACCCTGGCTCAACCGCGACCGCGAGGTCTGGCGCACCGCCGCGGTGGCCTCGGTCTTCGTCACCCTGCTCATCCTGATGATCGGGACGGGCAACCTGGCCGCCCGGTTCGGCGATCCGAGCACCGGTGGCCTGTTGCTCATCCTCGCGCTCGGCCTCGCCGCCGGGGTCTCCACCTGCATGGCGATGGTCGGTGGCATCGTGCTGGCCATCTCGGCGAACGCCGCCGGGCGGGCTGAGGCCAAGGGGACCAGCGCCCAGCACACGGTATGGCGCACGAGCCTGGCCTTCCAGGCTGGTCGGATCGGCGGTTTCGGCCTGCTCGGCGCGGCACTCGGCGCCATCGGGGCCAAGGCGTCGATGCCCACGAACGTCGTGGTGATCCTGATGGTCGTCGTCGCCGTGGCAATGGTGCTGGTGGGCGTCCGGCTCACCGAGGTGTCGCCGCGCGTCGCGGGATGGTCGCTCACCATTCCGGCCGCCGTGGGCGATCGGCTGGGGCTCACCGGCGACGTCCCGGCCCGCAGAACCGCGGGGACGGTGCTGGCCGGCGCCGCGACCTTCTTCCTGCCGTGCGGCTTCACCCAGGCCGTGCAGCTGTACGCCTTCTCCACCGGCTCGCCCAGGTCCGCCGGGCTCATCATGGCCACCTTTGCCCTCGGCACCGCTCCGGCCCTGTTCGCCGTCGCCGGCGCGCCCACGCTGTTCAAGGGAACCAGGAAGGTCGCCGTGCTGCGTGCCCTCGGGGTCGTCGTCATCGGCTTCGCGGTCATCAACGCGACCTCCGCGCTGCACCTGGCCGGCGTGGACTTCGGCACCCCGGTCAGCACGGCCCAGGCGATCACCAGCAACGTCACCGTCACGCCCACAGACCAGACGATCAACAGCACCCAGGACGGCGACGGGTACCACCCCGGCGAGACGGTGATCTATGCCGGACTCCCGACGCACTGGGTGATGACCTCGACGGCCCCGTTCACCTGCGCTGCCAGCCTGGTGTCGAACGACCTGAAGACGCAGAAGAACCTGGTCAGCGGCCCCAATGTGATGGAGCTGTCCAAGTTGACGGAGGGCACCTACAACTTCAGCTGCGGCATGGGGATGTACAACGGTCGCATCGTCGTCATCAAGCCCCCGGCGGATGCGGCAGGCTGACCCCCTGGGGATGCCCCCCGCATCCGCTCGGCTCTGCTCTGCTCTGCTCTGCTCGTGAGGATCATCAGCGTCGGCTGCACGCTCTGCACCGTAACGCCACCGTGCAGCCACCGTGCGCGCTGCACTTCTCCCCATCCTGACGCCACCGTGCAGCCACCGTGCGCGCTGCACTTCTCCCCATCCTGACGCCACCGTGCAGCCACCGTGCGCGCTGCACTTCTCCCTACCGTGAGGTCGCCGTCCCTGCCATCGACCCGTTCTGCAGGGTAGCCGCCCACACAGAAGGGTTGGTCCCGCTCATCCGTGGTTGGGCGGGACCAACCCTTCTCTTGTGCTCTTCAGCTGGATCCTTTCTTGATGGCCTACTTCAGCCTGATCAGGAAGGGGGCAGTCGTGCCGCCAAGCCCGGACTCAGCGGTGATGCTGGTCGTGATGATGGCCGGGTTTCCGCTGGCGTTGACCCTGAAGACTCCGGTGGCATCGACGACCGCGCTGCCGATGACTGGCCCGGAGAGGGGGCCGAAGTGGACAGTCACGGTCTGCCCGGCCAGGGCCGAACTGGTGCCGGCGATGGCCCAGGTGCCCTTGCTGGCGGTGTACTCAGCCCTGGTGAAGACCACAGCGTCCGCCGAGGGGCTGACTGTCACCGACGAGTTGCTGACCGAGCCGTCGACGCTGGTGACCTTCAGGTTGAAGGTCAGCGGGCCGTTGTTGGCGGGGTACTTGTACAACGGGAAGGTGAACGTCGGCCTCGCGGTGGTGGCGCCGGCCAGTGTGGCGGTCGGGTCACCTGCAGCCACTGTCTGGGTCCAGAGGTAGCTACCCACCGTGGACAGTGACCCGTCCAGGGTGACCGTCGAACCTCGCCGAACGCCGATCTGGTTGGCCCCGGCGTTGGCCACTGCCGCGGCTGCGGCACTGACGTTGACCGTGACAGTTGCGGTGCTCGTGCTTCCAGCCAGACCGGTAACGGTCAGAGTGAACACGTTGGCCCCGGTGTTGGCTGCGGTGGGGGTGAACGTGGGGTTGACACTCGTCGGGTTCGCGAGAGTGATCCCGGCGGGGCTGGTCCAGGCGTAGGTCAGAGCCCCGGTGGAGGCAGACCCGTCCAGGGTCACCAGCGAGCCAACAGCGGCGTTCTGGTCCGGACCTGCCTGGGCAACCGCAGGAACGGGTGCATAGGCAGCGCCAGTCGCAGTGACCGGGATCTTGACCGTGCCACCCGCGGCGGAGGTCACCGTCACGAAGGCCGGCGGGGCGTCCTGCACGGGGACGGTCAGCGAGCCGGCGACCAGCGGCGCGGACGCAACGGCGAAGCCGGAGGCGGTCAGTACCGGCGGGGCGAACGTGTCGCTGGAGACGGCAGTGATCGAGAGAGAGCCAGGAACGGCTGCCACGGCGCCGGCGGCCGGCGTGCCGGTGGTGAAGACCGCCGTACCCGTCACATCGTCAACCACGGAGATGGTCTTGTTGGCTGCCGGCACGTCGCTGATGTTGGACACCTTGACGCTGGCCGGCGGCGCGGCACCGACATACGGGACGCGGGCGAAGTAGTGCCCGGCAGAGGCCGGCGAGCCGGTGAGCTCTGTGGTGCCGAACTCGGGGGTGGCCGAGGGGTCGGACACCTGAATCGCCTGCTGGTCCGCGGGCAGGGACGACGCGTAGGCGTCAACCAGCCCGCCGGCTGCCGAGGACCGCGAGTAGGTGGCCTTGTCAGCGGTGACCCCCGAGGTGGTCGCGATCTTGCCCTGCAGGGTCAGCAGGTCCGTCTCCACGCAGTCGGCGAGCGGGTTGCCGGCGAGCAGCGGGCAGGCGTCGACCGCCGGGTTGGGGTTGACGCCGGGTGCCTCGATCCGGACGAAGTTGGTGCCGTAGGGGCTGCCGATGACCTTGTGCGGGGTGATGCCGTCACCGATATAGGTGGGCTTGCCGGCCGCATTCGGCTTCAGGGCCGGGTCCGCAATCGCGTTGTTGAACGTGTCCCAGGTCAGGAACGGGCCGACGTGGCCGCCAAGGGCCCCACTGAAGTCGCCGCCTCCGACCCCGATGTCCTCGGTGCTGAAGATCTTGCCGCCGACGGAGGACACCGTCTTGACCCCGGCCGGGGTGGTGATCTTGTACGCGACAGCGTCGTTCGTGTTGGTGATCGTGAAGCGCAACCGTGAGAACGTGACCTGCGCTCCGTTGGCCGGTGAGGGCAGGGACTGCTCCAGGTTCAGCGCGATCGTCGCCTTGCCGGCGTTCGACGTGGGCAGGATCGCGTTGGCCAGCTGGTAGAACCCCTCAACGGGATAGTTGTCGGGGAAGGAGGTGGGGGATCCCGGGGTGGGCTTCGGCGCTACCGCCGGGCACATCGGGTCGGCTGTCCAGATACCGCACTGCTCGAGCCGCAGGCCGGTCTTGTCCTGGTACCAGACTGGGTACCCGTCGGTGGGGCTGACCGGCCCGACTGCGGCGAGCCCGGGTCCGTTGATACCCGCTGGGCCAACCGCGGCGAGAGCGACGCCGCTGCCTGCGGTGAGAGCCACCGCAGTCAGGAGAACTACTGACTTTCGCTTCATGATCCCATCCTTTGTCTTGTCTACAGGCTTCCGGCTGGGCCATCGGTGGCTCTCGGTTCGCCATGGATAGATTCCCTTTTTGCGATGGGCCTCGTCTACGCGACCTTTGTCGTACGGCGCCGGGCAGTGCCTATGCGACCTTGGTCGTGCCCGCGGCGGCCGGGCGAAACGTCCCGGTACTAGTACCAGGGGCAAAGGAAGGGCGTCCGGTACTAGTACCAACAACAGAGCCAGCTGGTGCCCGCGGGCGGTCGCTGCCCGCCGGAGGTGCTGAAATCGCCTTCTGGTGCACCTCTCGCGGTCTCCCACTGCGCAAGCCAGGGTCCAACGGTCGTAGGACCACGGTCTGATGCCAGCCGGCCGCCGCATACGACCAACGTCGCGCTCCAACCCCCGGGCCGAGCGACCGCACGGCTGAACCACCACACAACGGACAAATCACACGACTTTGCGGCTCTGGCAGGTGCCTTCGCCTCAGACCAAGGTCTCGTAGACCTAGTACCTCGCGGAACGCGACCCTGAGGATCTCGACGCTAGTCAGCGGTGAGCAAACTGCTGGGAACGGTCGCCGGAGTGTTCCCCAGACCATGGAGGCAACAATGAGTGTGCATCGACTTACCGATTGGCGGAAGCGAAGGACGGCGTCAGTAGTCATCCCGCTGACTATCCTGAGCCTGATTGCCGCCGTTCCGCTCAGCACGAACGCGGCTGCCCAGGGTGGCACGGCCAAGCCGCCGAAAGGCGCCGTCGCACCGTTCGTGACCGCGACGTTGCCCGACCCGGTGACCTCGGTGCTCCCCGGCCTGATCCACGGCTTTGACGACACCGGCTTCATCCAGACCGCGACGGTGGATGCCACCAACGCCAATTGCCCCAACACGACCGACCCGCAGCGCTTCGGCGGCACCCTGAGGCTGAACAACGGCCCGATCGTGATCCCGTGCAACTCGGTGATCCAGCTGCCGGCCAACACGATGACCTGGGCCGACTTCATCAACAACGGGCCGTCCCTGGCCCTGGGCACCGGGTACCCGTCCTTCGAGATCCATGCGGTCGGCAACATCGTCGGCAACAAGCGCATCGCGGGCCTGCTCTACGCCTCGCAGCAGTCGCTGAACACCAGCACCGGCGTCATCACCGCCATCGACTACGCCACCGGCAACCTCACGGTCGACACCGGCAGCGCAGCCACCCCCGCGACGGTACAGATCAACGACCCCAACGGCCGCTTCGGGCGCAAGCAGACCCCCGACGCGCGGTTCAGCGTCGATGACGCGAACCCGACCATCCACGCCGGCACCGGCTACCCGCTGTGCGTGCCACGCACCGACCCCGCCGTCGCGGACGACCCGCTGTGCCCCCAGGCGAACCGGCCCAACCTGGTCCCGGTCACCGTCAACGGGGCCGTTGTGCCGGCCGTGGTGGGTGGCTGCCGCAACTTCAGCGTGGCCGGCATCATCCCCCCGGTCAGTGGCGAGCTGACCCGGCCCGCCGCGGGACAGGCCTACTGCAGCCAGTGGGTGATGCCCAGCGTCGCGGCCCGGGCTGCGGTCGGTCCGGACCCGCGCCAGCAGGCACCGTTCGAGGTCGGCGACTCCATCACCTTCAACGGCACCCTGATCCCGGCCACGGCCACCGCCGCGGCCTACACCTCGGCGCACACCGTGGAGGCCAACCTCGGCATCTACACCATGCCCGGCACCCAGCCGAGCTACCTGGCCATCGGTGACTTCGGCGTCGGCACCGCCGACCCCAGCGCGATCTCGATCAACGGCTTCGCGGTCGAGACCCAGGACCGGATCTTCCTGGAGTCAGAGACCACCGACGTCAAGACCCCGGTCGACATCTACATGCAGGACGTCAACCCGACCACCGGCGCGGTCCGCAACCGCTGGGCCACCCCGTTCGCGATGACCGGAGAACAGAACGGCCCGCTCCAGGCCGACGGCATCACCCCGATCGGTGGCGGCATTACCACCCAGCAGACCGGCCCGCAGCCACAGCGCGCCCGTCTGAGGGCCACCAAGGCACCGACCGGCCTGCTCAGCCAGCCCACCCGCACGATCAGGGTCGCGGTCCGGTCCCTGTGCGTGCCACAGGCACCGGTCAACGACGCAGCCGGCAACGCGGTGCTGACCGCGCTAGACACCTGCCTGAACAAGAGCGACGCCACCAACCAGGTGGCCAACGGGCTCGCGGCCGGGCAGTACTTCGCCCCGACCTTCGAGTACATCTTCCCGGAGAACGTCAAGCCCGGCGACGGGCTCGTGCCGTTCGACTTCTGGCACCTGCCGTTCATCGTCAAGGGTGAGGGCGCCACCACCGGGTCAGCCATCGGCCCGGCAGTCGGGCCCCTCGAGCCGGCCCCCTGGTAAGCCACTGGTAAGCCCCCAAACAGGCGGGGCCGGGATACCTTCGGGTACCCGGCCCCGCCTGACTTTGCGATGGCTCCCGGCAGATGGACCTGCCCCAGGACCTCCCCCGGGCACGGCCGGTGACTGGTCGGCTCGGACTCCCTCCTGGAACAGAGCTAACCGCCAGATCACCCTGGTCGAGGAACACCTGGACCACCGCGCGACGCAGCCGAGCCTGACGATCGACGTCGCTGCGATACGACGGGCACCCTGGCTGGAGCCTCGACGTGCCAGCCGGCCGGAGCCTGCTGGTCTGAGCCGCCCGGTCGTGGGCTCGCGCCAGGCCTACCTCCATGGCAATACCGGGCCCGGGCCCGCGGGACAGGCCGATGCTGCGGGAGTACAGCCAGCCGCCTGGGGCCGGGCTGCTCGGTGTCCGCGACCCTGGTGGCTCGCGGGCAATGGCAAGTCCCCGCCAGGGGGTGATCTCTCACCCTCTGGCGGGGACTCGGTGACGGGTGATCTCTCACCCCGGGACGGGGACTGTCAGGGGGTGATCTCCCAGCCGAACATCATGGCGTGGTCCTCGTGGGCCAGGTTGTGGCAGTGTGCGACGTAGGGGCCGGTGAAGTCCCGGAACCCTCGGTAGACGATCACCGACTCGCTGGGGTCCAGCGCGATCAGGTC
>JBBRZQ010000038.1:0-36091 GCA_038236535.1 Actinomycetales bacterium
GGCATCCAGAAGGACGGTGCGGTCGGGGACATGGCGACCGGCGAGGCGACGATCGCCTACTTCGGTGACGGCGCGAGCAGCCAGGGCGACGTCAACGAGGCCTTCGTCTGGGCCGGCGCCTACTCCGCGCCGGTCGTCTTCTTCTGCCAGAACAACCAGTGGGCCATCTCACAGCCGGTCGAGCGTCAGAGCCGGATCCCGATCTACCAGAGGGCCCGCGGCTTCGGCTTCCCCGGCGTCCGGGTCGACGGCAACGACGTCCTCGCCGTGTATGCCGTGACCAAGGCTGCCCTGGCCGCCGCGCACAGCGGGCAGGGACCGATGCTGATCGAGGCCTACACCTACCGGATGGGGGCGCACACGACCTCTGACGACCCGACCAAGTACCGCATCTCCGCCGAGGTCGAGGTCTGGAAGCTGCGCGACCCGATCGCCCGGCTCAAGGCGTATCTGACCTCCAGCCTCAAGGCCGACCGGGCCTATTTCGAGGCGATCGAGGCGGAGGCCGACGAGCTCGCCGCAACGATCCGCGAGGGCTGCCTGTCGATGCCCGACCCCGAGCCACTGTCGATGTTCGACAACATCTATGTCGAGGAGCACCCGCTGGTCGACGCCGAGCGCGCCGGGTTCGCCGCTTACACCGCGAGCTTCGAGGGAGAGCACTGACATGTCGAAGGTAACGATCGGCAAGTCCATCAACGCCGGCCTGCGGCGGGCCATGGAACGCGACCCCAAGGTCGTCATCATGGGTGAGGACATCGGCAAGCTCGGTGGCGTCTTCCGGGTCACCGAGAACCTGCAGAAGGACTTCGGCGAGGACCGGATCATCGACACCCCGCTGGCCGAGTCCGGCATCGTCGGCACTGCCGTCGGGATGGCGCTACGCGGCTACCGGCCCATCGTCGAGATCCAGTTCGACGGGTTCGTCTACCCCGCGTTCAGCCAGATCACCTGCCAGGTGGCCAAGATGCATGCGCGCTCGCTGGGCAAGATCAAGCTGCCGATGGTGATCCGGATCCCGGTGGGTGGCGGCATCGGAGCGGTCGAGCACCACAGCGAGTCGAACGAGGCGTACTTCGCGCACACCGCGGGGCTGCGGGTCGTCGCCTGCTCGAACGCGGAGGACGCGTACTGGATGATCCAGCAGGCCGTGGAGTCCGACGACCCGGTCATCTTCTACGAGCCCAAGCGCCGCTACCACGAGAAGGGCGAGGTGGACCTGACGGCCACCGTCGCGCCCAGGCCGCTGTTCAAAGCCGCCATTGCCCGTCCCGGCGAGCAGGTGACCCTGGCGTCATACGGCCCGATGGTCAAGGTGTGCCTGGATGCGGCGACTGCTGCCGCCGAGGAGGGCAAGTCGATCGAGGTCATCGACCTGCGTTCGCTGTCCCCGCTGGACCTCGACGCGCTGGCCACCTCGGTGGAGAAGACCGGTCGGCTCGTCATCGCCCACGAGGCGTCGACGTTCCTGGGGCTGGGTGCGGAGATCGCTGCCTCCATCCAGCAGCGGTGCTTCTACAGCCTGGAGTCTCCGGTGATCCGGGTGGGCGGGTACAACCTGCCCTACCCGCCCAGCCGGCTCGAGGAAGAGTTCCTGCCTGACCTCGACCGCGTGCTCGACGGCGTCGACCGCGCGCTTGCCTACTGATACGGAACGGGACCACACGCCATGGCTATAAAGCACTTCAACCTGCCGGACCCGGGCGAGGGACTGGTCGAGGCCGAGGTCGTCACCTGGAAGGTCAAGGTGGGCGACACCGTCAAGGTCAACGACATCTTCGTCGAGATCGAGACGGCCAAGTCCCTGGTCGAGCTCCCCGTCCCGTATGCCGGCACGGTCACCGCGCTGCTGGTGTCCGAGGGCGACACCGTTGAGGTCGGCACCCCGATCATCTCGATCGACGACGGGCTCGGCGGGCAGGACGCCCCGGTGGTGGCCCCGCCGATCACGACGGTCGCCGGCATCTCGAACGCTTCGGCGTCCGCCGGCGAGGCCGAGACCGGTGCCGGCGAGGAGCGGGTCGCGAACCTGGTCGGTTATGGCCCGAGGGCGACCTCAGGTAAGCGTCGGGCCCGCAAGGGTGTCAACACCACCGCACCGGTCGCGGCGCCCGTTGCCCAGGCTCCTGTCCCCGAACCCGTGGTGGTCAGGCCGCCCTCGGCATCCGAGCTTCTTGCCGCAGAGCCCCTTGCGACACCGGCTGGTGGCGGCAAGGCCCTGGCCAAGCCACCCGTTCGCAAGTTCGCCAAGGACCTGGGCGTCGACCTGGCCAGCGTTCTCGGGTCTGGTCCGGGTGGCATCGTCACCCGGGCAGACGTCGAGGCATACGCCGCAGGTGTCGCGTCCGGCAGGGCCAACGGCGCAGATGGTGCGACGGCATCTGGACCCGGATACGTGGCGCCGCTGTTCGCGGTCAGTGGCGAGCGTGAGACGCGGATCCCGATCAAGGGGGTCCGCAAGGTCACCGCGCAGGCCATGGTCTCCTCGGCCTTCACCGCCCCCCATGTCACGGAGTTCATCACCGTCGACGTGACCCGGACGATGAAGCTGGTGGACCGGCTGCGAGAGGACCGGGAGTTCCGGGACGTCAAGGTCAGCCCGCTGCTGGTCGTGGCGAAGGCCCTGATCATCGCCAGCCGGCGCCACCCCGGGATCAATGCCACCTGGGACGAGGCGGCTCAGGAGATCGTGGTCAAGAACTACGTGAACCTCGGCATCGCCGCGGCGACCCCTCGGGGGCTGATGGTGCCCAACATCAAGGACGCCGACCAGATGTCGCTGCGCCAGCTGGCCGACGCGATGACCAACCTGATCTCGATCGCCCGCGACGGCAAGACCCAGCCGGCCGAGATGTCCGGCGGGTCGATCACGATCACCAACGTCGGGGTCTTCGGGGTCGACACCGGCACGCCGATCCTGAACTCGGGCGAGGCTGCGATCCTGTGCTTCGGCGCGATCCGGCAGATGCCGTGGGTGGTCAGGGGCAAGATCAAGGCGCGCTGGGTCACCCAGCTGGGTCTCTCGTTCGACCATCGCCTGGTCAACGGCGACCTGGGGTCACGGTTCCTGGCCGACGTCGCGGCGATCCTGCACGACCCTGCCCAGGCCCTCGTCTGGAGCTGACCCAGAGCCCGTCGCGAGAGCGACCGGACGAACGGCTCGAATGGTCCCTCGCAGGGCTCATTGGGGCCGTTTGCCTGTCCGGGTGCCATCACCCAGAGGCGCTGCCAGAGAGATCGCGGTGTTCGCCTACACTCCGTGCACCAGACACTCGAGTTGTCTGGAACTCGAGAGGCAACCACCATGCACGGTATCTTGCGTTCCGCGGTCGCTGTCCTCGTCGCCGGGATCGCTGCGGCCGCCGCAGTCCCGGCCCAGGCGGCCGCCCCCCAGGCCAGCGCCGCCGCGGCGCCCGCGAGCATCGGGACGCTGGCTGCCAGCGTTAAGGGCGTGCAGTTTGGCTGCCAGCCGGACGTTGGCGCCATCGAGCCGGACGGCAGTCTCAACCACGTCATCCTGAACGACAGCAACCTCACCGGGCCCTTCTACCGTGACTATGTCGCCACCATCCCGGGCGTCACGGCACTCGGCTCGACGACCTTCGAGTTCGTGAACCAGGTCAACAACCTCCGCACCTTCACCGTGCGGGGTGGGGCCCTGACGTTTGAGACCACGAGCTACCCGAACTTTGGTACCTTCCGGCACGTCAGCCGCTCCATCGGCGGCGGGTGGGGCTCGGTAGCCAAGATCGTCGACGCCTCGGACCGCTTCCCGCAGTACACCAAGGGCGGGTACCTCTACGGCCTCAACGTCAAGGCCGGGACCCTCGCCCGCTACAAGGTGACCGAGGCGACCTTCGGTGCGCCAGTATTGCGCCTCGACGGGTACCGCACGGGTTACAGCGGCTTCCGCTCGCTGGCACTGGCCTATCGATACCGCGCCGGGTATGCGGGGGCGGCTGACGTGCTCGTCGGCACTACCTCCGCGGGCCGGCTCTACCTCATCACCATTCCTGTCGCCGGGACGTTCACCCCGCGGCTGACCCTGCTCCGCGCCTCGACCTGGACTTTCGACGACCTCGTGGTGGGCGGCTGCGACACCCACTACTCGCTCATCGGCGTGCGCAGTGGTATCGACAAGGCCTACCTTTACCGCCTCGACACCATCGCCGGAACCTCGAGCGTGATCCGGTCCTACGGCGCGATCGGCGCGCCCTGGACGCCCGCCCACTCGAGTGGTATCTGGGATCACGGGATGTACCCCAGACGCTGGTAGATGCCTTGACAGTGGGACGGATCAGGTGGCCAGACCGATGATGCCCTTGGCGATGAGCACGACTGCGACCACGGTCAGCACCACCGTGAGGAGCGACTGGCCCCTGGCCACCAGCCAGGCTCGCCAGCTCTGATGGATCGCCGGGGCGTCCTCCCGGCGGAAGACCAGCACCAGCAACGGCGCCGCTACTCCTGCTGACGCCACGAGGATGAACGCGATGAGGGCGAGGGCAGCCTGGGCCCGGGGGAGGCCGGCCTGGATGATGTTGCCGACCGCGGCGACCACGATCGCGTAGTTGGGCAGGAAGGCACCCAGCACGAACGCCGGCCAGACGGACATCGAGTCCAGCCGTGCCATCCACTTCGGCTGCGGACCTGGTGCTGGTGAGGCCGGTCGCGGCGGGGTTGCCGGGGAGCTCGCCGGGGACGAAGCGGGTTGCCGGGGGTCAGGGGTCACCGCGACAGGTCTTCGCGATCGCACGAACAGCCAGCCGCCCAGGGCGATGCCTGCCCCGATCTGGACCCAGCTGGTCCAGGGCGAGGTGGACGCCACCTTCGGCGTCGCCGGGTACAGCGCGATCGTGGCGACGGCCACGGCCACCAGTGCGAGAAACCAGCCGGTGACATACGCCAGCGCTTTGGCGACGCCGCCCTGGGAGGCGATGAGCAGGACTGAGGCCAGCACCGACCAGGGCTGGACCGCCAGGGCCAGGGCCAGCAGCAGCAGCGTCAGCAGCGAGGCGACGTCCATCGGGCTCTCCTGTCAGGGACGGGGTGTTCCCCCGGTCCCTGACAGGCTAGGTGCCTGCTCGTGCTCAGCGGGTGAGGCTGGGCAACGCGTCGTCCGTCCCGGCGATCGCTGCCGCCCCGGCTTCGTGGTGGCGGGGTGCATCCGGGTGGGCTGCCTGCTGAACGGAAGCATGCTGGTCGGCTGCATCCTGTTGGCCACGGCTCTCGTAGGAGGAACCGCTGCGGAGCTCGACGTGCGGCAGGAACCACACGACGACGAACGCGACGACCATGACAGCGGAGCCGATCAGGAAGACCAGGTCCATCGACTGGGAGAACCCGACCAGGAACGGCTTGGCCAGCCGGGGGTCCAGCTGCTGGATGAACGAGGAGTCGCTGAGCGGGTTGACCGCTCCGCCACCGCCGCCGGCCTTGGCCTGTTGCAGACCCTGGATGAAGGCGGTGTTGGCGCTCTGGTCACCTGTCGGGGCCACGGGATTCTTCAGAGCCGCCTGGAACTCCGGGCTGGGCGCGATGGTGGCAAAGGCGGTCGCGATGCGGTGAGGCACGGCGGTGAACAGGATCGACAGGAAGATCGCGGTGCCCAGGGTGCCACCGATCTGACGGGTGAACGTCGCGGACGAGGTGGCCACGCCGATGTCGCGCGGTGAGACGGCGTTCTGCACCGCCAGGGTCAGCGGCTGCATGTTACCGCCGAGGCCGAGGCCGAAGAAGAGCATCAGGATCATCGTCTGCCACAGCGGGGTATCGGCGCCGACGTAGTGGAAGCCGAAGAGCGAGACGATCAGCAGGCCGCAGCCGATGATCGGGAACTGCCGGTACTGGCCGGTCCGGGAGATGATCTGGCCCGAGATGATCGAGCCGCTCATCATGCCCAGGGTCATCGGCAGCAGCATCAGGCCGGCCATGGTCGGGGTCGCTCCCTTGACGATCTGCAGATAGAGCGGCAGGCAGGCGAGTCCGCCGAACATGCCCATGCCCAGCACGACCGAGGCGATCGAGGCGACGCCGACGGTCTTGTTGGTGAACAGGCTCAGCGGAAGCAACGCCTCGGCGCCCATCGAACGCTCGACCAGGACAAACGCGAGGGCGCCGGCAAGCCCGATGCCGTAGCAGAGCATGGACGCGGTGGAGCTCCAGCCCCAGGTGCGACCCTGCTCGGCCACCAGCAGCAGCGGGACGAGCCCGATGGTGAGCGCCGCGGCCCCACCGAAGTCGATCCGGTGGTCCAGACGGGTGTGCCGCAGGTGCAGCGTGCGGCTGACCACGAAGAGTGCCGCGATGCCGATCGGCACGTTGACCAGGAAGACCCAGCGCCAGCCGGCGATGCCCAGGATGGTGGCCTGACCGGCGAAGAAGCCGCCGACGACCGGGCCCAGGACGCTCGAGGTGCCGAAGACCGCCAGGAAGTAGCCCTGGTACTTCGCCCGTTCACGGGGCGGCACGATGTCGCCGATGATGGCCAGGGCCAGCGAGAAGAGGCCACCGGCGCCCAGGCCCTGGACGGCACGGAAGCCTGCCAGCATCGGCATCGAGGTGGCGAAGGTGCACAGGATCGAGCCGATCAGGAAGATGACGATGGCCGCTGTGAAGAACGGCTTGCGGCCGTAGATGTCCGAGAGCTTGCCGTACAGCGGGGTCACGATGGTCGAGGTGATCAGGTAGGCCGTGATGACCCAGGCCTGTCCGGAAAGGTTGTGCAGGTCGTCGGCGATGACCCGCATGGCCGAGGAGACGATGGTCTGGTCCAGGGCGGCCAGGAACATCCCCATCATCAGGCCGGCCATGATGGTCAGGATCTGCTTGTGGGTGAGCGCCCCGCTGGGAGCGGGTGCTGGTGCGACTGCTGTTGCCATTATTGAGCCACCTCAGGTGAGTTCATGGTCGGAGCTTGGGAGGGGGTGGTCGTGGAGGCATCGAAAGGAGCGGCTTTGGGTGTCTCGAAGGGTGTGCCCTTGGCGACCTCGAAGGACCTGCCGAACTGCTCCAGATAGTCACAGAAGGCGTCCGCATCGGCCGGCTCCCAATCCTGCAGGACCTGGCGGAACCACTCGCCGCGGACGGCCTTGAGATGGTCCACGAGCTCGGCACCCTCAGCGCTGAGCGAGACCATGCAGGCCCGGCCGTCCTGCGGATCGCTGACCTTCTCGAGCAGACCGTGGGAGACCAGCGTGGTCACCTGCCGGCTCACCGTTGAGACGTCGGAGTAGACGTGCTCGGCCAGCAGCGACACACGCTGCGGGCCGGCGATGAGGTTGAACAGGATCGGGTACGACGCGGGCTCGACGCCCGGGTGGACCTTCGGGGCGTGCTGGCGCATGGAGTGGAACAGCTTCATGACGCGGACCAGCTCGATGTTGAGCCGGGTTGCCGTGTCCAGGCTGATGCCCACCGTGCCTCCATAGTCGCCGCGAAGTTGCTTGTTGCATACAACTATCACAAACAACTTGCATGGCGCAAGCAAGAGTGTGTCTCAGGAGGTGAGGACAAGCGCCTCCAGCACGCGACGGGCGACGGCGTCGTCGCCTTGCACGCGGTATTCCGTGTCGCTCACCGGCCGCCGGCCCGCGGCCCGACGCATCAGGGCTTCGGTGGACAGGCTGATCGTCGTCGCCGGATGCGCCAACGCCTGGCCCGACCGCTGGGGCCCGGAGATCGCCCGGCCGCGAGCCCTGCCCTCATCGTCGAGCTCGACCACCACGGCCTCGCGGGCCACCACCGGTCCGGTGACCTCCAGGACCACCGGGTGCCCCGGCTCGAGACCGGCGCCCTTCGCGGCAGCCTTGGGAAGCAGGGTCAGGACCGAGTCCACGCAGACCGTTGCCGCAACGGAGTCCAGATTGCCGGGTCGCCCGAGCGCGACGCGGATGTCCTGCTCGTGCGTCCAGACGTCGAAGATGCGGAACAGCAGGACGGTGGTTGCCTCTTGCGGCCCGAATGGCCCGGGGATGATCGTGGAGTCGGTCATCAGCGGACCGCGCAGGATCTCAAGCCGCTCGGCCAGAACGTCCTCCAGCTCGGCCACCAGCTCGGCGCCGGACCGGTCCCGGCGTACTTCCACGGCATACTCCACCCGCTTGCCGAGCTCGTTCTTGATGTGCTCGTAGGGCGGCAGCTCGACTCGCGGGTCCTTGCGCCCGCCCAGCAGGGACTCGACGCCGGCGACGTGGGCAATCTGGTCATGCACCGTCCAGCCGGGACAGTCGGTGGGTTGCCGGAGGTCGTCGTCTGAGCATTCACGCGCGAGGTCGAGGATGGCGTGGGCGCTCTGGGCGAAGGCTTCGACGAGGTCGGGAAGGCGCTGGGGCTCTATCTGGTCGGGCGACATGCGCTGAGCCTACTTAGGGTGTTGTCATGACCACGGAAAACCGCCCGGCGCCACAGGTCCACAGGCTGCCCCTGATCCTGGCGGCCGTGGCAGTGCTGGCCGTGGTGATTCCGGCCGGGCTGCTTGGCGGCGCGTTCACCGCTCCCCAGGCCGGCCTGCCGGATGCCGGAGCCCTGGTGCGCTGGGGACTGCCGATCGTACGGGTCATCCACGACCTCGCGGCGGCCAGCACCATCGGCCTGCTGATGGTGGCCGCAGTGATCATCCCCGAGGCGCGGCGCACCTCACGCAGGCTCACCGCGACTCGCTACGCCTGCGCCTCCGGGGTGGTCTGGGTGGTCGCCGGGCTCGTCGGGCTGGTCTTCTCGTTCGCCAGCCTCTCCGGCAGCAGCCTGAGCGACCCGACGTTCTTCGCGCAGCTGCGGACCTTCGTCTTCGACCTCGAGTTCCTGCGGGTCGCCGCGATCAGCTGCGCGATGGCCCTGGTGGTGACCATCGGCGCTGCGTTCGTGAGAAGCCGCACGGCGATGGCACTCCTGGCCGGGCTCAGCATCCTGGCGATGCTCCCGCTGTCGCTGGCTGGTCATTCAGCGGGAGCCGGCAACCACGGGCTGGCCGTCAACGCCCTTGCCCTGCACCTGGTCGCGACCGTGGTCTGGGTCGGTGGCCTGCTGGCGCTGGCGATCCTGCGCCCGCTGCTCGGCACCGCGCTGGGAGTCAGCGTCCAGCGGTACTCCACCCTCGCCGGGTGGTGCTTCGTCGCCGTCGCGGTGTCGGGGGCAGCCAGCGCCTGGGTCCGGACGGGCACGCTGCACTCCCTGATGTCCACCTATGGCGCCCTGCTGGGCCTCAAGGTGGTCGCGCTGGTGATCCTGGGCCTGCTGGGGTGGCAGCAGCGGGCGCGGGTGGTGGGCCGGATCCGCGAGGATCCGCTGGCCGGAAGGCTCTTCGCCCGGCTGGCCCTGATCGAGGTCGTCCTGATGGGCGCCGCCTTCGGCCTGGGCGTCGCCCTGTCACGCAGCGCGCCGCCCGGGATGCAGATGGCCCCGGTCAGCCCGGACGATGTCTCGGCGCTGACCGGCTACCCGGCTCCCGCCGGCCCGCTCACCGGCAGCGACTGGTTCACCGTCTGGCGGATCGACTGGCTGTGGTTCGGGGTGGCCGCGCTCGCGGTGACGCTCTACCTCATCGGAGTCCGACGGATGCGCTTCCGGGGCGACTCGTGGCCGGCCGGGCGCACCATCTGCTGGGGGCTGGGCTGGGCGGTCTTCGTCTGGGCCACCAGCGGGGCGCCCGGCGTCTACGGGGGGCTGCTCTTCTCGGTGCACATGGCGATGCACATGACGGTCTCGATGGCGGTCCCGATCCTGCTGGTCCTCGCCGCCCCGGTCACCCTTGCCCTGCGGACGCTGACCCCTCGGCACGACAAGACCCTGGGGCCCCGCGAGCTGCTGCTCGCGCTGGTGCACTCCAGATACCTGGCGGTGATCGGCAACCCGGTCGTGGCGGCCGTCATCTTCTTCGGCGGCCTGATCGTCTTCTACTACTCGCCCCTGTTCGAGCTGGCCCTGCGCACGCACACCGGGCACGTGCTGATGACCACCCACTTCCTGCTGGCCGGATACCTCTTCGCCTGGGTCCTGATCGGGATCGACCCGGGGCCCCGGCGCTGGCCACCGGTGATGCTCCTGGTCATCCTCTTCGGCACGATCTCGTTCCACGCGTTCTTCGGGGTCGCCCTGACCAGCGGCACGACATTGCTGGCCGGCGATTACTTCCAGGGCCTGCACCTGCCCTGGGCGGTCGACCTGCTGGCCGACCAGCGGGCCGGCGGCGCCGTCGCCTGGGGGATCGGCGAGCTCCCCACGCTGATCCTGGCCCTGCTGGTCACCCTGGCCTGGGTGCGTTCGGACAAGGCCGAGTCCACCCGGCTGGACCGTCAGGCCGATCGCGACGATGATGCCGAGCTGAAGGCGTACAACGCCCACCTGGGTGCGCTCTCCTCGAAGGAGCGCCCGGTCGCCCCCGCCCCACCCGGGCCAGCGCCGGCCGAACCCGCTCCTTCGGCACGGACCCTGCCTGAACGGTCCGTGTCCGGGCGGACCCTGCCGAGATCGGGAGACTGATATGCGTATCGCCGTGATCCAGCTCGGGTATGACGACCTGGAGCCGGTCGTTGACCGGGTCACCCGGGCCGCAGCCCTCGTCCGGGAGCAGGCGGGCCATGACCTGGTCGTGCTGCCGGAGCTGTGGGCCGCCGGGGGTTTCTCCTACCGGCTGTGGGAGGAGCGGGCCGAGTCCGTTGACGGGCCGGTCGCGTCCATGATGTCGGCGGCCGCCCGGGATGCCGGCGTGATGCTGCACGCGGGCTCGATCGTCGAGCGCCCGTCCGCGCAGGCCCGCGGGCCGGAGGGCAAACACCTCTGGAACACCTCGCTGGTCTTCGCCGCCGACGGGTCGCTGTCGACGATCTACCGCAAGATCCACCGGTTCGGCTTCGGCCAGGGTGAGCCGTTGCTGATGGAGGCCGGGAACGCCCTCTCGCTGGTCGACGTACCCGACGCCTCGACCCCTGGCGCAGTGGCCCGGGCGGCGCTGTCGACCTGTTACGACCTTCGCTTCCCTGAGCTGTACCGGGCCCAGCTCGACGCCGGCGCCACGCTTTTCGTCATACCGGCGGCGTGGCCTGCGGCCCGTCTGCGGCACTGGACCCTGCTCGCCCACGCCCGCGCGATCGAGAACCAGTGTGTGGTGGTGGCCTGCAACACGGCGGGCACCCACGCGGGCGTCGAGATGGGCGGGCACAGCCAGGTCGTGCTGCCGACCGGGGACGTGGTGGCTGTGGCCGGCAGCGATGAGCAGGTGCTCAGCGTCGAGGTCGACATGAACGTGGTCGGCGACTACCGCACCAGCTTCCCCGTGCTGCGCGATCGCCGCCTCCCCCTGCGCTGACTGCCTTGTGCTGACCAGCACCTCAGGTGGGACCGTTGCCGCGGACTGAGCCACGTCGGACCGGACACCGGCTGGATCCGGTCCCGACGGGGGGACCCTGTCGGAAGGCGGCCCCTAGAAGGCGGCCTCTGGGACGTCCATGAGGGAGTTGTCCGTCGCCTCGGCAATCTGTCGCTCAGCGGCGATCTTGGGCAGGACCGTGCGGGCGAAGAAGGACGCCGCCGCGATCTTGCCCTCGTAGAAGTTCTTGTCCTTGGCCGACACCGGGCCGGCGTCCAGGGCAGTCTTGGCGATCTCGGCCTGACGCAGCAACAGCCATCCGACGACTAGGTCGCCCGCACAGAGCAGGAGCCGGGAGGTGTTCTGGCCGACCTTGTAAAGGTTCTTGACCGAGGTGCCGTCGCCGCTTCGCGGGTCGGAGTTCATCAGCTCGGCGACCATGAACCCGAGGATGCCCTGCAGGTCCTCGAGCGCCTTGCCGAGCAGCTCGCGCTCGGTGTGCTGGAAGCCGGTGTTGTCGATCTCCTTGACGAACTCCTGCATCTGGGTCGAGATGTGGGTGAGCGCCTTGCCCTTGTCCCGGATGATCTTGCGGAAGAAGAAGTCCAGGCCCTGGATCGCGGTGGTGCCCTCGTAGAGTGTGTCGATCTTGGCGTCCCGGACGTACTGCTCGATCGGGTAGTCCTGCAGGAACCCGGAGCCGCCGAGAGTCTGCAGCGACTCCGTGCCGAGCAGCACCCAGGCGCGTTCGGAGCCGACGCCCTTGACGATCGGCAGCAGGAGGTCGTTGACCCGGCTGGCCATCGCGGCGTCGGAGCCCTTCTCGAGCTCGTCGGAACCGCTGGCCAGCTGCGCCTGGTCGACGATGTCCTGCTGGGTGGCCGTATAGATGACCAGGGCACGCAGGCCCTCGGCGTACGCCTTCTGCAGCATGAGGGAACGTCGCACGTCTGGGTGGTGGGTGATGGTGACCCGGGGGGCGGCCTTGTCCGTCATCTGGGTCAGGTCTGCGCCCTGGACGCGCTGCCGGGCGTAGTCGAGGGCGTTGAGGTAGCCGGTCGACAGGGTGGCGATGGCCTTGGTGCCGACCATCATCCGGGCGAACTCGATGATCCGGAACATCTGCGCGATGCCGTCGTGGGTGTCGCCGAGCAGGGTGCCCACCGCAGGCTCCCGGTCGCCGAAGGTCAGCTCACAGGTGGTGGAGGCCTTCAGGCCCATCTTGTGCTCGACGTTCGTGACGTAGACGCCGTTGCGCTCACCGAGCTCGCCGGTCTCCAGGTCCACGTTGAACTTGGGCACCACGAACAGCGACAGGCCCTTGGTGCCGGTGGAGCCGCCCTCCGGCCGGGCCAGCACGAAGTGCACGACGTTGTCGTAGAAGTCCGCCTCGGCCGAGGTGATGAAGCGCTTGACGCCGGTGATGTGCCAGGTGCCGTCCGGCTGCTGGACCGCCTTGGTCCGGCCGGCGCCGACGTCCGAGCCGGCGTCCGGTTCGGTGAGCACCATGGTGGCGCCCCACTGTTTGTCGACCTGGTAGTGGGCCATCTTCTTCTGGTCGTCGGTGCCCAGACCGTAGAGGATCTTGGCGAAGGCGAAACCGGCCGAGTACATGTGCACGGCGGGGTTCGAGCCCAGCACGAGCTCTGCGACGGCCCAGCGCAGCGACGGCGGGATGACCGTGCCGCCGAGCTCGGTCCCTACGTCGAGCCGCCACCATCCGGCGTCGACGTAGGCCTTGTACGACTTGGTGAACGAGGCCGGGATGGCCACTGAGCTGGTGGCCGGGTCGAAGACCGGCGGGTTGCGGTCGGAGTCGAGCAGGCTCTCGGCCAGCTCGTTCTCGGCCAGCCGGCCGACCTCGTGCAGGATCTCGCGGGCGGTGTCCTCGTCCACCTCGGAGTAGGGGCCGCTGCCCAGAATCTCCTGGCGCTTGAACACCTCGAACAGGTTGAACTCGAGGTCGCGAAGATTGCTCTTGTAGTGGCCCATCAGGGGGTCCTCCGTGCTCGGGTTGAGGCCGGGCGGCCGCTGGTGTCCTGCCATTACTGGCCGGTAACATCCAACTATGCTACTGGGGGGTAACAAAGCGCAATAGTCTCTTTTGACCAGAAGAACCAGAGGGCCGAGCTGATGGCGGTCGGCGCCCTCCTGCGGGTCAGGACGTCGGCGGCAGGTAGCTGCCTCGCTGGTGAGCCGCCTCGGTGAGGTGACAACCGGTGCCCCCGAACAGGATCGTGTTGGCGCCGGTGCCGAACGTGAGGTACCCGCCGTAGGGGTCCTTGAGCTCGACCTCGTGATCGCCCGGGCCGCTGACGATCACCTCGGGCGCGCCGAACCCATGCTGGGTGGCCACCTCGGACACGATCGCCACTGCCTGGTCCCACCGGGCGTCCGGGAGGTTACCCGAGGAGCTCCCCGCGCTGTACAGACGTTCCTGGGCTTCATCAAGGCGCGAGAGACCCCCGCCACAGGCGCTCACACCAGTCGGCCTGGCACCGGGAAGCCACGTCGAGAGGCTGATCTCGGTCACCAGACGGTTGCGGATGGTCTCGTACATCGACTGGTAGCCGGCCTCGACCACCGTGAGGCTCGGGCGCTTCATCAACGCGTCGAAGGCATCCTTCATTCCGTTGCTCTCCCCTACGTTGGTGCTTCCTGTGCTTCCGCTGCTGGTGCTGGTGCTGGTGCTGGTGCTGGGGGCGCCTTTGCTGCCGGGTGCGCTGGTGGATGTGCCGCTGCACCCGGTGACGATCATGACGGCGATGAGGCAGGCCGCGGTTCTGCTGACCCTGAACATGTTTGCTCCTGAGGCTCTCTGGCGGTGTGAAGACGTTGGTGGTGAAGGCGCTGCGCCCTGTTGGGGCCGGGTCTATCCGAGCAGGCTCCGGGGGTAGCTGAGGACGTCTCCGAGGCCCATCCCCAGGTCATAGACCTGTCGCTCCGGCAACCCGGCCACGACGACCGACATGTTGTACTGGCTGGTGCTGTTGTCCACCAGATAGCTCGCGTGGCCGGTCACCCCGCTGAAGTGCCGGACCTCACCGGTCACCGGATCCAGCACAGTCGCGGCGCGGGCGGAGGCATGGTCGATCCCGGCCAGGTGTGACGGGTCGGCACCGAAGACCCCGAGGTCGCCGACCGGATCCCCCTTCGCCTCGATGTAGCTGATCTGCCCCCCGTCGCTGTCGGCGGTCGCCAGCTTCAGGTCCTCGCCGTGGCTCGTCCCGAGTCCCGGGGAGCCGAAGAGCACGGCGTTGTCGACGCCGGTCTCCTGCTGCAACGCGAACCCTGCCGTGGTCGACCCGTAGGAATGGCCGAGCAGGGTCAGATGGGCGTCGCTGGTGCGGGCGGCGCCGACCCCTCGAAGGAACGGGACCAGGTGGGCGGCGCCGGCCTTGGCCGTGGTGTCGGAGGCCACCGATGTGTCGGGGTCGAGCAGGTCCAGCCCCAGCTCGGGGGTCTGGTAGCCGATCCAGGTGACCGTTGCCGTCGTCGACGCCTGTCTCGGGTGAGCCCGGATGCACTCCTCCTCTGCCCTTTGCTGCAGGTGCCTCATCTCCTTGTCGTAGGCCTTCATGGTGTCGGTGACATTGCTGTCCATCCCCGGCACGAACACGGCAACGTTGTCGGCGGTCTCGATGTTGCCGTTCGCGATGGCGGCCTGGGCGCGCACCGTGCTGAGGTCGAGGGTCAGCAGCTGCCGGTCGCCCTGGGCCAGCGTCGCCTCGATGGCCGCGATGGACGCCAGCTTGTCGTTGACCTGGTGCAGCTTCGTGGCGTCCTGGATGAGTCCGTGGTTCGGGCCCAGCGGCCAGTCACTGGCCAGGGCGGTCTCCAGGCGCGCCTTCCCGGTCAGCAGGAAGCCGCGGTCAACCGCCAGCAGGGCGCGGTTGGCGAGATCCCGGGCAACGAAGGAGATACCGTCGCGGTTGCCTATCCAGCCGGGGTGCGTCCGGATCACCCGCTCCTGCTGGAGCGTGCTCAGGGACCTCCACCAGGCGGAGTTGCCGGCAGGCGAGCTGTGATCCGGCGGCGGCGAGGGCGGGCTGACCGAGCTCGAGGTTGCCGGGCTGTTGCCCGCCTCCGCGCTGCTGGTATGCCGCTGGGCGGCGGACTGCGAGCGGAGCTGGCCCGCGCAGGTCTCCAGGGAGGCCGAAGCCCCGGCGAGGAGTTGTGAGGTCTGCTGCTCCCACTGCTGGGTGAGGTGGGCCAGGTCGGGGCCCTTCCAGCTGCCCTGGAGCTCGGCCAGCACCCGCTGAGCCAGGGTGCCGATGTCCTGGACCCGCCGGGCGTCGGTACTCAGTGACTCGGCATGGCGGTCCAGCAGGTCGGTGTTCGCGCCGAGAAGCTCGTTCACGTTCCTCCTCGTCAACCGCGTGGCCGCGACCATCTGGCCGTGCAGCCGACGCTAGCTGCGAAGGGTCCGCAGGGACATGGGGAGAGCTCCCCTCCGCCCTTGTGCTCAGGGCGGGCAGGGCTGAGGTCAGGCGGAGGGGGCAGCGGTCGGGCGGAGGGGCAGGCGGTCGGGCGGAGGGGGAGCGGTCAGGCGGACGGGCGGCCCAGGGCGCGGTAGGTCCAGCCCGCGGCACGCCACAGGTCGGGGTCCAGGGTGTTGCGGCCGTCGATGATGGTCGGGCTGGCCACAATCGTGCCCAGCCGGGCCGGGTCGATCGCCCGGAACGCCTTCCATTCGGTCAGGTGCAGCACCACGTCAGCCTTCAGACAGGCCTGCTCGACGGAGTCCGCATAGCCCAGCTCGGGATGGATCCGCCGGGCCGCGTCCATCGCCTTCGGGTCATACACGCTGACCAGCGCCCCCTCCAGATGCGCAGCCGCCGCGATGTCCAGGGCCGGGGAGTCACGGATATCGTCACTGTCCGGCTTGAACGCCGCCCCCAGCACGCCGATCCGCCTGCCAGCCAGCGACCCGGCACACTCCGCCCGGGCCAGATCCACCATCCGCGAGCGGCGCCGCACGTTGATCGCGTCAATCTCACGCAGAAACCCCAGCGCCTCGTCGGCACCCAGCTCGCAGGCCCGGGCCATGAACGCCCGGATGTCCTTGGGCAGACACCCCCCGCCAAAACCCACCCCGGCATTCAGGAACTTACGACCGATCCGGTCATCGTGGCCCAGCGCATCAGCGAGCAGGACCACATCGGCCCCAGCCGCCTCACACACCTCAGCCATCGCATTGATGAACGAGATCTTCGTCGCCAAGAACGCGTTCGCCGCGACCTTGACCAGCTCGGCAGTCGGGAAGTCCGTCACCAGCCGCGGGGTCCCGGTGGCCAGCGGGCCGGCATACACCTGATCCAGCAACCCCACATCCGCGGCCGCCGCAGGCCCGTCCACGCCATACACAAAACGGTTGGGCGCCACCGTGTCCCTGATCGCAAAGCCCTCCCGCAAGAACTCCGGGTTCCACGCCAGACGGACCACCACCCCCTCAGGCGCACCCCCCTGCAACACCTCACGCAACGCCGCCGCGGTCCCCACCGGGACCGTGGACTTCCCCACCACCAGATCCTGCCCGCTCAGGAACGGCGCCAGCGAAGCCGCCGCGGCAAACACATACGACGTATCGGCCGCATTCTGCCCCTGACGCTGCGGAGTCCCCACACAGATGAAGTGCACATCTGCCCCGGCCACCTGTGCATAGTCCGTGGTGAACCTCAACCGCCCCGTCGGCAACACCTCACCCAGCAGATCATCCAGACCCGGCTCGAACATCGGCGCCACCCCGCGGCCCAGCGACTCCACCTTGGCCGCATCAGAGTCCACCGCTACGACCGTGTGGCCCAGCTGCGCCATGCAGGCGGCATGAACAACACCGAGATAACCGGTTCCGATGACCGAGATAGTGAGAGACACGCCCCGAAGGCTAGCCCCCGCGGGCGTGGCCATCTAATGCCCTTGCGATGACGGCGTCCAGCCGGGGCGCGAGAGACCGGGCATAGCTGCTGGTGAGGTGATCGTCGTCGCGGTAGACCATCACGCCACCGATGACGGCAGCGCAGCGGTCGGTCGGGCAGATCGCGTCCGTCAGGTCGGCCAGAGTGACACGCTCGGCATGGCGGGCGGCAAGGATGTGGGCCTTGCCCTTGGTGTCGGCGACCTCGGTTCTCGGCATCGCGCACTTCGTCAGCCGGGTGGGATTTGCCGAGACACACTCGGCCATGTCAATGCCAGGGGCGGGGGTGTCCCTGATCGCGACGATCTTGACCCCCCGATCGGTGTAGTGCTGCCAGGTGCTGCGGAACGCGGCGGCCATTGCCTTGGTGGCCTCGGTGCCGCCGGCGATCGAGGCATCGGTGGTGGCGCTGCTGGTGATCAGCAGCTGCGGCATGCGGTTGTTGTCGAGCAGCCGGCGGAGCTCCCTGTTCCAGTCCATGCAGGTGGTGTAGGGCTTGCCCCCGTGCTCAAGCTCGGCATTCACGAAAGGGCAGGCGCTCTTGAGATACATGGTGAGGTTCCAGTGACGCTCGACCGCGATCATCCGGATGGCGGCCAGCCACTGCTTGACGTGGGAGTCCCCGACGACGACGACCTGAAACGTCGACCCGGGGTCACCTCCCCGGCAGGTGGAGATCTCCGAGTCCACCACGGCCGTGCTGGCACACGAGTCGAAGTCCTGACGGGCCTGCAACGGATCCGGTGTGATGGAGCTGACCTCGTCCACCGGTCTGCCCCTGCGGTCGCCTCGGGGCCTGGCTGCCAGGACCTCGGCCCCTACTTTCGGCATCGGGGCCGCCACCTCGGGGACCTGTGCGCCCGAGTTCGGCATCGGAGCTCCCACGTTGGGCGTCTGGGCCATGGCGGTCTGGATCGTGAGTGGCTCTGGCGGTGGCCAGGCCAGCAGGTAGAGTCCGGCACCTGCCAGGACTCCGACCAGGGTGCAGGCCACTCCGAGCCGGAGGGCCTTGCGAGGTGCCACCTTCAGCGTCCTCAACCTGCGGACCGGGTTCTCGATGTACTTCAGGCTCAGGTGTGCCGGTATGACGGACAGCGCCGCGACGCTCAGGCCGGCGAAGAGCGACAGCTCGCCGAGCTTCGCGGTGGCGATGACGATGAGCGGCCAGTGCCACAGGTAGAGGGAGTACGACAACGCGCCCACCCTCTGGAGCGGCGCCAGGCGGAGCAACCCCGCCGGGCCGAGCCGGCCGGCTGCCGGGCCTGCCGCGATGACTGCCGCAACGCCCAGGGTCGGCACGAGTGCCACCAGCCCCGGGAACGCCGTGTCTGTGGTCAGGTGCAGGCCGGTCGTCAGCACGGCGGCGAGGCCGGCCCAGCCGAGGGCGGCGGCGAGCAGTCGGGGCAGCCGGGCTATCTGCGGGGCGAGAATCGCGACAGTGGCGCCGATGGCGAGCTCCCACATCCGGGTGGTGGTGACGAAGTAGGCCCGCCCGGGGTCGGCCGACGTGAGGTACGCCGACCAGGCGAGCGAGGGCAGCGCGATGACGCCGACACCGATGAGCAGCAACCGGGTGTCGGGGCCCGGCCGGCTCCTCTGATAATGGCTTCGCAGGAGGGCCCGATCACCCTGCAGAGGCCTTCTGGCCCACAGCGCCAGAGTCAGGAGCAACAACGGCCAGACCAGGTAGAACTGCTCCTCGACAGCCAGGGACCAGAAGTGCTGGACCGGGCTGGGCGCCTGGTTCTGCGCCAGGTAGTCGACGGCCTGGCCCGCGAGCCGCCAGTTGACCGAGTAGAGAGCGCTCGCCACGAGGTCGTGCGCGATCTCGATCCAGCGGATCTTCGGTAGTAGCAGCCAGGTCGCCAGGGACACGAAGGCCAGCACGGCCGCGGTTGCCGGCAGGAGCCGTTTGGCCCGCCGGGCGTAGAAGCCGGTCAGTGAGATGCTCCCGGTCTGGCGTAGCTCGCTCAGCAGGAGGCCGGTGATGAGAAAGCCGGAGATGACGAAGAAGACGTCGACGCCGATGAAACCGGCGGGCAGTTGCCGAACACCGGCGTGGTACAACACGACGAGCAGCACCGCGATCCCGCGCAGGCCCTCGATATCACCGCGGAATCGTGCACCGCCTGACGCCTTGACGGTGGTTCCTGTCCGTACCGGGGCCAGTACTGGCTCGGCAGTGGTCATGAACGACGAAACTAGCAGTCTTCAAACCTGACATACGGCACATTTCGGTCATGTCGCTCAGGCTGGAGGGCTCGCCGATCCCGGCGAGGCATCCCGCCACATCGTGAAGACCTCGGGTCCGCCTAAGGGCAACGTGAACGAGTCGAGCACCTCGAAGCCGTGCCGCATGTACAGCGGGACGTTCGCCGGGTTCGATGCCTCCAGGTAGGCAGGCATCGCGGCCTCGTCGACCTGGCGAAGGTTCTCAGCGAGGAGCCCGAGCCCGTAGCCATGGCCGCGGTGCTCGGCGTGGGTGCCCAGCAGGGTCAGGTAGAAATGCGGGGTGCCCTGCGGGTGAGCCCGTTCGAACATCTCGAAGGCGCGAATCACCCGCGAGGACTCCTCGCCGAACAGCTCGGCCAGGGTGGGCTCGATAGCTGCCGCCAGCTCGTCGGGGAACTCGGTGCCCTCCGGGGGGATCCACACCGCGGTCGCCGTGTTGCCGGGGGTCAGCCACACCCAGGGGTAGCGCAGGGCTCCGTCGACGAACAGCTCCCAGAGCCGTTGGTGCTGTTGTGTCCTGGTGGCCGGGGCCGGAAAGGCCCAGCTCCAGGCGGGGTCGTCGTGGAACGCACTGACCAGGATCGAGACCACCTCGGCCGAGTCAGCCGTGGTCGCGACGCGTGCGGTGCGGTCGCCCGGTTCGGTCATTGCTTCAGCTCCCGCAGTCATCAAGGGACGAGACCCCGCAACGATCTCCCACGCACGTGGCGAGGTAAACCCTCCGCGCCGTGGACAGGTCAGATCGCCGCAGGATCCACTCGGGACCGTGGCTCAGCGGTAGATGTTCCAGCCGCTGCCGATCTTCTGGCCGCCACCGGCGAAACCTCCGCGACCGCTGCCGCGGTACAGGACGAGATCGCCGGTGGTGTTGAAGGCCATGACGTCGCTCTTGTGGTCGCCGGTGAAGTCGCCGGGGGAGAAGACCCCGAGGAAGCGACCCCAGCCGTTGCCGATTCTCTGGCCGGGGCCGGTGAAGCCACCCCGGCCGTTGCCGCGGTAGAGGTACAGACCACCGTCCTTGCTGACGGCCAATATGTCGTTCTTGCCGTCGCCGCTGAAGTCACCCGGGGAGAACACCGTGAGGAACCCGGCCCAGCCGTTGCCGACTCTCAGTCCGGCGCCGGTGAAGCCACCCAGGCCGTTGCCGCGGTACAGGTACAGGCCGGCATCCCGGCTGACCCCCATGACGTCGTTCTTGCCGTCGCCGCTGAAGTCACCGGGCGAGAAGAGGCTCGTGAAGCGACCCCAGCCGACACCGAGGGGCTGGCCGGTGTTACCGGGGTAGAACGCGCCAAGACCGTTCCCGTTGAACAGCATCAGGAGTCCTTGCGGGTCGACGCTCATGATGTCGTTCTTGCCGTCTGCGGAGAAGTCACCCGAGGAGAACACCGTCGGGTCGTCGCCCCAGAGGTCGCTCGTCTTGCGACCGCTGGAAGCGAACCCGCCAAGACCGTTACCGCGATACAGATAGGGGACTCGCGCATAGTCGAAGGGGGCGGTTGAGGACCGCAAACCGATGAGATCGCTGCGACCGTCTCCGGTGAAGTCCTTTCCGGCGATGATGGCAGTGGACATTCTCGGGGTGGCGCTGCTGGCCAAAGAGGCCGGGCTCTTTCCAAAAGCATTGGTAGCCGTGACGGTGAAGGTGTAGGTGACGTTGTTGGTCAGGCCGGTGATCTCTGTCCACATGGTCGGCACCGAGGGGACCGACATGCCCGCAGTGGTGATTGTCCTGCCGCCAGGCTGAACGGTGATGGTGTAGCCAGACACTGTCCACCCGTGATCTTCCGGGGGGTCCCAGAGGACCAGGGCGCTGGTGCTGCGCGCGCGAACCCCCTGCATCCAGGGACGGCCCGACGGGCCGCCAACGACAACTGTGGAGCTGTTCATGGCAAACGGGTGTGTCCCGGCCAGTCCGCCGGGGCCTTGGGAGGTGGTGCCATCAGGTAGGTAGCTGATGCTGTTTCCGGCGGAGTCCCTCAGGTAGATCTCCTTCAGGTCGTAGGCACCCCAGGGGCTGCCCACCGCGAAACTGACAGCCTGGGTGCCGTTGAGCTGCGTCGTCGGGCCGCCGAAGACCCTCTGGTTGCCCAGGGGATTCGCGTGCTCGGCGTACTTGAACGAGACATACGACAGCGGATCCAGCGACTCGGCCGTGTAGGTCAGGGTGGCGCTCTGTCCCGGGAGCATTGGCGACCCGGTCAGCGTGAGGCCGGTCAGCCGCGGTGGAGTGAAGTCAGCTGTCGAGCCTGAGACGGTGAAGGTCGCGGGACCGAAGTCGACAGTGTGGGAGGCAGGGCCATGGGCATCCGCCGTGGCGACGAAGACACGCCCATCCGCGTAGTAGTCACCGGTACTGCCCAGCGCGTCGGCCAGCCGGACATCGTCCAGGTGGTAGGTCCCGTTGGGCCAGGTCGCCGGGATCACCTGGTCAATGACGCCGCTGAGAGGAATCGTGCCGGTTCCCGTGGCGGTGAGGGCTCGGGTCATACCGTAGGCGTCACGGAAGTTCATCACCATCGATTTGAGCGCGCCAGACGCGTCTGTTGTCGCGTAGTGGCCGCTGATGGTCTGGCCGGGGCGCGCCTGGCCTGTCACGGAGACCGAGGTCAGAGTCGGGATTGCCGAGTCGGCGGTGGACCCGGAAACGGTCAGGTCACCTGGCGTGAAGACCAGGGTCTGACTGGTCGGTCCGGTTGCCCCGACAGGAGTGACGGAGGTCTTGGCCCAGCGGTTGTAGTCGACGGTGTTGCCGCTGGGGTCTGAGAGCAGGACGTACGTCAGGGCGGAAAGCCCGTCCCACCAGGTGTCCGGGACGGTGAATGTCACCGAGCCGGCCAGCGGCAGGGGGCCGTCGAAAGTGAACCAGGTGCTCTTGTTCCCGGCGCCGTCGTACCCCAGCCGGAGGCGCCCGAGCGAGCCTGCTCCTTCCGTCGCGACGTACGAGACGGTGACCGTCTGCCCGGGTATGACCTGGGTGTCGCTGACCGAGAAGGAGGTCAGCTCGGGAGCGGCGGTGTCCGCGGCGTTGGCGATGCCTGCCGGCACCACGACGGCCGACGTGGCCAGCACTGCGCTGACCACCATTCTGAGAACCCAGGTCAGGCGTGACTTCGACATACTGATCCGGGCTCCCCTGCAAGGCCACTGTTGGCTCGGCGTGATCCTATGGGTCCGGATTCCGCTGGGTGAACCGGGTCGCCTCCGAGCTCTCTATCTCTGAGGAGATGCTCGTGGGTCGGTCAGGCTGCGCGTCGTGAGGCGATCAGGTCCATCGTCTCCGCGATCGAGCTGCCGGCCACCTCGACGGGGCTGATCAAACTCTGCTCGAAGGCTTCAACGAGGGTGATGAGTCTGTCCAGGTCGATACGGGAAAGCAGCGTGGGGCCGGTGACCAGTAGCCCCGCGTGCGCCCTTCCATCGGTGATCATGCTCATGACAAACAACGCTACGCGCGGCCCGCGTCGGATGTCCGGGAAACCGCAGATTCTCGATGAGCTGATGCCGCAGGGTCCTGTCGCGCTCAGACCTTGAGGCCCACGGACACGATCGCCTCGGCTACGGCCCGCAGGCTGGCGTTGTTGTTACGGGCGTGCGAGCGGATCAGCTGGTAGGCCTCGTCGATGGTGACGGAGTGCTGCTCGGCGATGATCCCCTTGGCCTGCTCAATGACCACTCGTGACTGCAGCGCTCCCTGCAGCTGCTCGCTCAGCTGCTGCTGCTGGCGCAGCTTGGAGGCATTGACCACATAGCTGGTCGCCACGTCTGCCAGCACGGCAGCCACTGCCATGTCCTCGTCCGACCACTCCCGTGGCCCGGCGGAGTAGAGGTTGAGGGCGCCGATGATCTGGTCGGCCAGCCGCATCGGGACCGCGGCGATCCCGGCTATGGACCCGCGGGTGGCCGAAGCCGAGAACTCCGGCCAGCGGCTGGTCTCCTGGCGGACGTCGGTGACCCGGACCACCTCGCCGCCGGAGAATGCGTCCCGGCACGGGCACGGGAAGGGGTGCAGGTGTTCATGATCGCGCTCCAGTGCCGCCCACGCCTGGCTCATCGCAGCCACCAGGTGCAGCCCCCCAGCGTCGGCCAGGGTGACCCAGCTGCCACGCAGGCCGAGCACCCCGGTGATGCTCTCGGTGAGCTCGCCCAGTGCTTCCGGCAGGTCGTAGCGCCCCGGCAGAACCACGGCGAACCGTGACAGCGTCTGCAGGAACAAGGACTGGTCGTACACCTCGGCCCCCGTCTCAGGCCACCGTCGTGGCGGTTCACCGTAGCGCGGGATGTAAGGGCAAAGGATGGTGAGTCATCGGTTGCCACTCACCTGCTTTGGCGAGTCTAGGTCCGGCAAAGGGCAGGTACGGCCAACCGGTCCAAGGA
Organism: Actinomycetales bacterium; assembly: GCA_038236535.1. GTDB lineage: Bacteria > Actinomycetota > Actinomycetes > Actinomycetales > Dermatophilaceae > UBA4719. The sequence continues at coordinate 23,832 of JBBRZQ010000038.1, forward strand.
CTGGACCCGGGGCAGCGCCGCTGTTGTCCGGGTGGCCCTCAGCCGGGCCGCCAGGTCCGCCTGTCCTTGGGCTGTTTCTCGGTGCGCTGCAACACCATAATGGGATGGGGTGTTCATCGATCAGAGGGGCGTGCTTTCGCTATGACCACAGTCGAAGACCCGGGTAAGCGGCCGCGGGTGTTGTTGTCCAAGAGCCTGACGGGGATCGCCGGCTTTGACGAGATCACCGACGGTGGGCTGCCGGCGGGGCGCCCCAGCCTGGTGTGTGGCCCGCCCGGCACGGGCAAGAGCTTGTTCGCCGTGCAGTTCCTGGTCAACGGGGCGACCGTGTATGGCGAGCCTGGGGTTTTCCTGACCTTCGAGGAGAGCCGGGATGAGCTGGTGTCCAACGTGCGCTCGTTCGGCTTCGACATCGAGGCGATGGAGCGGGACGGGTTGCTGCTGGTCGATGCGCTGACCATGGAGCCCCGGGTGGTCGATACCGGTGACTTCGACCTTGAGGCGCTGATCGTCCGGCTGGCCTATGCCGTGGACAAGATCGGCGCCAGGCGGATCGCCATCGACAACGTGGAGGCGTTGTTCGCTGGTATCGGCAAGCCGTCTCTGGTGCGCTTCGAGCTGCGGCGGTTGTTCCGCTGGCTCAGGGACCACCAGGTGACCGCGGTGATCACCGGGGAGCGCGGGCAGGGCACGCTGACCCGCCATGGCATTGAGGAGTATCTGTCGGACTGCGTGGTGATCCTGGATGACCGGCTGACTCATGACGTCGCGACCCGGCGGCTGCGGGTGATGAAGTATCGCGGTTCCACCCATGGCAGGAACGAGTACCCGTTCCTGATCGGCACCGAGGGCTTCGAGGTGTTGCCGATCACCTCACTGGGCCTGAGCCAGGATGTCAGCGGCGACCGGGTCAGCACGGGGGTGGCCGGGCTCGATGAGATGCTCGGTGGCCAGGGCGTGTTCCGGGGCAGCGGTGTCCTGGTCAGCGGGACCTCCGGCACGGGCAAGACGACGATCGCGGCGAGCTTTGCCGATGCGGCCTGCCGGCGCGGAGAGAAGGTGCTGTTCTTCAGCTTTGAGGAGTCCCGCTCTGAGATCTACCGCAACATGACCTCGATCGGCCTGGACCTGGCCGGCTGGGTGGAGCAGGGACTGCTGCACTTCTATTGCGAGCGACCGACCACCCGCGGGCTGGAGGACCACCTGGCCACGATGCAGCGGCTGATCAGGGACGTTGAGCCGACGCTGGTGGTGGTCGACCCGGTGACCAGCCTGGCCCGCGGCGCCACGCCCTTCGACGTCTCGGCCATGCTGATGCGTCAGGTCTACTACCTCAAGGCGGCCGGGATCACAGCTGTCATGACGGTGCTCAGCGGGGACTCCGGGACGGAGCAGGCCATTCTGAACATCTCCTCGCTGGTGGACACCTCCCTGGAGGTCGTTATCCTGACTGCCTTCGGGGAGCGTAACCGCGGACTGTATGTGCTCAAGAGCCGTGGTATGCCGGCCTCGAACCAGATCCGCGAGTTCCTGCTGAGCGACAGTGGGGTGGAGGTTGTCCCGGTGATGGTCGGACCAGAGGGCGTGTTGACGGGGTCGGCGCGGATCGCGGCGGTGAGTGCCGAGCGGGCTACCGCAGAAGAGCTGTCCAAGGAGTCCGGGGAGCTTGCCCGCGCGCTGGAGCGACGCCGCGAGTCTGTCGATGCGCACGTGGCCACCTTGCGGGCTGACTTTGCCGCGGAGGAGATACTGACAAGGCGGCTGATCGAGGCGAGCGAACAGCGTGTTGATGCGGCGCAACAAGACCGGCTGGCGCAGGGGCGGCGGCGCACGGCTCGGCCGGAGCCGGGCCAGCCGTGAGCACACCAGGTGAACCGGTGCCGGGCGAGACGGTTCCGGCACCGGGATCGCTGAAGCTGACGCTGTTCATCAGCGGAGCCTCAGCGGCGTCCGCCCTGGCTGTGCGGCGGCTGCGCGATCTGTGTGACCGGCATGCCCCGGCGGGCTACGACCTGGAGATCGTCGACATCTACCAGCAGCCCGAGCTGGTCGTCGCCCGCGGGGTGCTGGCGGTGCCGACCCTGATCAAGGAGCTGCCGCTGCCCGTCGAGGTGATGATCGGTGACTTCACCAACGAGCCACGGGTCCTGGCCGCTCTCGGCCTGTCGCCCGCGGAGGCGGCTGAGCGATGACCGAAGGCGGCTCCGGCCGGGATCAGGAGATGGCCGCCCTGGCGAACCGGCTTGCGCTGGCCGAGGAGACGCTGCGTGCCCTGCGCGCCGGCGACGTCGAGGCCATCGTGATGGACACCGGGCAGGGTGAGCGGCAGGTCTACACGCTGGAGACCGAGGAGCGCCCCTACCGGCATCTGGTGGAGCGGATGTCCGAGGGCGCGGCCCTGGCCGATGCCGATGGCCTGGTCCTGTACGCCAACCACCGTCTCGCGACGCTGCTGGGTGTGCCGCTGGAGCAGGTGCTCGGCCACCCGTTCTCCCACTGGCTCGAGGAGTCCGAACGCTCTCGCTTCGTCGCGCGGCTCGCCATCGCGGCCGATGGCGGCCACGATGAGCACACGCTGCGCCGGCCGGACGGCGCCAGCGTGCCAGTGCTGGTGGGCGTCAGCGTTACCCGCGAGCCCGATGCCACGCTCCGCTGCCTCACGGTGACCGACCTCAGCCTGCAGAAGCAGCAGCAGCAGCAGCTCGACCGGCTGAACGCGGAGCTGACCGGGCGGCTGGGCCAGCTGCGCGAGGTCAACCACGAGCTCGATCTCGAGAAGATCAGGGTCGACGAGGCCAACGCGCGGCTGCAGGTGGTCAATGCCGAGATCCGGGGCTTCACGGCTGCCGCGGCGCACGACCTGCGCTCGCCGGTCGCCGCGATCACCGGCTTCTCGGCGCTGCTCGTACAGAGCTGGGAGACGTTCACCGATGAGAACCGGCAGAAGTTCGTCGGCAGTATCGACCGCCAGGCTGCCAACCTGTCCAGGATGGTCGATGACCTGTTCACCTCGTCGAGCATCGACGGGGGAGGACTGACGACCTCGCCCGAGCTGCTCGTGCTGGCGGCAGCCATCGCCCGCTGTCTTGAGCAGGGTGGCGGTGACAGCGGCAGCGTTGCGGTCTCGTGCTCGCCGGAGCTGACCGTCCGGGCGGACCCGCAGCACCTGGCACGCATCCTGGACAACTATCTGCAGAACGCCTTCAAGTACGGCGAGCCGCCGGTGCTCATCGAGGCAATCCGGGCGTGCGACCTGGTCGAGATCCGGGTGGTCGATCACGGACCGGGGGTGCCGCCCGAGTTCGTGCCCCGGCTCTTCGGGAAGTTTGCCCGGGCGGACACCCCGGCCAGCAGGTCCCAGAAGGGCACCGGCCTCGGTCTCTCGATCGTGCGCGGGCTGGCAGCGGCCAACGGGGGCAGGGCACGTTACGAGCCCGGTGTCGCGGGCGGGTCGTGCTTCGTCGTGGAGCTCCCCGCAGGCGACGGACGGTGATGTCCCTACAGGGAGCGGGAGCTCACCGAAGGTGACCGCCCGGGATCCCGGGGATCATCGGACTGCTGGCCGTTTCGGGGTCAGTTCCTGCGGCCCTTGGGTGGCCGCTGTGCAGAGGTTTCACGGGCGATCGAGTACACGTCCCGGGCGATCACGGAGGCGCCGACTATCGCGCCTCCCGCATCGTGGATCGGGGTGAGGGTGAGCTTGACCGGGAAGGTCGTCCCGGCCTTGCGGGCGCCGATGGTCTCGAAGTCCTCGACTCGCCGGCCTGTGCCCACGCCGGCCAGGATGTCCTTGATCTCATCGGGTCGATCCTCGGGGCTCAGGAGGCGGGCTGACTCGCCGACGATCTCCTCGCCGGGGTAGCCGAACATCCTCGCGGCGGCCGGGTTCCATGCTGTGATGACCCCGTCTAGGGTGCTGCTGATGATCGCATCGTCGGACGTCTCGACGATCGCCGCTATCCGCTGGGTGGCCTCGAACCCCTTGTTCAGCTCAGTCATGTCGCGGGCTGCGGCAAAGACACCGATCACCTTTCCGCACATGTCGCGGTACACGGAGGCGTTGTACAGGACGTCGGTCAGGGTCCCGTCCCGGTGGCGCAGGGTCAGCGGGAAGTCGGTGACCGACCCTTGCCTGAACGCTCGCTGGTATCCCCGGTTGGCCTTGCCGGGGTCGGTGAAGTACCGGGCGAAGTCCGTGCCGATGAGCTTGTTGCGCCCGATGCCGATGGCCTTGGCGGTGGCTTCGTTGACGTCGGTGATCTTGCCCGCGGCGCTGATCGTCACCAGCGGGTCCAGGGCCGCCTCGATCAGGCTCCGGGCATACTGAGCGGCGTGTCTCAGCTCAGTGACGTCCCGGCAGATCACTGAGGCGCCGACGACTGCGCCGTGCTCGTCACGGATCGGCGAGATCGTGAGCGAGACCGGGAACGAGCTGCCGTCCTTGCGGACGCGGACGGTCTCGAAGTCGTCGAGGGACTGGCCAGCGCTGATCGCGGCCAGGAAGGAGAGCACCTCACCCTTCCGATCGTCTGGAACGAGGCGGTCGACGGAGGTGCCGATGATCTCCTTGGCGGAGTAGCCGTACATCCTCTCTGCCGCCGGGTTCCAGCTCGTCACCGTGCCGTCGATCGTCCTGCCGAGGATGGCGTCGTGCGAGTTCTCGACGATCGCCGCGATGCGCTGGGCGACGGACAGAGCCCCCTTCTGTTCGCTGAGGTCGCGATGGATCACGGAGGCGCCGACCACCGCGCCGCCGGGGTCGAGGATCGGGGAGACGGTGAGGGCGACCGGGAAGACGGTTCCGTCCTTGCGGATTCGCTTGGTCTCAAGTCGCTCGACGTGCTGACCGGCCTTGATCTTCCTCAGGACGGCCCTGATCTCGACCTTGCAGTCCGGGGGGGTCAGGAACTTGGCGGGCTTACCGACGACTTCCTCAGCGGAGTAGCCATACATCCTCTCTGCTGCGGGGTTCCAGCTCGTCACGAGTCCGTCCAGCGAGCCGCTGATGATGGCATCCTCTGAGTTCTCGACGATCGCGGCCATGTACTGGGCGGTCACGAACGCCTTCTTCTGCTGGGTGATGTCGCGGCAGATCACGGAGGCACCGACGACCGTTCCGTCGTCGCGGATCGGCGAGATGGTGAGCGAGACCGGGAAGACGGTTCCGTCCCTCCGGACGTTGAGGGTCTCTACGTGCTTGATCTGCTGGCCGGTGCTGACCATGCCTGCCAGGGCCCTGGCCTCTGCTGCCTTGTCCCCGGGAATCAGAAGGCTGACCGACTGGCCGATGATCTCCGCGTCGGAGTAGCCGAACATTCTTTCGGCGGCCGGGTTCCAGCTCGTGATGACGCCCTCGGGCGTCTCGCCGATGATGGCATCGTCCGAGTTCTCGACGATGGCGGCCATCCGCTGGGCGGCTTCCAGCGTCCTCTTCTGCCCGGTCACGTCGCGGGCGGCGGCGAAGACGCCGACCACGTGTCCGTTGACGTCGCGGAAGACGGAGGCGTTGTACATCACGTCGGTCAGGGTGCCGTTGCGGTGGCGCAAGGTCAGCGGATAGTCGATGACCGACCCGTGCACGAACACCTGCTGGTATGCGTGGTGGGCTTTGCCGGGATCGGTGAAGTAGCGGGAGAAGTCGGTCCCGATGAGCTTGTTGCGCCGAATGCCGATGGCCTTGACGGTGGCTTCGTTGACGTCGGTGATGATGCCCTCGGGGCTGATCGTCACCAGCGGGTCCAGAGCTGCCTCGATCAGGCTCCGGGCATATTGAGCGGCATGTTTCAGCTCAGTCAGGTCGCGGCTGATCATGGAGGCGCCGACGATCGTGGCGTCGTTGTCGCGGATCGGCGAGACGGTGAGCGAGACGGGGAATGCCGATCCGTCCTTGCGGATGCGGATGGTCTCGAGGTGCTCGATCTGCTCGCCGGCCCCGATCCTGGCGAGGAGGTGCCGGGTCTCGTCGGGTCGCTCGTCGGGGCTCGTGGTGTCGACGGACGTGCCGATGATCTCCTCCCGCCTGTAGCCGAACATCGTCGCTGCGGCCGGGTTCCAGCTGGTGACGATGCCGTCGAGGGTGCAACCGATGATGGCGTCATCCGAACCCTCGACGATCGCTGTCATCCGCTGGGCCGTCTCGAAGGCCTTCTTCTGCTCCGTGATGTCGCGGTGGATCGCCGTTGCCCCCACGATCTCGCCGTCCTCGTCGCGGATCGGTGAGATGGTGATCGATACCGGCAGCTCCACCCCGTCCTTGCGAAGACGGACGGTCTCGAAGCGGTCAACCCCCTGGCCGCCCTTGATGCTGTCGAACAGCCTGGTGATGTCGCCCGCCCGTTCCCTGGGCATCAGGAAGCTGGCGTACCTGCCGATCACATCCTTGGCCGGGTAGCCGTACAGACGTTCGGCCGCAGGGTTCCAGCTCGTGATCGTGCCCTCGAGGTTGGCGGACATGATCGCGTCGTCGGAGTACTCGACGATCGACGCGACGAGCTCGGCCTTCCTGACGGCCTGCCGCTGCCGGTTCACGTCGTGCACCGCCGTGATGACCAGCAGGACATCCCCGGTGTCGATGTGGGACAGGCTGACGTTGACCGGGAACTCCGTCCCGTCCTGGCGCCGTCCGATCAGCTCCAGGTCGAGCCCGAGGGACCGGGTCCGGGGATCCGAGAAGTGGGTCTGCTGGTGCTCGGCGTAGATCTGCCACAGAGGCTCTGGGATCAGCGTCTCGATGGGCTCGCCGACCAGTCGGTCACGCTGATAGCCGAACAGCGACTCGGTCTGGCTGTTGACGAACCGGACCAGGCCCTTCTGATCCATTGCCACCAGAGCGTCCGGAACGGCTTCCAGAAGCTGCTCAAACCGTGTTGCCTTCGAAGACATGCCGCACCCCCGCCGCGCCGCCACAGGGCTCATTGCTGGCCGAAAACCGAACCCTGATAAGCGAATTGTACGCCTGAACGCGCTGGTGAGGGTCGTGGGCGTCGCTGTTTCTGGCCAAGGTAAGAGGGAGGAGTCCCCCGTTTGGAAAGGACCGATGATGACAGAACGAGGACGGCCGCGGAGCGAGCACAGGGGGCGTTTAGGCTCCTCGCAGGGGTGCGGGTATTCTGGGGTACTTGGTGACACAGACCGCGAGATCCAGGCTCGGCCACGTAGCGACAGCATTGGTGGCCCTGAGCCTGCTGCTGGGCGCCTGCGGGGGCACCGGGGGAATGGGCTCGACCGGCAACGGCTCGGCCTCAGGCCCGGCGCAGTCCTCGCCCGCACCGACCCGACCGCCCACGCCGGCGGTGCTCGAGGTGTCACCCGCAGATCTGGCCACCGGCGTCCTGCCCAGCGCTCCGCTGACCGTCAAGGCATCCTCCGGCACGGTCCGCACGGTCACGTTGGTGGACGACAAGGGCGACAAGGTCCCTGGCACGACCGGCCCGGACGGCACCTGGACCGGGGGCGCGGGGCTCTTGTACCCCTCCAGGGCGTACACCTTCTCCATCGCGGCGGTCGGACCCGACGGCACGGCGACCTCCACCAGGTCGACCTTCAGGACCCTGAAGCCCGCGGTCAGGGCGACCTACTCGGTGATACCGGGCGGCGGGACCGTTGGTGTCGGTATGCCGGTGAGCATCCAGTTCAGCTCGGCGGTGACCACCAAGGCTCGAAGGGCCGAGGTCGAGAAGCGGGTCAAGGTCAGCATCGTTCCGGCCCAGCAGGGCGCGTGGGGGTGGCTCGACGACCGCCAGCTGATGTTTCGGCCGAAGAGCTTCTGGATCCCGGGCACCAGGGTCACCGTGTCAACGCCGTTGCACGGCGTGCAGACCGGGGACAACAAATGGGTCATGGCGGACGACGGGACCAGCTTCACCGTGGGCTCCTCGATGGTGAGCACCGTCGACATGGTGGCTCACACCATGACGGTACGGCGCGGCGGCACGGTCCTGCGCACCTTCAAGGTGAGCACGGGCAAGCCCGGGCCGCTGACCGAGACCCGCTCCGGCACCAAGGTCATCATCGAGCGCCAGAGCGCGATCGTGATGGACTCGGCGACCGTCGGAATCCCCAAAGGCAATCCCAACTACTACAAGATCAAGACGCAGTGGAACCTGAGAGTGACCTGGACCGGCGAGTTCATCCACTCCGCGCCCTGGTCGGTCAATGCCCAGGGCACCCAGAACGTGTCGCACGGCTGCACCAACATGGCCCCCGCCGACGCGCAGTGGATGTTCAACAACTCCCGGATGGGCGACGTCGTCAAGTTCACCGGGTCCCGGCGACCTTTCAAGCCGACCGAGGGTATCGGCGTGTGGGTCTTCGACTTCGCCGGCTGGAAAGCCCAGAGCGCGCTCGTCTGAGCCGGCCGGCCCACCGGTCAGTCAGGGTCGCTCTGGTCTCCGGCGGTGGGGCCGTGCTTCCGCAGGTACTCGATCTCCTTCTTCAGCTCGATCATCTTGAGCTCGCGACCGATCGTCATCCGCTGGAACCGCTCGAGCTCTGCCAGTCTGTCCAGCTCCCCGGCCTGCTGCTCGGCGATCTCTTTCTGGGCCTGCACCTGCCTGGTCACGTCGCGGGCCGTGGCGAACACGCCACGCACAGTCCCGGTGCCGTCGCGGTAGACCGAGGCGTTGTACAGGACGTCGGTGAGCGCTCCGGGGGCGTCGCGGTGACGCACGGTCAGCGGGAAGTCGGTGACCGATCCGTGCCTGCGCACCTGCTGGTAGACCTCTTCGGCCCTGGCCGGTTCGGTGAAGTAGTCGGAGAAGAACGTGCCGATGAGCGCGTCGCGGGGGAATCCGGTGAGCCGGACGGTGGCCGCGTTGGCGTCGGCGATCCTGCCGTCGGGACCGATCGAGACCATCGAGTCCAGACTTGCCTCGATCATCGACCGGGAGAGCTCCAGCACCTCCTTCCGTCTGGTGATGTCGCGGTGGATGGTGGATAGCCCTACCACGACGCCGTTCGGATCCCGGATCGGAGAGACGCCGATGGAGACCAGGACCGGCGTTCCGTCCTTGCGGAGGTGGACGTTCTCGGAGTCGGTCACGGACCCGCCCTCGGCTTCGAGCCGCTCCATGCCGGCTTTGCTGTCTGCCAGTCGATCCTCCGGAACCAGGAACCAGGCGGGTTTACCGACGACCTCCGCGGCGGAGTAGCCGTACATCCGCTCGGCCGCCAGGTTCCAGCTCGTGACGACTCCTCCCGGGACGCTGCTGCTGATGATGGCGTCCTGTGACTGCTCCACGATCGCCGCCATCTGCTGGGCGGTCTCGGCCGCCTCGTGCCGCTCGGTGATATCGCGCCAGGTGACCGAAAGGAGCGAGCCTGTCACCTTGACCGCGCGCAGTTCGTAGTGGCGCAGCTGCCCGGCAAAGAGCCTCGGCTGGGTCCAGGCCACGTCGTCCAGCACGATCGGCTCACCCGTGGCCAGAACGCGCCGGTAGGCCTCTCTCATCGGGTCGCTGGCGAAACCGGGCCACTGCTCCAGCAGGGTCGAGCCGACCAGCCGCTCGCGTGGCCATCGGTGGTACTCACAGGCGGCAGGATTCACGTCGACGAACCTGAAGTCGACGATCTCGTTGCGCTCGTCGCAGATCGCCTCGTACAGAGCGTGAGGATCGTTCAGCGACTCGTACAGCGATCGCAGCCTGCGCTCGGCCAGCTGGCGATCGGTGACGTCCCGCCAGGTGCAGGCCAGGGTGTCCGCGGCAACCCGGACAGCGCGAATATCGAGGTGGCGTTCCTCGCCGCCGCGGGTCTGCAGGGAGTAGACGTAGCCGTCAAGGACAAGGGGGTTGCCGGTCTCGATGACCTGCCGGTACAGCTCGGGCAGGCCGGAGCGGGCGCGGTCGGGCAGATCGAGCCGCCGCAGCCCGATCAGCTCCTCGCGGGTCCGCCCTTCGTACTCGCAGGCGGCAGGGTTCGCATACGTGAAGACGAAGTCGACGATCTGGTTGTTGTCGTCGCGGACCGCCTGATATCGCACGTGCGGGTCCAGCAGCGAATCCAGGGTCGCGCGCAGCATGGCCTGGTCCTTCTGCACCCGGTCTTCCTGTGCACTCACCAGCTCACCCCGCCGACCGTCATTACGTTGACCCTCCAGCGAACCACATTGTGGCCGGAAAGTCCCCCTCCAGGATTTGAGCAGCTCTTGGCATTCCGGCGGCTGCAGTTCGGTGAGGCTCCCCTGACAACCCTGGCCAGCGGTCCCCGGTCTTCGTCCGGATACGCCTGTGGGTTCGCGGAATCACCGGACAGACTCGTCATCCCCCTCAGACTGGAGAAGGCACCACGGACACGACGGAATGATCAAGAGGACGAATCATGGGCCACCACCGCACTCCCTCGCCGACCCGGATGACTGAGCCTCGGCAAGGACTGCCGCGGTGAGGCGGGGAGAGCCGAAGCCCGAAGGCGAGCAGAAGCCCGACGGCGAACCAAGCCTGACGAGCCAGCTCGCGGCCATCGTCGAGTACTCGGATGAGGCGATCATCGGCAAGACGCTGGACGGGGTGATCACCAGCTGGAACCCGGCTGCCGAGCGGATGTACGGGTACTCGCGGGAGGAGATGGTGGGCGAGTTCGTGGAGTGCCTGATTCCAGAGGACCGGCCCGGCGAGATGTACGGGATCCTGGCCAGGATCAAGGCCGGTAGCCATGTCGCCCGGTTCGAGACCGAACGGGTTCGCAAGGGTGGCGTCAAGTTCGAGGTCTCCCTGAGCGTCTCGCCGATCTGTGCCGCCGACGGCACGATAGTCGGAGCCTCGACGATCTCCCACGACCTGACCGATCAGGTGGCCGCCTTCGACGCCGCCCGGGCCATGATCGAGTCGAGCCTGGACTCGCTGGTGGCGATCAGCCCGGAGGGCCGGATCACCGATGCCAACGAGGCCACGGTCAAGGTCACCGAGGTCCCGCGTGAGGAGCTGATCGGGACCGCATTCTCTTACTGCTTCACCGAGCCGGAGAAGGCCAACCGGATCAACCAGCTGGTGTTCGCCCAGGGGATGGCGGTCGACTACCCGCTGACCATGCGGCACCGGGACGGGACGCTGACCGAGGTGCTGTACAACGCCTCGGTCTATCGCGATTTGAAGGGGAACGTGCTGGGCGTGTTCGCTGCCGCCCGGGACGTGACAAAGCAGCTTGCTGCCCAGCGGGAGACGGCCGAGCAGCAGGGAAAGGCGCTGAGCCGGCTGGCCGAGCTCGAACAGTTCCAGCACCTCACCGTGGGCCGTGAGATCAAGATGATCGAGCTGAAGAAGGAGATCGAGAGTCTTCGGGCGTACTCCCCGGAGGATCGGGCCGGCCCCGGCTACCGGAGCTGAGCACCAGGTACTCACGCAAGCCTGAACAACAGGACCTGAACAGCGCCGGGACCTGAAACGGCGGGCGGGACTCTCCTGAAGGACCCTGCCGGGTGACCGCCCGGGCCGAACCGGGTGTGCGTGATGGTCTTGGCCCGATGGGCTGACTTTGCTTGACTTTGTCAGTGATGACCCTGTCGCTCGCGCGGCCCCGGCCTCCGGAGCAGGTCGTGCTGCTGAGCGCCCCGGGAATCGGCTGAGGTCGCGCGATGGAGACGAACCCGAGCCTCGGCACCCTGCTGGCCATTGCCCTGGTCACGGCGGCAGCCCCGATCGTGGTCGGCCTGTTCCCCCGGGCACACCTGCCACAGGTCGTCGTCTTCCTGCTCGGCGGCGTGCTCGTCGGCCCCCACGTCCTTGGCTGGGCCGAGCCGCTCAGCGTGGCGCCGTTCGTCAATCTGGGACTCGGGTTCCTGTTCCTGCTCGCCGGTTATGAGCTCGACTTCGGGGCGCTGCGGGCCGCGCCCGGCCGGCTGGCGATCCTGGGCTGGCTGATCAGCCTGGCCCTGGCGCTGGGTGTCGTCGGGGTGCTCGCGGCGACCGGGTCCGTCCGGGCGTTCGTGCCCGTGTCGCTGGCGCTGACCACGACCGCGCTCGGGATCCTGCTGCCGATCCTGCACGAGACCCACCTGCTCGGGGGCCGGTTCGGGGAGCGCGTCGGCGCTGTCGGCGAGTTCTTCCCGATCGTGGCCATCGCCGTCTTACTCGGCGCGAAGGGGCAGTTCGTGGGCCTGGGTCTCACCGCTCGTGGTCGCGCTTGCGGCCTTGCTGCCCAGCTATGCGCCCCGACTCTTCCTGCGCGGACGGGTAGGCCAGATCACCGCTGCCGGCGAGAACTACACCACCCAGACGACCCTGCGCTGGACCAGCCTGATGCTGCTGTTCGTGCTCGTGATCGCC
>JBBRZQ010000039.1:0-35807 GCA_038236535.1 Actinomycetales bacterium
CCTGGCGGAGACGGGTCCTGTTGAGTGTGACCACACTCATGCTCACGCAGCACTCGACGGCCAGGCGCCATCTGGTCGCAATTTCTGCGGTTGGGCCATGGCTATCAGTCGCCGATCACCGCGTCTGCGTGGAGGCAGCCTGTGTCCGCCCGGTTACGGTCGCAGCGGCGGCATAGTGGTTGGCCCGGTCGTGTGCGAAGAAGGCGTAGGAGTACTGCGTGCCGGGGGTGAGGCCTGGGTCGACCACATAGTCTGCCTGGTCACTGAAATCTGTGACCAGCGCGCCGCTTGTCAGGGTCGGCGGGGTAGCACCCTGCGAGCGGCGAACCATCACCCCGGTGTAGTCGCGGTGGGCGGGGTTGGTCCAGGACAGCGAGAGCCAGTCAGCACCGACCGAGGTGGCGCTCACCTTCAGGCCGGTGACCGGCCCCGGCAAGGCGATGGCGTTGCCGTCAGGGGAGGTCCCGCTCGCGCAGGCGGCGACGGTCAGAGCAAGCATCAGCCCCACCAGAGAACCGGCAAAGCGATGGACGACCACGATGAGCCCAGCCTTGTCCACACCAACCCCTCCTGTACAGAAGGACGACGGCTCGCCCTCGCCTGTCATGTCCTCGGATGACATGTCATTGCCTGTCATGACCTCGCCTGTCATGTCCTCGCCTGTCATGTCACTGTGCGCCCTGCAGGTGGAGATCTCCATCGGACCTTGGTCGTAGGACGGGTGGCAGCCACCGGCTGTGGCCTGGCCCTGGGACGAGATCGTTGGCTGTGAGCGGGTGCTTAGGTTCCGGAGTGCCTCGGGTGTAGCGTCATGGGTTCAGCGTCACTCAAGACCTTGGCGGCGTCTGCAAGAAGCTCGTACTACTCCTGAACCTCGGTGGTCCGTGTCCTTCGTCCAGGACCAGTGAATCGACCCCGTCATGGAAGAGCACACAGGCAGTCCGCGCACTCTCCGAGTTGCTGTCGACCGCCACACCACCCCCATCTCGAAGCAGTACACGCCATACATCCCGAGCGAGCTGCCCAGCCAGCCCGAGTGCCACACGCTCCAGGTGGCACGGCCGGGGGTCCGGAGGCGCGCGGTACGTCAGGTAATGGTCCTGGAGGTTGCCGGCCGGCTCGATGACATGGTCGGTGAGCTGGACGTGGCGATTGCGCTGTCCCTGGCCCACGGACCCCGAGGCGTGATCTGTGACCTGTCGGCCAGCCCCGACCCAGCCGGACCGGTCGCGGTGGAGATGCTCGCATCAGCGGGGCGCCACGTTCGTCACTGGCCTGGTATCCCGGTGGCCGTCGTCTGCCCGGACCTCGCCGTTCGCGAGGCACTGAGCGCCCATAGGCTGGGCAGGAACCTGATCGTGACCGAGTCGCTGTCCACCGCCTTGACGGCTGTGCTGGCGACCCCGTACCTGATCATGCAGTGCCTGACCCTGGCTGCTCACCCGACCGCGCCCCGCGCGGCGCGGAACTTCGTCACCCGTACCCTGCTGGACTGGAAGCTGGACCGGATCACTCCGAACGTCTGCCGGGTGGTCAGCGAGCTCGTGGCAAGCTCGTCGGTGCATTCCGGCTCTGACATCGACCTCTCGGTCGTCTGGGACCGGGGGTTCCTGCGCCTGACCGTCCGGGACCACGGCCCCGCCTTGCCAGGGCAGTCCCGCCACCCCGAAATCCAGAAGCGAGGGCTCACCGTCATTTCCGGCCTCTCCCTGTCGTGCGGGGTTCTGCCCACCGACGACGGCGGCGAGGTCGTCTGGGCCGTGTTCGAGGCCCCCCGCTCTCCGGCGGGCAATTCGCCGGGCCCGTCCCGGCCCTCGCCTTCCAAGAACGACGGGAATGTCAAGGCCATCTGATCCTCCGGGGAGAGGTGATAGGCCCCTGCCGTCCTTCCGTCAGGACGGCAGGGGCCCAGTCGCACCGACCGGGCTGCGGACCCCTACGTGCGCCGGATACCCAGCACCCGTTGCCCAGCCCAGCTCAGCCCGGTCAAGGACTCAGCCAGCTGCCCAGCTAGACGGCGCGACGGGCCCGGGCGTTTCGACGTTTGAGGGACCGGCGTTCATCCTCGGACAACCCGCCGAACACCCCGTCGTCCCGGCCCGACTCGAGGGCCAGGGTCAGGCAGGCCTCGATCACCTCGCATCGACGGCAGATGGCCTTGGCCTCCTGGACCTGGGTGAGGGCCAGGCCGGTGCTTCCGATGGGGAAGAAGAGCTCGGGGTCCTCGTCCAGGCAGGCAGCGCGATTGCGCCAGGTCATAAGTGAGGACTCCTTGGGTCAGAGATATTGGGGATCGGTAACAGGCTAGTCAGTCAGGCAACACCTGCCTTGGTGAAACGCGGGCCGGTGCGCCTCCGGGGGCAGGTGCTTCACGTCACCATCCGGCACAGGACCTCACCGGGTCCCGGCGCTGGAGATCGACTCCCGTCACGAAAGGTGAGACCAGTGCCCCGGTCACTGACAGCCATCCGGTCAGGGACCGCCGAACACCCGGCTCCCGTCCATCCCGAAAAAGCCCGCCGATGACCCCAAGACGGATCGGGAGGACGTCCCGCCCGGCCCGGTCGTCGGGCCTGGCTGCGCAGCGAACCGTGGGGCGTCAGCGCGGGGGGGGAGCTGCAGGCTCAGCCACGTCTCCGGCCTCGTCGACGGAACCGGTTGTCCAGGTTTTGTCGCTTTCACCGGTTTCACGGATCTGTGCCGCCCACGCGTCACGGGCCTGACCGGGTCACCCAGCTTCTTCGTCGGCGCCGACTTCTTGGACGACATCGCGACGAGCTGCCGCTTCGACCCGTTGAAGACACTCAGGTCGACCAGGGATCCGGAGCCGGCCATCCGCCCGGACTCGGTGTACTGCCAGAAGGTGTAGCTGCTCCAGCCGCCCAGCCGCGCGGGCTTGGGGACCCCGTAGCTCGCCAGCCAGAGGGGGTATGCCGCGAAGTGCCGCGAGTTCCTCAGGTGGTCCCTCCAGAAGGACCCATACGTGTAAAGGATCGGGGTACGGCCGGTCAGCGCCCTCACCCGGCCCAGCCAGGTCCGGCACCAGAGCGCCAGATGCGTCGGGCTCAGGTTGCCGGAGTCCTCCAGGTCCAGGACGGGCGGCAGGTTTCCGGGCCCGGTCAGCGTGCCGGTGACCCGGATGAAGAAGTTGGCCTCAGCGGTCGCCCCGGCCACGATCTGGGACCCGTTGCGCCCGCCGGGACGAGCGTAGTGGTAGGCCCCCCGGTAGATGTGGTGCCGGCGCGAAGCGGCGAAGTCGCCGGCGAAGTGGGGGTTGTGGTAGTCCCGGCCCTCGGTGGCTTTGATGAAGACGAACGAGGCACCGCCGACGTTGTGCATGATGCGCCAGCTCACCTGGCCCTGGTTGCTGTGGTTATGGCTCGACACATCCGGGCCGATGACCCTGGCGGCCGCCGTACCGGCACTGCTGAAGGCGACTGCTGCGACCAGTGCGGCGGCAACCGCGGCCCGGAGCAGCGCCACGGGTGCGCGCAGGCCCGGCTGAAAGAGACCACCAGGGAAAAGGGGTTGGCGGACAGTTGGCCTTGGCACGTCGCGGGTCTCCTTCTGTGCTGGGAGCGCAACACAGAAAGGGTTCGACGGGAAGAACACTCAGAACGAGCGCGACAGGAGGAACAATCCGTGATTTTGGCACTTCCAGCGTGCAGGCGATCGACTCCGCGTGCATGCGTTTTGCGAAAACCGGTGCTGGCTCGACGCGCCCTCATGGTCCCCGACGGCCTGACCTCCGGACAACCCGGCAACCTCCCTGTCCAGCCCGAACCACGCATGAAATCACAGCTTTCCGGCCTTCTGGCACTTCCCCAACAGGGGCGCTCGGGGGCATGCTGAAAGACACGGAAACCCGTCATCAGCATCGGGAGGGCGTCATGAAGGCACAGGTCGGGGATCGCATCATCTTGGCGGGCACGAGGGTGGACGACCCCGTGCGCGACGGCGAGGTGCTCGAGGTCAAGGGCGTCGACGGCGGTGCCCCGTACACGGTCAGGTGGAGCGACGGGCACACCGGTCTGGTCTATCCGGGCCCGGGCTCGGTGATGCGGGTCGAGACCGCTTCAGCGTCCGGACGCCCCGCGGAGAGCACCCGCGCCAAGACCTGGCGGGTGCAGGTCTCAGTGGTGGAGACCGGCGACAACACGCGGGCCACCGCACTGCTGATCTCGGACCGGCCAGGGGAGATCCGTGCTCATGGCGACAGCCACCGCAGCCCGCGGGACGAGCCACAGGGCGTGATCGGCGACGAGGTGGCGGTGGCCCGGGCCCTGCGCCACCTGGCGGACTCGCTGTTGTCCCGGGCAGAGTCGGACATAGAGGCGACAACGGGCACCGACGCCTACGTACGCCCGCTGTAGTCAGGCAACCCTGGAACCAGGCAACGCCGTAGTCAGGCCACAGTCCGGCAACGCCGCAGCGCCGTCACAGGCCGGCAGCAGAGCAGTAAGGGCTCAGGAGTTGTATGCCGTGTCGACGGCGCTGCGCAGGGCCCTGCCCGGCCAGCACGCGGCAAGAATGAGAATGGCCAGCAGGCTCGCGCACGCACAGGTCGCGACGGCGGTGGCCGGTGTCGTGTGCTCGGCGAGATAGCCGGCGACGAGGAAGGCAGCCCCGCTGGCCGCCACGGAGAGAGCCCCGCCGAGGCCGAAGACCCGGCCCCGCATCTCAGCCGGAACCACCAGTGAGAACGTGGACTGCAGGGGCAGCATGAAGGCCTGGAGCACCCCGCACCCGAACCACAGCAGCCAGGTGATCGCCAGCGGCGGCGCCAGCACGGTCACCAGCAGGGGCAACGGCATCAGCAGGGCCATCACGATGATCCGGGAGTTCTGGCGCTCGGGCTGCCAGCGGCCGACCATCAGCAGTCCGACCACCGCGCCGACGATGGGCGCCGCCATCAGCAGCCCACCGAGCCGGGTCGACCCGGACTGGTCTTGGGCATAGGCGATGGCCACGGCCTCCGGGGCCGCCATGGCCCAGACCGAGCACAGGCTCAGGGCCAGCAGCGAGACCAGCACCCGGTGCCGGAAGAGGTACGAGGCTCCATACCCGATATCGCGGAAGAAGCCGACGACCCCGGCACTGGGCGTGCCCCGGACGACCTGGGCCCGGACGACCAGGGCGATCACCACCGCCGAGATCAGGAACGTGACGAGATCGAAGACCAACCCGCGAACTGCTCCCGCCCAGGCCACCAGGAACCCGCCGAGGGTCAGCCCGATCGCCTGGTTGATCTGCTCGCTCATGGTGCCCAGGCCCAGCGCCCGCGCGTAGAGCCGGCGATCGATGAAGAGGTCCGTCATCAGGATCTGGACGGAGGAGACTGCCGGCCCGCCGGCGAGCTCGAGGAGAAACAGCAGGGTGAATACCATCCACAGGGACTGCTGGGTCGCTCCCGCGGCTGACGGTGCCACGGCGGCAGCTCTGACCGCGAGAATCAGGAGTCCCACCAGCACCGCCCTCAGCAGGTGGACGACGATCAGGACGTACTTGTAGGGGACGCGGTCCGAGATCGGCGCCAGCAGGCTGCGCCCGAAGACACTTGGCAGCAGGCTGACCGCAAAGGTGGCAGCGGCGGCAAACGGCGAGCCGGTCTGGTCGAGGACAAAGGCCGCCACGACCACCCTGGCCAGGTAGTCGCCCCAGGTCGACAGGGCCGCTGCCAGGAAGATCGCCAGATAGCCAGGGGTCCGGAATACCGCAGAGTAGCGCGGCATGACAGCACTAGCACCTGGCTCCCTGGGGGTCCCTGCCATCACGGCGCCGTTCTGTCGAGTGCGGCTCTCTGTCAGTACCAGTCTGTGGCAGAGCGGCTCTCCGTCAGGGCGACTCGTAGAAGTTGAGGTTAACCGCGGTCCGAGCGCGCCGGGCCAGCCGCCGGTAGGCCTCGGCCAGCTCGTCGCCCTCCCCGGCCTTTCGGCCCACGATCCGGCCAACACCGTCGGCGTCCTGCAGGTCGCTGGGCAACGCGTCGACCGCCCGCCCCCGCCACAGGACCGAGGCATTGCGAAGGGAGGAGGCGAAGGTCCAGGCCTGCGCCATCGTCTCGACATCGGCGGGCGGGATCAGCCCGGCCCGGCCAGCCGCGGCCAGGGCAGCCAGCGTCCCGGTCGTGCGCAGCTCCTCGACCTCGTAGGCGTGGCGGAGCTGCACGAGCTGGGCTGTCCACTCAACATCGGCGAGGCCGCCGAGTCCCAGCTTGAAGTGCGTCTTGGGATCGGCACCTCGTGGCAGCCTCTCGGACTCCATCCTCGCCTTGAGCATGCGGATCTCCCGGACCGCATGCGTGGATACCCCGCCCTTCGGCCATCTGATCGGGTCGATCAGCTCACAGAACGCCCGCCCCAGAGCGGCGTCACCAGCCACCGGGGACGCGCGCAGGAGAGCCTGGGCCTCCCAGGTGAGGGACCACCTTTCGTAGTAGGCGGCGAAACCCTCGAGGGAGCGCACCATCGGCCCCTGTTTGCCGTCTGGGCGTAGGTCCGGGTCGATGGCCAGCTGCGGGTCCGGACCGGCCGCCCCCAGCAGTCGCCTGACCTCCTGGACGACCTGGGTGGCCTGCTGCAGAGCGTCGTTCTCGCCCACCCCTGCGTCGGGGCAGTGCACGAACATGACATCGGCGTCGGAGCCGTAACCCATCTCGGCGCCGCCCAGACTGCCCATCCCGACGATCAGCAACCGGGTGCCCAGCGGCGCACCGGCCTCCGCTTCGACCCTCCCGATGGCGATATCGAGAGCGGAGGCCAGGATGGCGCAGGTCAGGTCGGTCAGCGACGCCCCGACGCCTGCGAGGTCCAGCTGCCCGGTCAGGTCGGCCACCGCTATCCGGAAGAGCTCCTGCCGCCGAACGACCCGGGCCGCGGTCATCGCGTCATCGACCGAGGTCTTGCGGCGGATGGCGGAGCGCATCGTGGCCAGCAGTGCCTCCCGGCTGCGAGGGGTCAGACCCTCGGCGTCACCGAGGATGGCAACAGACTCAGGCGCGCGGATGAGCAGGTCGGCGGCATAACGACTCCGGGCCAGAACGTGGGCGAGGCGCTCGGCCGCGCTGCCCTCGTCCCGGAGCATCCGGAGATACCAGTGGGTCGATCCCAGGGAGTCACTGACCCGACGGAACGCCAGCAGCCCGGCGTCGGGGTCGGCCTCATCGGCGAACCAGCCCAGCATGACCGGCAGCAGGGTCCGCTGGATCGCGGCTCTGCGGCTCAGGCCGCCGGTGAGCGCCTCGAGATGGCGCATCGCCCCCGCCGGATCGCGGAAACCCAATGCGGCGAGTCGTTCCTGAGCCGCCTCGGGGGTCAGCCGCGCCTCGGTGCTGCTGAGCCTTGCGGCGGCGATCAGCAGGGGGCGGTAGAAGAGGCGCTCATGCAGTCGTCGCACCTCACGTGCCTGCTGCTGCCACTGGGCGACCACCTCGGCAGACGGGTCGCTGCGATGGCCGACGGCCCTGCCGAGCCGCCGCAGATCCGCCTGGGCGCTCGGCATCAGGTGAGTCCGCCGCAGCCGGAACAGCTGGATCCTGTGCTCAAGGGTGCGCAGCAGCCGGTACGACTCATCCAGGACTGCGGCATCCTCACGCGCCACGTATCCGCCACGAGACAGCGCGGCCAGCGCCTCGAGCGTGGTGCCGGACCGCAGGGACTGGTCCGTGCGTCCGTGCACGAGCTGCAACAGCTGGACGCTGAACTCGACGTCCCGCAGGCCACCTGGGCCGAGCTTGAGCTGACGAGCGGACTCAGCAGCCGGGACGTGCTCCTCGACCCGCCGCCGCATCTGCTGCACGTCCTCGACGAAGTGGTCGCGGCTGGCAGCCTGCCAGACCAGCGGGCTCACCGCATCGAGGTACTCACGACCCAGCGAGGGGTCGCCGGCGACGGTCCTTGCCTTGAGCAGCGCCTGGAACTCCCACGTCTTGGCCCACCGCTCGTAGTAGTTGAGGTGGCTGGCAACCGTCCGGACCAGCGGCCCGTTCTTGCCCTCGGGACGCAGGGCCGCGTCCACCGGCCAGAGAGTTCCCTCGGCGGTGTTCGCCGAACAGACCCGGATCAGGGCTGTCGCCAGCTGGGTGGCAGCGGCGAGCGCGGCCCTCTCATCAGCAGGCTCACCGCTGAGCGGCTCGGCCACGAAGATGACGTCGACGTCCGAGACATAGTTGAGCTCCCCTCCCCCGCACTTGCCCATGCCGATGACCGCGAACCGGCAGAGGTCGGCGGCTGGACCGACCTCCTCACGGGCGATCTCCAGGGCGGCCTCCAGGGCGGCGGCGGCAAGGTCGGCCAGCGCGGCGGCGGTCAGCGGCAGCTCGTCGACAACCCGCTGTGCGGTGAGGTCCAGGGCGGCGATGCCGAGCAGCTGGCTGCGGTAGGCGACCCGCAGGGCGTCATACGCGGGTTTCGTCCCGGCACTGGTCAACGTGGCGGCCACCGCGCCGACCACCGCGTCACGGCGCGCTCCGGCGCTCTGACGCGTCGCCTCGGTGACGGCCCGCCACTGGCCCGGATGGGTGACCAGGTGGTCGCCGAGCGCCAGGGACGCGCCCAGCACGGCCAGCAGCCGGTCGCGGCCAGCGCTGGCGTGCCGCAGCGCCGCGATCAGCTCGGCGCCGTTGTCGTCATCGTCGCCGTCCAGGGTGCGCAGCGACTCCATCAGCCGCACCAGTGCCAGCAGGGCAAGATCGGGGTCTGCCACCTGGCTCAACGCGTCGGGCAGTCCGTCGCCGAAGACCTCGTCCATCGGGTCCGTCAGGCCGGCGAGCGCAGGATCATCCAGCAGGATGTCGGCACGTGCGGGCTCGGCGAACCCCAGCCGGGCGAGGCGCCCCACCCGGCTGCCGGACCGTGCAAATGCGCTCACTGGTCCAACTTACCGAGAGCAGCACCGATCGCGCCTGTGCAGCCCTACAAACGGGGCAGATACCGCTCGAGCTCGAAGGGGGTGACCTGCCCCTTGTAGTCGGCCCACTCGGCCCGTTTGTTGCGCAGGAAGAAGTCGAAGACGTGCTCGCCGAGGGTGTCGGCGACGAGCTCGGAGCCCTCCATGACACTGACCGCGTCGATCAGCGACGCCGGTAGTGGCTGGATACCCATCGCCCGCCGCTCGCCATCGGTCAGGCTCCAGACATCGTCCTCGGCCTCGTCGGGCAGCTCGTAACCCTGCTCGATGCCCTTGAGCCCGGCGGCAAGCATCACCGCGAAGGAGAGGTAGGGGTTGCAGGCGGAGTCGAGCGAGCGCACCTCGATGCGGGTGCTCTGGCCCTTGCTCGGCTTGTGCATCGGCACCCGGACCATGGCGCTGCGGTTGTTGTGCCCCCAGCAGACGTGCGCCGGCGCCTCCCCCCCGCCCCACAGTCGCTTGTAGGAGTTGACCCACTGGTTGGTGATCGCGCTGATCTCTGCGCCGTGGTGCAGCAGGCCCGCGATGAACTGCCGGCCCACCTGGCTGAGCTGGTAGGGCGCCCCCGCCTCATGGAAGGCGTTGCGGTCGCCCTCGAACAGCGACAGGTGGGTGTGCATGCCGGAGCCCGGATGGTCGCTGAACGGCTTGGGCATGAAAGAGGCGAAGACGCCCTGCTCCAGCGCGACCTCCTTGATGACCGTGCGGAAGGTCATGATGTTGTCCGCCGTCGAGAGCGCGTCGGCGTAGCGAAGGTCGATCTCGTTCTGGCCCGGTGCCATCTCGTGGTGGCTGAACTCCACCGAGATGCCCATGCTCTCCAGCATCGCGATGGCGGCCCGGCGGAAGTCGTGCCCGGTCCCGTGCGGCACATGGTCGAAGTAGCCGGCCTGGTCCACCGGAACCGGGATCGCGCCGACCTCGATCGGCTGCTTGAACAGGAAGAACTCCACCTCGGGGTGGGTGTAGAACGTGAACCCGAGATCCGCGGCCTTGGCCAGTGCTCGCTTCAGGACGAACCGCGAGTCGGCAAAGCTCGGCGAGCCGTCGGGCAGGTTGATGTCGCCGAACATTCGCGCGGTGCCCGGGTTCTCACCACGCCAGGGCAGCACCTGGAACGTGCCGGGATCGGGCTTGACCAGCATGTCGGACTCGTAGACCCGGGCGAACCCCTCGATCGCGCTGCCGTCGAAGCCGATGCCCTCGGCGAAGGCCCCCTCCAGCTCCGCCGGGGCCACGGCCACCGACTTCAGCTGCCCCAGCACGTCAGTGAACCAGAGCCGCACGAAGCGGATGTCTCGTTCCTCGATGGTGCGTAGGACAAACTCCTGCTGACGATCCATAGCGCGATCCTGCCCTAAGAGTGTTTCGGGCGGGTTAAAACTTCGGTGGCCGGACCATCTCAGCTCAGGTACCCGCTGCCCGGCACTGCGACCCGGTATGCCGCTCACGAAAGTTCCGCCCGCTCGGCGCAAGCCCACGGCGGACAAGACGAGGCCCCCGGCAGCATTGCTTCCGGGGGCCCCGTTCGTCCGGTTGGATCTACCTCTTGAGGCTCGCCGCCTCGTGAAGGTGTCCCAACCTTTGACCCTTGCTACTTCTTGAAGCTCACCAAGACAGTCAGCTGGTCGGCGTTCTTGCTGGTGTCCAGGACGCTGATCTTTGTTCCGGTGCCGGCGACCTTGGTGGATGCCATCGGGTTGAGTGTCGTCCAGTAGCGGTCCGGGTTCGTGTCGTCGAACGTCGGGATCGCCCGCTGCGACTTGACGACTGCAGCCACCCCGTTGCGGTGGAAAGTCACCCGGTCGGTGGCCTCCTGGCCGAACGTGGCGTCGAACGGCTGCCGGCGGTTGCCGAGCATGACACCGTCAGGGAAGGTGACCGGTGCCGGCCGGGCGTCGACCGGCAGGATCTGGCCACAACCGGGGTGGTTGATGGTGTTGTTGTCGGTGCAGGCGCCGTCGGAGTACCAGACCAGCAGGCCGTTCTGGTACGGGAAGCGATCGACCCAGTCGGCCTTGGTGTTGGCGAAGCCGAAGTTGTACGGGCCCGTCTTCAGTGTGGCGTCGTAGCCCGCGTAGACGCGGTTCTCAGCCAGGTAGAAGTTGGACACGTCCCTGGTGGTCGAGCCACCCATCCGGGTGAAGCCCTTGGCAACCCAGGCCGGGTCGAGCGTCTCGACGGTGTCGCTCCAGGTCGAGGCACCATTGATGTCCAGCGACAGGTCGTCCAGGAACGGGCCGTCGAAGTGCAGGCCACCATCGGTGGCGTAGCGGAAGCGGAACTGCACGTTCTGACCCATGTAGGCGGACAGATCGTAGCTGACTGGCGTCCAGGTCGAGCTGCCATAGGCCGGGTCGCCGTTGGCATCAACCGCGCCGCCGGAGGCGCCATCCAACAGGGGGCCGACCTGGTTCCAGGTGGAGCCGGCATCGGTGGAGACCTCACCGTAGAGAGCGTCGTAGTCCTTCTCGATGTCGTACTTGGCCCACGCAGTCAGGGCCGCCGACGTGGTGGCCTTGGTCAGGTCAACCGGGCGGGAGACCGTGTTGTTGAGGTCGTCACCCGCGCCACCCCACCACTCGAACACGCCGGAGTGCGGCGTGTTGTAGTCGGTGACGATCGTCTTGTTGGGCAGGTTGACCAGCAGCGCCTGGGGCAGGCTGCCCGTGCGGTCTGCCGGGCCGAGCTTGACCACGGCGTGCTTGCCGTAGTTGACCTGCTTGTAGTCGAGCCAGCCGAGCTGCAACTTCTCCCACGGGCCGAAGTAGCCGGGGGTGGTGCCGATCGAGTCGGTGCCGTGGTTCAACCACGAGCCGCCGCTCATCAGGGTCCAGAAACCCGTGCCGTTGTCGCCACCGGCGGTGTCGTACAGGTCCGGCAGGCCGAGGTCGTGGCCGAACTCGTGGGTGAAGACGCCGAGGCCACCGTTCTCGGGCTCGGTGGTGTAGTCACCGATCCACATCCCGGTGGTACCGATCTGGGTGCCGCCGGCCAGGTTGCCCGACGGACCGGTCTTGCCGGCGCTGTTGGAGTTGACGAACCAGCGGTGGGACCAGATGGCGTCGGTGCCCTGGGCGCCGCCGCCGGCCTCTTCACCCTCACCGGCGTGGATCGCCTGGAAGTGGTCGATGTAACCGTCCGGCTCGTTGAAGTTGCCGTTGCCGTTGTAGTCGTAGCGGTCGACCTTGTCGAACTGCACGAGGTAGGCCTTGATCTCCGCCGGAGTCTTGCCGAGCTTTACCTGAGAGGCATACCAGGCGGTGGCGGTGTCCTCGATGAACGGCCAGGAGCCCTTCGAGTCCGAGATGGCGTTGCTGCCATAGCTGGCCTCGTTGTACGGCACGGTGACCCAGTCGCTGACGTCACCCTTGGTCAGGAACCGGCCGTTGGACTGCTTGAGGTAGAAGTCACGGAACGACTCGCCGGTGCCGAACATCATGTCCTGGAAGTGGGCCTTGCTGAAGTCCTTGGTCCAGTAGGTCGAGTTGTCATCGGTGGCATTGCCGTCCCAGACGCGGTCCGGCGCGGCGATGAGGTTGTTCAGCGGTCCCGCCGTTCCCCCTGTCAGCGCAGACTTCGCCGCGGTGCCGAAGTCGGACAGGATCGTGAAGACCGACTCCTCACGGTTGACCGCGTACTGGACGTACTTGGACTTGCCATGCTTGTCCTTGCCGATATTGATGACCTGCTGGCCACCCTTGGTCTCCAGCTTGGCGGTGCCCTTGACGAGCTGCTGGACAGCCGTCTCACGCAGGGCT
Organism: Actinomycetales bacterium; assembly: GCA_038236535.1. Lineage (GTDB taxonomy): Bacteria > Actinomycetota > Actinomycetes > Actinomycetales > Dermatophilaceae > UBA4719. Next base: position 12,669 of record JBBRZQ010000039.1, read on the forward strand.
CGCTGCTTCTCGCCGAGCGGGCTCGTCAGGTCGTCCATCTTCTTCGCCTGGGCTGCGGCCGGGTCTCGGTCCGGCGGCGCTGTGGCGGCTTGAGCTGATATCTGCATGGTCGACATGGCAAGTGCGGTGACAGCTACACCGGTCAGGACGCGCAGGTTGCGTCGTTTCACGAGTTTCTCCTGTTTTTCTGGGTCACGCCAAATGTTCGGCGTGGGGTGACTCTCACAGAAGAACCATGAATTCCCCAGAAATTTCACGATCTATACCTTTTTGATGTCAAAACTTTATCCAAGACACCCCAGACGACTCGGTATCGCACGGTGGATAGGCTGCCGCTATGGCGCAGATGCGACTGGCCCTGGCCCAGATCAACCCCACCGTCGGTGACCTGAGCGGCAACGCGAAGGCGATCCGTGAGTGGACCGGCAAGGCGGCCGCCGCAGGTGCCCACCTGGTCGCGTTCCCCGAGATGATGCTCACCGGATACCCGGTGGAGGACCTGGCGCTGCACCCCTCGTTCGTCGAGGCCTCGCAGTCCGCGCTCAGGGAGCTCGCCACCGCCCTGGTCTCAGATGGTCACGGGGACCTGCCTGTCGTGGTCGGCTACCTCGACCAGGCGCCCTACACCGCCAGCGAAGCCGACCGGCCACTGCCCCAGAACTGCGCCGCGGTGCTGCACCGTGGCCAGGTCAGGGCCCGCTACGCCAAGCACCATCTGCCCAACTACGGCGTCTTCGACGAGTACCGCATCTTCGCCCCGGGCCGGGACCTCACCGTCGTGCGGATCGGCGAAGTGGACGTGGCCCTGGCGATCTGCGAGGACCTCTGGCAGGAGGGCGGCCCGGTTGCCCAGGCCCGGCAGGCCGGCGCCGAGCTGCTGCTGGTGATCAACGGGTCCCCCTACGAGGAGGACAAGGACGACGTCCGCTACCAGCTGGTGGCCCGGCGTGCGGCCGAGGCCGGCTGCACCCTGGCCTACCTGAACATGGTCGGCGGTCAGGACGAGCTTGTCTTCGACGGGGACTCGCTGGTGGTCGACGCCGCCGGCACCGTGCTGGCCCGCGGACCGCAGTTCGAGGAGACCCTGCTCATCGTCGACCTCGATCTTGCGCCCAGCACCGTTCAGGTGGCCGACTCCTCCGTCGACGGGATCGTCCACGTCACGATCAGTGACACACCCACCCCCGCGTATGCCGCAGTGCCGGCCACCTTGGCAACCCGCCTCGACCCGGTCGGTGAGGTCTACCGCGCCGTCCAGCTGGGGCTGCACGACTACGTCCGCAAGAACGGTTTCCGGTCCGTGCTGCTCGGGGTCTCCGGCGGGATCGACTCGACCCTGGTGGCCACCATCGCCGCCGATGCCCTGGGCGGGCAGAACGTGGTCGCGATCAGCAACCCGAGCAAGTACTCCAGCCAGGGTTCCCAGGATGACGCCGCCGAGCTGGCCGTGAACCTGGGCCTGGACTACCGGGTGATCCCGATCGAGCCGATGGTCAGCGCGTTCCTGCAGTCCGTGAAGCTCACCGGGGTGGCCGAGGAGAACCTGCAGGCCAGGGTGCGTGCCGTGATCTGGATGGGGCTGGGCAACCAGGAGGGCCACCTGGTGCTGAACAACAGCAACAAGAGCGAGGTCTCGGTCGGCTACTCGACCCTGTACGGCGACAGCGTCGGCGGGTACTCACCGCTCAAGGACGTGCCTAAGACGATGGTCTGGGAGCTGGCCCGCTGGCGCAACGCCGAGGCGGAGCGCCGTGGCGAGAAGCCGCCCATCCCGCTGGCCTCGATCAGCAAGCCACCCTCGGCCGAGCTGCGCCCCGGCCAGGTCGACCAGGACTCACTGCCGCCATACGAGCTGCTCGACGCGATCCTGGACGGCTATGTCGAGGGGACCCAGGACCGGAACGAGCTGATCGACGCCGGTTTCGACCTGGCTGTGGTCGAGAAGGTGATCGGCCTCGTCGACAGCGCCGAGTGGAAGCGCCGCCAGTTCGCGCCAGGCCCCAAGATCTCGTCCCTGGCATTCGGCCGGGACCGCCGCCTGCCCATCACCAACCGCTGGCGCGAGCACTACTGACCCCGGCCATCACGCACGGTGCCTGGGTTTGACCATGAGTTCCAGTTGAGGAGTTGTCTGATGAGTGAAGTACCAGCCCCCTACGGCACCGGCGCCGGCAACGCGGCCAGGACGGCCACGCCATCGCTGCGGCGCATCCGGATCCCGCACCTTCAGGCGATGAAGGAACGGGGCGAGAAATGGGCGATGCTCACCGCGTACGACCAGTACGCCGCGGAGATCTTCGACGAGGCAGGCATCCCCGTCCTGCTGATCGGCGACTCGGCCGCCAACAACGTCTACGGGTACGAGACGACCGTGCCGGTCACGGTCGATGACCTGGTGCCGCTGGTCCGGGCGGTCACCCGCTCGGCCAAGCACGCCCTGGTCGTCGCCGACCTGCCGTTCGGCTCGTACCAGGCCAGCCCGACCCAGGCGCTGGGCACCGCGACCCGGTTCATGAAGGAGGGCCTGGCGCACGCCGTCAAGCTCGAGGGCGGCCGCGCCATGGTCCCCGAGGTCGAGCTTCTGGTCCGGGCCGGGATCCCGGTCATGGGACACATCGGCTTCACCCCGCAGAGCGAGCACGTCCTCGGCGGCTATCGCATCCAGGGTCGCGGCGACTCCGCTGACGCCCTGGTCGAGGACGCCCTCGCCCTGGAGCGGGCCGGAGCCTTCTCTGTGGTCATGGAGATGGTGCCGGCCTCGGTGGCCGCCCGGGTCACCGAGGTGCTGCACATCCCGACGATCGGCATCGGCGCCGGCCCGGGCTGTGACGCCCAGGTGCTGGTCTGGCAGGACATGGCCGGGCTGCGCGGCGGCAAGGCCCCGCGGTTCGTCAAGCGGTATGCCGACCTGCGCACCAGCCTGGGCGACGCAGCCCGCGCCTACGCCTCCGACGTCGCCGGCGGGACCTTCCCCGCGGCTGAGCACTGCTTCGAGGACTAACCGCCGCACGGGCTGCGGGCCACTCCCCGCGAAGGACGAGACGAGCCGCAGGCGGCGGGCCACTCCCTCGGGGACTCGCCGCCTCAGGCGGTGGGCGTGCCCAGGATGAGCTTCCCGCCGACGTACGGCCACCCGTTGGCGAGGCAGCCCTTCAGCCCGAAGGTCTGCTGCTGCATCACCGGCGCCAGCCGGCCAGGCCCGGGACAGGCCTGGTGGCCATAGCCGAGCTGATGGCCCACCTCGTGGTTGATGACGTACGTGCGGTATGTCGCGACGTCACCGCGGTAGTCCGGGACGGCCTCCATCCAGCGGTCCAGGTTGATCATGACGAACTTCCCGGACCGGCACGAGACGTACCCGCGGGTGTCCAGGCCCGCCTTCGCGCACACCTGGTCAACCGTCGCGGGGGTCGCCAGGCGGATGACGAAGTCGACATCGTCACGGTCCAGACGCTGGAATGACCAGCGTCCCTGGCCGGTCCAGCTGGCCGGGTCGGACAGGGTGACATCCACTGCGGCGGCGAACTCCGTGGCGCTCTGCCTGGTGCCGGTCTCGACCTCGACCCGGTAGGTCCTCAGCGTTCCCGTCCCCTGACGGATGCTACCGCCCGGAGCGCGGTCAAAGATGCGAGTGGCCAGCACCGCCGGGGCCGGCGACGCGGTGGGGTCCGGCAAGGATGGCGATTCTGACGCTCCCGGGGACAAGTCCGGTGACGATGACGGCGAGGCCGAGACCGATGTCGTTGGGGTGGCGCTGCCCTGCGCCGAACTGACCCCCGAGGCGGGCAGACCGCTGCCGGCCGCTACGACCCGGGCTGGGGCGGGGGCTGAGGGCTGCAGAAGATCGGCGAAGCCCCACGCCGCCAGCGAGCCGCACACCACGAGCCCCCCGACAGCGACCTGACGTCGTCTCCTGATGACCCGGCGCCGGGCCAAGATCCGCGCCTCCCGGGAGACCATCAGACGATCCCGCCTGACCGGGTGGGGGACCTGCCCGAGATGCGCTGCATGCGCACAGGCTAACGCTGGATGACGTCCGGCCTTTTCAGGTGGGCGCAGACACGCCCGGACGTGTCGTCGGGGCGCCCGAATCGTCCGTCGGGATCCCCGGCGGACAGTCCGGCCGGAAGAGCCGGCCACGCAGGGAGACGAGCAGATAGAGCACCGAGGCGCCGGTGGAAGCCGCCATGATCGCGAAGATCACGTGGTAGTCGAGCAGGGTCACCAGCAGGGCGTAGCCGAGAACGACCACGCCGGCCAGAGTCACCCACAGATTCGAGGTGAGCGCCACGATCGTCAGGCCGAGAGCAAGCAGTGCCATGCCGACGGTCACCGTCCCGGCCTCCCCGAGACGACGGACCCACCGGCTGGCGGTGACTCCCCCGGCGATGGCGCCGACACCCTGCACGGTGACCACGACGCCGGCGAAGGTCGCCGGTTTGCCGAAGAAGTCCAGCACCGCGTAGATCGAGGCCTCGGTGAAGCCGATCACGACCAGCATCAGCGCAAAGGCGACCAGCGTGTGCCGGAGCACGGGCTCGTGCGCCAGATGGCTGATGCCACCGGTCATCTCGCGCCACCAGTGCTGCGGGACCCGATGGGGAGGGCTCTCGCGAAGCGGAATCAGCGCAATGATCGCCGCGGCGACGACGAACGACAGGGAGTCGACCAGGGCCACCACCCCCCCGCCGAAAAGACCGAACAAGGCCGCGCCGATGAGGGGGCCGACAAGGCGCAGGCCCTCCCTGGTCGTCTGCAGCGAGGAGTTGGCCTCCACGAGCAGGTCGGGCGGGATCATCTCCTTGAGCAGCCCGTTCAGGGCCGCCGGCAGGACGACGAACGAGATGCCGTACAGGAACGCGACGACGTAGATGATCCAGACCTCGCCCGCCTCACTGACCAGCACGAGCGGCAGAACCATCAGGGCCGAGGCCAGGTTGCCCCAGACCAGCAGCGGCTTGTGCCCGACCCGGTCGATATACATCCCGTAGAACGGCGCGAACAGCGCGGGGACCACCATCCAGAAGAAGGTGAGGCCGCGGCGCCGTTGGAGCCGGTCAGCGTCTTGACCCACATGCTGAGAACGAGGAGCATCACCGAGTCGCCCAGCATGCTGGCGCTCAGGCCTGCGAAGAGCTGGGTGAACCCCTTTTGCTGAAAGGCCTTACGCACTGATGGTCACGCCCCCGAAAGTACCTCGTCGAAGGATTCACCCGAACAGCGCCGGCGACCCGGTGACGACGCGCCACAGAGGTAAATATCACCCGGCTCGGGGATTGTGGAATCGGCGCCGACTTGGTGTGCTGGGGGTCTGGACATATTCCCTAGCCGTCCGGCCCGTCCGGACGCGGATCGAGGTCGCGATGACAGCTGCAACGGAATCCAGCGAGATTCCCCCCGAAGGCCCAGAGGGCGCCCCCGTCATCACAGTGAGCCGGGTGGTGCCCTTTCCGATTGACCAGGTCTGGCAGTTCCTGATCACCCCCTCCGGGGCGGAAGCCCTCCTGGGCGAAGGTGCGAAGCTCGGCACCAAGGGCGAGCCGTGGCACAGCCTGGACGGCACTCACGGGGTCGTCCGCAGCTACCATCCGATGGAACAGATCCGTCTGTCGTGGCACGCCGACGATCGCGCCCCGGCCACGCTGGTCGACCTGCGCCTCACCTCTGAGGGCGACGACACCCGCCTCGACCTGCGACACGATCACCTTCACGACGACACGCTCGGCCAGAGCCTCACCCAGCGCTGGGATGACGCCCTGGTCCGGGTTGGCGCGCCAGCCCGCTGAAGCCGGATCGGCCGCCGGCCCAGGGAGCCAGCCGCTCAGTCGTTGAGCCCCTTCTCGTCCCAGGCCTTGTCGTCGGCGTCCCAGCGCTCCGTGTTCTCCCTGGCGTGAGACAGGGCCTGCTCTGCCGCCGCCCGGGTGTCGAACGGCCCCATCAGCCGATCCACCGGACTCTTGTTCGCGTCGTCCTCGACCGCTCCGGTCGTCACGTTGAACCAGTACGCCATGGCTAACCCCTCCTGATGTGAGTGATGCAGGTCAACGAGCCGGTGCCGGAGGTCAACGAGTCAATGAGGCACGTCAACGACCCGGTGACGCCAGTCACAAGTCAGTGATGTAAGCCAACCCTTCGGTCCCTGCCTACACTCACCGTATGTCTGTCACCTACGCAAGCGTCGCACCAGGGACCCTCAGCGGACGTCGCGGAGTGCCCTCCTCCATCCCGCGACCTGAGTATGTCGACCGGCCGGCCCCGGCGAAGTTCACCGGGTCCGAGGTCAAGGACGCCGAGACCGTCGAGAAGATGCGGATCGCCGGGCGCATCGCGGCGGGGGCGATGCAGGCAGCGGCGGCGGCGATCGCACCAGGGGTCACCACCGACGAGCTCGACCGGATCGGCCACGAGTACATGCTCGACCACAAGGCGTACCCGTCGCCACTGGGCTACCGCAAGTACCCCAAGTCGCTGTGCACCAGTGTCAACGAGGTCATCTGCCACGGCATCCCCGACGACCGCTCCCTGCAGGATGGCGACATCGTCAACATCGACGTCACCGCGTTCATCGGCGGGGTCCACGGGGACACCGACGCGACCTACCTCTGCGGGGACGTCGACGAGGAGTCCCGGCTGCTGGTCGAGCGCACCCATGAGGCCATGATGCGCGGCATCAAGGCCTCCCTGCCGGGGCGCGAGATCAATATCATCGGACGGGTGATCCAGAGCTATGCCAAGCGTTTCGGCTACGGGGTCGTCCGCGACTTCACCGGCCACGGCATCGGCACGGCCTTCCACTCCGGCCTGGTGGTCCCGCACTACGACGCAGCCCCGCAGTACGACACCGTGATCGAGCCCGGGATGACCTTCACCATCGAGCCGATGCTCAACCTGGGCACGGTCGAGTGGGACATGTGGGAGGACGGCTGGACCGTTGTCACCAAGGACCGCAAGCGCTCCGCACAGTTCGAGCACACCATCCTGATCACCGACAATGGCCCGCAGATCCTCACCCTGCCCTGATCGTCCAGCACACCTCGACATCCCCACGGGAAGGCGTCCCATGACCACCACGCACTATCCGCTCGGCATCGACGTCGGCGGCAGTGGCATCAAGGGAGCCCCCGTGGACCTGGCCAGCGGGCAGTTCGCGATGGACCGGCTGCGCCTGGAGAACCCCAAGCTGTCCACCCCGGACGCCGTGGTCGACCTCGTCGTGCAGATCGCGGAGTACTTCGCCGACGACACCGGGGACTCCCCCATCGGCATCACGCTGCCCGCGGTGGTCACCAACGGCGTGGTGCGTAGCGCAGCCAACATCGACCCGGCCTGGATCGGCACCGACGCCCGAAAGCTGATGAGCAAACGGCTGGGCAGGCCGGTCACCGTCGTCAACGACGCCGACGCCGCAGGGGTCGGCGAGCTCCATTTCGGCGCTGCACGCAACGCCGAGGGGCTCGTGCTGATGACCACCCTGGGCACCGGCATCGGATCCGCCCTGTTCTACCACGGGGTGCTGATCCCGAACTCCGAGCTGGGCCATCTCGAGATCGACGGCCGCGACGCTGAGCACCGGGCCTCCTCGAGCGTCAAGGACGACAAGAACCTGTCCTGGCAGGAGTGGGCGGAGCGGCTCCAGCGGTACTACTCCCACGTCGAGGACCTGCTCTGGCCCGACCTGATCGTCGTGGGTGGCGGTGTGTCCAGGAAGGCCGACAAGTTCCTTCCGCTGTTGCACCTGCGCGCGCCGATCGTGGCCGCCCAGCTGCAGAACTCGGCCGGCATCATCGGGGCCGCCTGGCTCGCCGCCCACGAGGCTGGCCTTGCCCACACGTCCCCCCCGGCCCGGCGCACCCCGGCTGTCCGTCGTCCCCCGGCGCTGCGTCGCGGTCAGGCCTGACCCGCCCCGTCAGTGCCCGGCCATCTGCCCCGGCAGCCCGACTCAGCGGATCCGGGACAGGTTCGCGAGCAGGTCCGGCGCCCGGCGTTCGTAGATCCGGGCGCCCCACCGTGTCCCGGCGTACAGCGCTGCGGACCCGAGGAGCACGGCCAGGCCCAGGCACAGCCAGCCCATCCAGACACGACCGGTCAGGGCTCCGATTCCGACCACTGCCAGAGGCAGGTTCAGCACGAAGACGGCGGTGCCAGCCACCGCCTGGACGGCAATGGTCAGGGCCGACGAGCCCGGCGGCGCCCCGAAGGGGTTCTCCCCAGGGCCTGGCACCGGGTAGGGCTGGAGCGCGCTCATCACGTTCGCCACGCCGAAACCGGTCAGCAGGTATCCCAGCCCGATGCCGACCATCGCAGGCCACAGGTCCCACTGGCCGGTCAGCCCGCAACCAAGGCAGGCATAGCCGGGCAGCAGCACCGCAGCCATCATCGCCATCGGCGCCAGCCGGCCGAGGCGGTCAGCGCGACCGGACACACCTGTCGAGACGTGCGTCCAGAAAGCCGTCCCGTCATACGCGATGTCGTTGTGCATGCTCCAGCCAAGGAAGAAGCCCGCGGCGGGCGCCATGGCGAGCGACCATAGGCGGCTGCCTCCGCTGAGCAGCGGCAGCAGGAAGCCCAGCGGCAGCAGCATCATCATCGCGAAAGAGCTGAGATAGCGCGGGTCCCGCCGCCAGTAGGTGATCGATCGGGCGGCCACGGCGCCGGCTGGGGTGCCCGGCATCCGTTCGAACCAGCCCAGGCTCGTATCCCCGGGACCCGCGCGGCGGGAACGTCCGCCCGATGTTCCGCGGGGGTTCTCCAGAGCGGCGTGCAACAGGGCGTCCCAGACAAGCAGGGCCAGGATCAGGATGACCAACGCCAGGGCAAGGCGCAGCAGGCCGGACCCGATCGCACCGCGAGCGACCTCGGCCGGGGCCGACCAGGCCAGCCCGAGCGGGGTCCATCCAAGCACGTCAGCCAGCCGGGCCAGGGCCGCCGCCGAGATGTGGCCGAGCACCGACGAACCCACCACCAGAAGGCCCACCGTGATCACCAGCACCAGCACGGAGACCACCTCCCGGCCCCGGCGATGTCGGGACATCGCGGAGAAGGCCGTCGAGGTCACCCTGCTCAGGGCCACGCAGGTCAGCACCGCGACAACCGCCGCGACCGGGGCGACCACCATCGCCAGGGCAGATCGCGACCAGGTGATCAGGGTGGCCAGTCCCAGGATCACGGTGACTGCGGCAGGGACGCTGACCAGGGACGACGCCAGCAGACCCAGCACCAGCTGGCGGCGGGGAATCGCGAACGTGGCAAACCGTGCAGGGTCCAGGGTCTCATCGGCGCCGTAGGCCATGACCGGGAAGATCGCCCAGCACAGGGTCAGCGTGCTGCCCCCGATGATGACCGCGGTTCTGGCGACCTCGGAGGGCGCGGCAAACCTCAAAGCGACCAGGGCAGAGACCGCCACCACGAGGACGCTCAGCCCATAGACCGCGCCGATGACCATGCCCACCAGCTGGGGGGTGCTGCGGCGCAGCCCGTTGCGCAGCAGCTGCCACTTCAGTCCGACGATGAGCGCAACCACCGCAGCCCCTCGCCCACATCGGTCGCCCCGCCGACGAGCTGAACGAAGCGCTCTTCGAGGGTCATCCCGGCGCGGACCTCATCCAGCGTGCCGACCGCCCGGATCCGGCCCGCCGCCACGATGGCGACCCGGTCGCACACCCGCTGGACCAGGTCCATCACATGGCTGGACAGGATCACCGTGCCGCCGGAGGAGGCGTAGCCCTCCAGGATCTGGCGGATCGTCGAGGCCGAGATCGGGTCGACGCTCTCGAACGGCTCGTCCAGCACCAGCAGCCTCGGGGCGTGGACCAGCGCGCAGGCCAGTGAGATCTTCTTCGTCATCCCGGCCGAGTAGTCGACCACCAGGGTGCCGCCCTCGTCCGCCAGGCCCAGCGCCCCGAGCAGCTCCTGAGCCCGCTCGACGACCAGCGCCCGGTCCATGCCGCGCAACAGGCCCGAGTAGCAGATCAGCTGCAGCCCGGTCAGCCGGTCGAAGAGCCGGACGCCGTCGGGCAGGATGCCGACCAGCTGTTTCGCCCGGACGGTATCGGACCAGACGTCGAGGCCCATCACCTGAGCGGTGCCGGCGTCCGGCCGCAGCAGCCCGGTGGCCATGGACAGCGTGGTGGTCTTGCCGGCGCCGTTGGGCCCCACGAAACCGAAGAACGACCCGCGCGGCACCTCAAGGTCCAGACGGTCGACAGCCACCGTCGACCCGAAGGCCTTGGACAGGCCATGCAGGCTTAGTGCCGCAGTGCTACCCCGCGATGCCATGTCGCGACGTTAACAATCCCGGGATCCCTGCGCGATGCCTAGCGGGGTTTTCCCAAAACGGGTACATACCGGTGCATCTCAGGGAATGGTTGTCCTATCTGCGTGTGCCCTGCGACAGGGCCGCGCCGCACCGACTGGTCCAGGTGGGTGGGGACGTGAGGACGTGAGGACGTGAGGACGTGCGAGCCCGAGAGTTCGCGGCAGGGGCACGTCACCGGGACGAGCGCGGGTTCACGCTGATCGAACTCCTGATGGTGATCGTCATTCTCGGTGTCCTGGCCGCAGTCGTGGTGTTCCGTCTTCCCAGCTTTCGCGACGATGCGAACCTCGCAGCCGACCGGACCAACCTCAACACACTGAATGTTGCCTCGGCGACGTATGCCGTGTCTGCCGGGCCCGGCCAAGGCCTTTCTGACCTGCCCAGCGACGCTGCCCGCATGAAGCGATTGTTTGATCGGGGTCTTCTCGCCGGGGACCCGTCACAAGTGATCACGCCCAAGGTTGCCGGTGCAGCATTCACCTGGAGCGCGTCGACCGACCAGTGGTTGTATAGCAGTGGAACTGCGTCGACCTACGACCTCACATCAGGCGGGACAGCGTTGTCCTCCTTCCTGAGCACCGGGACCTGGACACAGTCCGGTCCCGGATGGGTGTCAAATTACGGTCTGCTGTTCATCCCGAACCCACGCAGTTCCTACACCATCACGGCTACGGCAACCATCATGACTAGCGGCAGTGTTGGCGGTTTTGGGGTCCTGTTCAACGAGACCCTCGTTGGCACCGTGGATACGGGCTATTCAGTGCAGTTGGACCGTGGATTCAACGGCGTGGTTGTCCGGCCCCGACTTGGCCTTGCGATCGTCAACAACGAGGGTGCTCCAGTCGCTCAGTACAACGCCTCGAATCCCGGCGGGCTGGTCCACGACAGGAACGCTGATCCAGGCTGGTGGACCGCCCCGCACACGATCACGATCACAGTGACATCGGGGACCACGACCACCGCCGACATCTCTCTGGACGGCCAGGTGTTGTTCTCCGGCCTCTCGCTGCCCTCACCCGCACCAGCCTCTGGGAACAACACCGGTTTTCGTGCCTGGGGCGGTAACAACACCTACAGCGCACTGACCGTCACCGGTCCAACCGGCTGACGCCCTCACAATCACCGGGAGGCTCGTCGCGTGGGCGCGCCATGGCCAGCGTTGGGCGCTGACCGGCAGTCTGACTAGTGAGTGTCGAGAGCCTGGACCCTCTGCGTTTTGCGGGCCAGCCCATGGTGGTTCAGATCGACGGCACGAACTACGTGCGCTCGATTCAGAAAGCCAACCCCGACAGCAGCCTCGACTTGTTCTGCGCGATTGAGGAGGGCCTCGTCCTGCGTCGTGCGGTCGGGGTGGGAAAGCTAGAGATCACCGAACGCGGCCTCGTCGAGCGCGTCGAGGCACTCATGCACGAGAACAACGTCATCGGATTCAACAGCTATGGCGAACAGTACGGCGGCGTCCGTATCAACCAGACGCTTACCGGCATCGCGTTTGCCGAGCCGGTCAGTGACTGAGTCGGCAACCTCCCATCCCCCGGATCATCCCGAACCGCAGGCTGAGCTCCTGTGCTTGAAGAAGATCATCCAGGTGCTGATGGATCGTTCCGAACGCAGCACCCGTGCTGTCGACTCGGACTACGGCAGCTTTCAGCGGACCATCATGCTGGAGGGGCAGGTGCGTCTGCGCACGGCGGCCCTGGAAGGGGCGCTGAAGAAGAACGAGAAGATGACTCGCGCGCTACGCGAGTCAGAGGCCAGGCTCCGCGGGCTCGTGAGCCAGTCCCTGGTGGGTATCGTCCTGATCGAGGACGGGAAGTTCGGCTATTCCAACGCCAAGTTCGACGACATCTTTGGATACAGCGCCAGGGGGGTCCGCGACCTCGAACCGCTCGAGGTAGCCGCGGAATGCGATCGCGAGTCTGTCGCCGCGAAGATCGCCGAACGCCTGAACGGCGCAACGGACCAGCTCTCGTACCCTTCTCGAAGGCCGACCGCCCGAGCTGCTGGGACGTCTTCCACGGCTTGCGCAAGAACGGTGACCTCTTGGATATCGAGTGTCACAGCAGCGTGATGAACGAAGGCACACGCATGGTCCTCATCAGCCTGGTCATGGATGTCACTGAGCGCGCCCAGGCCGGGCGCGCCGTCCAGGTGCTGCAGGACAAGCTTCGAGAACAGGCGACACGCGACTCACTGACCGGGTGCTGCGCACAACGCTCTGTACACAGCCAAGAAAGGAGGCCGCAATCGCGTCTCCGTCGCAGTCACGTCACCGGCCGCGCCCTTCCGGAACCCAGGGCCTCGGACACCACCTGACGTCCACCAAAGCGGAGGTGGGGATGCGTGGCAGCCAAGAACGACGCGACCGGCTTTCGGCTGTTCGCAGAATGCGCCGTGAGCCCCGAATACGAGAATGTGCACCCTCCGTGATGGCGCTTCCGAATATACCAATCGCTTTTTCTAGTAGTCCTTTTGGCCAGTCTTCGAGAACGAACGGACTAGGCGGCGAGGCCGGGAAATCAGCCAGGTCTACCGACCACGATGGTCACCGCCCAGCCGAGGCAGCACTCGCCGCCTCAATTCGTGTATCGAGGCTAGTGCCATCGAACTACCCCGAGATGGCATCTCGTGACGGTAACAACAACGGGGGCTGCGCGGTCCCTTGCGGGGTTTTTCAAAACGGGTACATACCGGCGCATGTCAGGGAATGCTTGTTTATATCCGCAGGGGGCCCAACGCCCACCTGCTCAGTGGCACCAACATAGGACACAGGAGAGAAGCAATGCACGCACGAATCCAAGCCGCCAGGGAGAACGAGTCGGGTTTCACGCTCATCGAGCTCCTCATCGTCATCGTCATCCTCGGCGTGCTCGCCGGGATCGTCGTCTTCTCCGTCAGTGGCATCACCGACCGCGGTGACAAGGCCGCCTGCGACGCGAATCAGAAGACGGTTCGAGTTGCCGCTGAGGCCTTCTACGCCAACACCGGCGCCTACCCCGCAGCCATGAGCAACCTCGTGCCTAAGTACCTTGCTACCACGCCCGCGACACTCGTTGCTGACCCGAAGAAGGGCGTCACATACAGCCTCACTGGGGGTGTGGTCACAGTGACCGGCGGGTCATCCTGCACCACTCCCTAACAAGGCTCTCGTTGTTTGGGAGTGCCCGTCGTGCACGAGGGCACTCCCAAACTGCACTCGCCGCGATCCATGTTCAGGAGACCGCATGCAATCTCAGACAACCCGTGTCGGGATCGACGCGCTGCTCAGCGTGCTCTGGGAAACACACGGCACCGACCTTCTGCTCACCGCCGGAATGGCCCCCCAGATCCGCGTTCAAGGTGAGCTGAGCGGAGTTCAGGACCACCCGCCGCTCGCACCTGAGGATGTGGACGCGTTGCTCGCGGAACTTCTCAGCGAGGAGCAGACGGCTACCTGGCGCGAACAGTACGAGTTCGACTTCGCCTTCAGCTGGCGGGAGCATGCACGGGTCAGGGGCAACGCCTTCACCCAGCGTGGATGCACTGCGGTGGCACTGCGCATCATTCCCCTGGAGGTCCCGACGATGACCGCGCTGGGACTGCCCCGTGTGATGGATGACTTCATCCGCAGGCAGCAGGGACTCGTTCTGGTCACCGGGCCAACCGGGTCAGGGAAGTCAACGACCCTGGCGTCGATGATCCACCAGATCAGCATTGACCGGGCCTGCCACATCATCACGATCGAGGACCCGATCGAGTACCTGCATCCCCATGCACGCTCAGCGGTGGATCAGCGGGAGGTGGGCTCGGACACGTCGTCATTCAGCGACGCGTTGCGAGCGGTGCTCCGCGAGGACCCGGACGTGCTGCTTGTCGGCGAGATGCGTGACCTCGACTCGATCCGCTTCGCCCTGACGGTCGCCGAGACGGGCCACCTGGTGTTTGCGACCCTGCACACCAACGACACCGCACAGGCGCTCGCCCGGATCATCGACGTCTTCCCTCCCGAACAGCAGGCCCAGATCAGGGTTCAGCTCTCGGCTGCGCTCAGCGGCATCGTCTACCAGCAGCTGATACCCAGAATCGGCGGCGGGATGGTCGCCGTCTTCGAGGTGCTCGTAGCCAACTCGCCGGTCCGGAACATGGTTCACGAGGGGAAGACGAACCAGCTGCGTAACGCTCTGGTGACCGGCCACCGGGATGGGATGGTGACCCTCGAGAAGTCTCTGTCGAGACTCGTGAGCTCGGGTCAGATCACCCACGAGGACGCTGTCCTGCGAAGCCTTTATCCCAAGGAAGTCGAGCCCGCACCCCGGATGAAGTCGATGGAGTCAGCATGAGGCGAGGCAGACAGCAAGCGTCGGCACCGGCGCCCGTTCAACAGCCAGCGGCGGTTGCCAGAGAAGCGGTCACGCCGGTGGACCTCCACGTTCAGAAGGGTGGGACCCGCCTGGGTGAGATGCTCGTCGAGGCAGGGTTGGCCACCCACGACCAGGTGGTCGCAGCCCTCGAAGCGGCGATGCGCGGTTCGGGAACGAGCCTGGGCAGCCAGCTGATCGCCAACGGGTCGATCAGCGAGCGCGACCTTGCCCTGATGCTGGCCCGTCAGCAGTCCCTGGATGTCGTCGACCTCCGCCAGCTCACCCCCGACCCGGCAGCGATAGCCCTGATGACCGGCGCAATGGCCCGTGCGCTGAATGCGATACCGCTGTCGGCCGAGTCGAACAACGTGGTGGTCGCGGTTGCCGATCCCTCGCCGACCATCGTGCAGAGCCTCCGGGAGGTCCTCGGCCGCCCGGTGACACTCAAGATCGCGACGCAGTCGGACATCACCATGGCGATCGGCAACAGCTTCCGCGCCCTGGCCAGCATCGACTCGCACATCGACGCCTTCGAGGCGCGCGACACCCAGCAGAAAGAAAAGGATGAGAGCCACACGGCGCTCGCCAGCGTGAACGAAGCCGCACCCGTGGTGCAGGTGGTGCGGCTGCTGATCACCCAGGGTCTGCGAGATCGCGCGTCCGATATCCACATCGAACCACAAGACGACCGGATCCGGGTGCGCTACCGGGTCGACGGCGCCCTGCACGATGTCCTCGACCTGCCCGGAACCATGGGGCCGGCGATCGTCAGCCGGGTCAAGATCCTGGCCGGCATGAACATCGTCGAACGAAGGCGCCCGCAGGACGGCCAGATCAGCCTGGAGCTCGAGGGACGGGCCCTCGACATCAGAGTCGCCACCACCTCGGTCGTCGGCGGCGAGAAGGTCGTAATGCGGCTCCTCGACAAGAGCCGCCCGATTTTCCGGCTGGCCCAGCTCGGAATGAGCCCAGACGTGGCCGAGCGATACTCAGCCCTCTTGCAGTCGCCGTACGGAATGGTGATCTGTTCCGGGCCGACCGGAAGCGGGAAGACGACAACGTTGTACGGGTCGCTCACCGAGATCAACACCCCGGAGCGGAACATCATGACGATCGAGGACCCGGTCGAGTACACGATCGGATCCATCAACCAGATCCAGATCAACGTCCAGGCGGGTATCACCTTCGCGGACGGCCTGAAGTCGATCTTGCGGCAGGACCCCGACGTGATCCTGGTCGGTGAGATTCGTGACGCCGAGACCGCACGCATCGCCGTCCAGTCGGCGCTGACCGGTCACTTCGTCCTGTCCTCGCTGCACGCGACTGACTCGGTCTCAGCCTTGCACCGTCTGCTCGACATGGGGATCGAGAGCTTCCTGGTGGCCTCGTCGATCACCGCGGTTATCTCCCAGCGACTGCTGCGCAGGGTCTGCGACAACTGCAGCGAACCCTACGACCCGCCGCCGCAGGAGATGGCCTTCCTCCATGCCATGGGCGGGCACGTGCCAGAGAGCGGCTTCGTACGGGGAGCCGGCTGCAACTTCTGCACCCACACGGGGTATCTGGAACGCATCGGGGTCTACGAGATGATGCAGGTCACCGACACGATCCGCGAGCTGATCCTGCACCGTGCCTCACATGACGAGGTCCGCAAGCTTGCCCGGGCCGAAGGCATGCAGACGCTGCAGGAAGAGTCGATCCGACTCGTCGAGGCCGGCGTAACGAACCTGACCGAGGTCCTGCGCAGCATCTATGTGGTGGGCGCCTGAGATGACCGCGTATGCGTATGTCGCCACAGACGCCAATGGTCTGGTCGGCACAGGTAAGACGAAAGCCACCAGCCGCCAGGCGGCGGAGACCATCCTTGCGGGCCGCGGCCTGGTCGAGATCAGACTCACCCAGAAGAAGAGCCTCCTTCAGATGGACGTCATGGCCACGCGGGTCAAGCGGGTGGAGATCATGCACCTGTCCCGCCAGCTCGGCGCGTTCATCCATGCCGGCCTGCCGCTGGTCGAGGCGGTGCACACCCTGGGTACGGAGTCGGCGAACTCCTCCCTGCGCGACATGATGGCCGAGACCGAGGACCGGCTGCGCGGCGGGGACACGCTGTCAAACTGCTTTGACTCCTACCCGAAGATCTTCCCCGAGTACTACCGCGGCATCCTGCGTTCGGCTGAGCTCACCGGCGAGCTCGACACGGTGCTCGACCAGCTCTCGAAGTACCTGGAGCGCGACGAGGAGGCCCGCCGCAAGATCAAATCGGCCATGGTCTACCCGGGCATCATTGCGGGTATGTCCGTGGTCACGGTCGTCGTGCTGTCCGTGTTCGTGCTGCCCAAGTTCAAGGTGTTCTTCGCCGGCCTTCATGCCGAGCTTCCACTTCCCACGCGCATGCTGTTGGCGACGACCGACTTCCTCGGCACCTGGTGGTTGCAGCTGATCATCGGCGCGCTCACTGCGGCCCTGATCCTCTTCCTGGCTGGTCGCACCCCGCCCGGCAGATACGCCCGTGACCGGATGGTGCTCGCCTTGCCGGTTGTGGGCGACACGGTCCAGTACGCGCTGGTCGAGCGTTTCTGCCGAATTCTCTCGTCAATGGTCAGCGCAGGTGTCCCCCTGCCAGAGGCGCTTCGGGTGGCCACCGAGTCGCTCCGCAACCGGGTGTTCACCCGCGCGCTCGCCGGAGTGGCCGATGCCATGCTCGAGGGAGAGGGCCTGGCGACGCCGCTGATCCGGACCAGGCTCTTCCCCGCCACCGCGGCCCAGATGATGCGGGTCGGCGAAGAGACCGGCACCCTGGACACCCAGCTCAACGTCACCGCCCAGTACTACGAGGGCGAGCTCGACTACAAGATCAAGAAGGTCACCTCGCTCATCGAGCCGATCGTGATCATCGCCATGGGCGGCGTCGTCGGTTTCGTGGCGATAGCACTGGTGTCGGCGATGTACGGCATCTTCGGTCAAGTCAAGGTCTGACCGGCAATGAAGACTGGCAGGCGCCGCGGTTCGGGCGACGAGGGCGAGACCCTGATCGAGCTGATCATCGCCGTGGCGATCATGGGTATCGCGGTCGTCGCCATCGTCGGTGGCATCGCCACGACCATCGTCATGGCGGATATCCATCGCAAACAGGCAAGTGCTGGTGCCTACGTCCATGACTATGCCGAGGCGGTCAGCGGCCACTACGACGGGAGGATCTCGCCGAACTATCTGCCGGCAGCCGTGGGCTTTGCCGATCCGGCAGGCTTCAAGGGCACGGTGACCTTGGTGCAATGCTGGGACGACGCCGGCAAGGTATTCGGCACCTGCACCACCGCCAATGACGTTCAGCAGGTGACCCTGACGATGGCAAGCACCGACACCCGCGCATCGGAGTCCCTCGCCGTGGTGGTGCGTCAACCATGAAGACCCGCATCGGGCGGCGGCAGAGCTCGGTCGATGACGACGGGTTCACCCTGGTCGAGCTGATCATCGCGGTCATCATCATCGGCGTCATCAGCGTCCCGCTCACCGGTGTCATCCTCAGCTACCTCAAGAACACGGACGCTACGACGGCTCGACTGCTCGAGTCCCACGACGCCCAGATCGCCTCGGCCTACTGGGCGCAGGACGTCGCCAGCGTCGGTGTGCGCTCGACGACGAGCCCGTACCCGCTCACCCAGTCCGTGGAGACGAGCGTGGTCTCCACTGCAAGCAAGTTCCCGTGCGGTACGACCTGGACGACCCCGACAACGGCCCCGATAGTGACCCTCGCCTGGGACGACTTCAGCGGGCCAGGTACTGCCGTGGTGGACCGGGTCGCCTACATCACCCGGACGGACTCAGGGGAGACCCAGCTGCACCGGCTCCGCTGCAACGGATCGGCCACCGCGGTCAGCGACGTCACCGTCTCGCACAATCTCGATCCGTCGACGCCGCCCACGGTCGAGTGCTTCGACCAGTCCAACACCAGCACGGCCTGCAGCGGGGCCCCCCTCGTGCCCGAGACGGTCACCCTCACCCTCACCCTCAAGAACGCGGGCAACAAGGGCACCGCCTACGTCGTGCCGCTCACCGGACAGCGGAGACAGTCATGAAGCGACTCCGAGAGCTCAAGGAGGCCCTGGCGCAGGATCGTGGAGCGGCCCTGCCCCTGGCGCTGTTTCTGGTGACGGTGATCGGCCTGGGGGGTGCCGCGCTGCTGACGTTCTCCGATACCAGCCTCCGGACCACGGTCGCCCTCCGTGACCAGGCCGCCACCGCCTACGCCGCCGACGGAGCGGGTCAGATCGCGCTCAACAGCCTGAGCACCGGCTATGGGTTCGCGAGCCCGGACTTCTTCGACAACGCCTACAACACCACGTGTTTCGGACCGAACACCACGAGTGGAACACTGAACCTGCCGGGGTTCTACCCCGCATCCAACGGCAGCGGGGCAACAGCTGGGTCGGCCTCCGTCGTGTGCTCGGCCGACCCGGCCTCAGGCGTCAACGGCACCGTCGTGCCGATCACCGGCTCCAACCGCCCCGGGCAGGCGATCATGACTCTCGGTCGGACGACCGGCGAAGATGGAATCAACGTCAAGGCACTGGGGAACCCCTCGATCTTCAACGTGAAAGGTACTATCAGTTCAAACTCGAACATCAACGTCACCTCGGGGACGCTGCAGTCCACCGCCGCCGTGACTGCGTACGCCGCGTGCGTCGGCTCGATCGTCAGCACCCCGCCCAAGTCCTGCCCTACCAGCACCAACCTGGTCGACCCGGCCTATTACTTCGAGCCTCACTACGACACGCCTGTGGACGCCGTTCCGACCTACCAGGCCGTTCCGGCGGATATCTCGGAGAGCTGCCCGGCCGGTGTGGTCACGTTCGAACCGGGGTACTACGACAATGCCATTGCACTGTCTGACCTGATGACCGGCAACGGAACGTGCGGCGGCAGCACCTGGTGGTTCAAGCCCGGCACCTACTACTTCGACTTTCACAACAACACCCAGGACCCGAATGCCTACAAGGGGTCTGACACCGTCAGCGGCAGCAGCGCCAACCAGTGGTCCATCACGCGCGGCCACCTGGTGGCGGGCACCCCCACGGACAGCGATGGCAACGTCATCTCATCTCCAGGCTCTTCCCCAACGGTTCCCGGCTCCTGCCAGAACCCGATCAAGTCCACCAGCGCCATGGGGGTGCAGTTCATCTTTGGTGGGGACAGCCAGCTCGCCCTCGGCGGATCGGCCGATGCCGAGATCTGCGGCACGTACCAAGCCACCCGGCCACCGATCGCGGTGTATGGGGTGCGGGCCGGCTACGGGGCCACGACCACGACCCTGACCGGCACGGGGGTAACTGTCACGGGATCGCTGAAGATGAGCACCGTTCTCAGCGCGGGGCTGTTCATCAATCCGACGAATGTCTTCCTGCAGGACAGCATTTCGGCGACCTGGGCGAAGGCGACCACCACGTCGCAGACCTCGGCGATCAGCGTGACGGGGTATGTGCCACCGTCCGCCATAATACCGGCCGGAAGCATCGTGAAGCTGGCGACCATCCGGGTCCGACACGCCAACTCGGCGAAGTATGTGACGGCCGACAACGTGAAGCTCACCTTCACGCCGAAAGGGGTGGCAGGCTCGCCAGCCGGTCCGGCTATCATCCCGAGCGGCCTGACCAAGCCCAGCAGCACCGGGCTGGTGATCAACAGTCTCCCCGTCCAGGTGTTGAATGCCACGACATCGGACTTCTCCAAGTACGTGCACGACTACGGGTTTACCGGCGCAGACATGGCCTACGAGGCAACCCTGACCCATGCAGGAACCGAGAGCCTCGACGCCATTCAGCTGGACATCACCTACGTGAAGCCCGCATTCCGGAGCCAGAACATGTCAGGTATCACCGCAAACTGCATGACGGTGATCTATCCGAACAACGGATCGTGCGCTGTGCTGTCGACGTCCGCGCTCTCAAGCTTCTCAGGGGCCTTCTACATCCAGGGCACCACCTACGCCCCCCTTGCCGCCGTTGACCTGACGTTGAACAGCGCCGCCCAGCAGGTGCTGCGCTTCGGCGTCATCAGCCGGTCGCTGTGGATCAAGGAGACCGGATCGTTCAGCTACTCCGGCCCGGTGATCGAGGTTCCGGATGACTCCACCGGCGGTAACGGTGTGCCAGTCGTCTTCCTCACGGTGTATGTGTGTCCAGCCATCACCACTTCCACCTGCAGCACAGATCCCTCCAAGATCACTGCGTTGCGGGCCAAGGCGATGATCACTGGCTCAGCCAAGCCGTTGCCGGTGACCATCTTGAGCTGGAGCAGCCTGCGATGAGGAGCTCCAGTTCCCGCTGGGCACGGGACGTCGTCCAGCATCGGTTTACGGTCGTCGCCGAACCCACAACCTCCACCGGACTACGGAGACGGAGACAGCCATCATGAAACAGCGCAAACCACTCCTGGGTGAACCGGCAGCCGATCGTGGAGCCGCCCTTCTTTTGGTGCTGGTCATCGTGACGGTTATCGCGCTGGCCGGTGCCGCGCTGCTGGTGTTCTCCGATACGAGCATCCGGGCCACCGTTGCCCTCCGCGACCAGGCGGCCACGGCCTATGCGGCCGACGGTGCCGGCCAGGTCGCGATCGACAGCTTGGTCCACGGCACATACCCGAACAACTGCTTCACAGCCGGGGACCCGCTCACCCTGGGCACCGGGACCACCGCGTTCTACACGCCACGCGCCGGCACCACATCCCTGAACGCCTACATCTCGTGTACGCCGGACCAGACCACTGGCACGGGTGTGGTGGTTGGTCCGGACAACACCCCTGCAGACGCGCTGTTCACGGTCGGGGACGACACGGCGCTCGATGTCCCTGGCCAGGACATCGGCAGGAAGTCGGCCAACAAGACGGTGACCGTGAGCAATGGCAACGTCATCTCCAAGTCCTCGATCGACACCGGCAAGAACACTCTCGCGGTCACCGGCGCGAGAGTCGCGGTACTGGCCAGCTCACTGAACAACTGCATAGGCGACTTCGCGCCAACGCCCTGCAAGACTGGGGCGCTGCCGGTAGCCATCCCGACCTATCCTGCGCCGAAGGATGCGGTATCGCCCGCACCCGAGCCTGTATGCTCGAAAACATACGCGGCATTTCGGCCGGGCCTGTACACGAGCGTGGCCGACCTTAACGGACCCTGCGGCACGAAGAGCGTCGTGTGGTTCAGCCCGGGTACCTATTACTTCGACTTCCCCGACTCCTGGGCGGCCCCGGCGCGGCTCGTCGGCGGCACACCGACCGACTCGTCCGGCAAACCCATCACGGGTCTGGACCCGGCGGACGCTGCGACGCTGTCAAAGCTCAGTGCGCTCAACCCATCCTCGCCCGGCGCCTGCGCCGACCCGAGCAAGCAGGTGGCGCCGGGGGTGGAGTTCGTGTTCGGCGGGGTGAGCCGGATCGACCTGGGCAAGGGGCAGTTCGAGATATGCGCCTCATACATTGATGCGAAGACCGTGCCCATCGCGATCTACGGTCCGACGAAGCCCATACCCGTGCAGGGCGGCAAGGCAACCGCGTCCGTCAGCACCGAGACAGTCTGCAAAGAGGATGACTGCTCGCTGTTCCAGAACTCCAACGACGGCCAGGCCGCCTTCAACATCATGGGGCTCACCTACGCTCCCAACGCCCGTATGTACCTGAAGATGAAGAACTCGGACGGGCAGAACTTCAACTGGGGGCTCGTGCTGCGCAGCTTCGCTATCGAGGTCAACGGCGCCTCACCGAAGGGCCCGGTCGTCCAGATTCCCGCGGACAGCAACGGCGGCACCACCGGCTACTCGATCAAGTACGTGAACGTCTGGGTATGCCCGATCTCGGGCACCGCCTGCGCCCATTCCGGCACCCCGCAGCTGCGGGCGAAGGTCCAGGTCACCGGGGCCCCAGCGACCGCGAAGGTGCTCAGCTGGAGTGTCCAGCGTTGACGGCCGGTCAATGACTCTGACGACTGACATCGTGTGGGCCGTCATGGCCGGCGTGCTTGGCCCGGCGGTGGGGTCCTTCCTCAACGTCGTCATCTATCGCGTTCCGGCCGGCGAGTCCGTGATCAGCCCGGCGTCGCGGTGCCCGGCCTGTGGCAGCCCGATTCGGCGTCGGCACAACGTCCCGGTGCTCGGATGGCTCGTTCTGCGTGGCAGGTGCCACGACTGCCGGACGCCGATCAGTGCGCGGTATCCACTCGTCGAGGCAGGCACCGGCTTGCTGTTCGCCGCGGTCACGTGGCACCTGCTTGCCCTCGACATGCCGTGGGCGCTGCCCGCCTACCTGTATCTGGTCGCGGCCGGGATCGCACTGGCAATGATCGACATCGACACGAAGCGACTCCCGAACGCCATCGTCCTGCCGTCCTATCCCGTGGTCGCAGTGCTGCTGACCGTGGCCGCCCTAGGTGCGGGTGACTGGTGGCCACTGGCACGGGCTGCCATCGGTGCGGCTTTGCTCTTCGCCTTCTACCTCGTC